>JASFPE010000009.1:0-32071 GCA_050116155.1 Desulfobacterales bacterium
GGTCAGGGCCGATGTCGCCCGCCAGCGTACCTTATCATCCGGGTCATTTAATGCTTCGATAACCAGCTGTTCAGCATCACTGGCTTTCAGGGTGAGCACCGTGTTTAACGCTTCGTCACGCAACCTTGGATGGGAGTTGCCCAGAAGTTTACGGGCCCGATCTATATCATCTTTCCCTTTCCCGACATATCTTAGAATCATCAATGCATTGCGCTGCAAGTACCACGGCCGGTTTGGATCATCGAGGACCTTCAGTACCCATCGCCGCGCCATATCGCCCTTTTGAATCAGGAAGTCCGTAGCATCTTTGCGGACTGTACGATCATCGCAGTCCGACAATACGCGGCTTAAAATCTCAATGCCCTGAGCCCCCAGTTTTGCAGCAATGCGCCCGATAACCTGGCGCTGTGATTCATCTGCTGCTATGTAGGCTTCGTACAGCTCGGTGGTTAAATCTTTAAAAATAAATTTGTGTGGTTTTGATGGCAGTCCGGCATCTTGGTTAAATACCTTATTATCTCTTGCAGTCTGGGAAAACGCCTTGGTGATGGTCAGAATAGTTTCCCAATCCGCATGTTCAATGAAAACCGGCATTATCCTGCGGAAGCACTTTATTAAAACCGCAGCGTTTTCAACGGTATCGACGTTCATGATTCGGAACAGATAGCTTGAAAAGTTGGTCTGAACGTCATTGGCGATCTTCATGGTGTTTACTAAATATTGGGCATCCGCTGGAAGTTCTTCGAATGTAAGAATTTCATTTACATAAAGCTGCTCCAAAAAACCCTGTGCGCCGCGTACGTCCGCCAGAACCAAACGTCGTGACACCCAGATAAGAATTCTTTTGACACCGGTAAATCGCCTGAGCAGGACTGGATTGTCCGGTGTTTCTGCATTTAATTCTCGCAAATGGTTGAGCTCGTCAAATATGTATCGCGATGTCGGCAGCAAGGTTTCCAGGGGAAACGCCTCAATGATAACCTTTTCAATATCTTTAGTATCAACCGTCTCCACGTGTTTGGCGATGATGTAACAGTTGATAATGAGATCTTTCAAAAATTCGGGATGCTTTAAAGGCCGAATAATATCTTGAATAATCTGCAGCTTCATTTCGCGAATGGCATCATCTGATCTGCTTTTAAACATGGGCAACACTTTAAGATCTTTTGCCAGACGCTGAATTGCCATCTCCACGCGCCAGGGTAGATTGAGTTCCAACGCAATCATATCGTCCATGAAGACGGTGGATATTTCGGTGATGCCGCGTTCAACCAGCGCGTTGGATAGCAATTCTCCAACCTTTGAATTTTCTCCTCGGTCGGCCTTGGGATCACTCATGATATCCACAAAGCCTTCAAAATGCTCAAGTGAAATACTTTTCTTGATCGCGAAACTGACGAGACCCTTGCGATTGAAATATTCTCTGAGTTTGGGGACAAAAAGCTCGGCCATGCCCGCTCCTACCAGGGTGCGCACATTGACCGGTTCATCCAGGATACCGGTGATTAAAATATCGCTTTGCTCTCGGGTTTCCTGACTGGTAATCATAATTTCGTTGGAATCTCCCAGACTCTTTTGAAAGGCATCGTAAAGACCGCGTTTGGCATCCTGGGCTCCGGGATGATCCGTAGAATAATAACCGCTGCGCAGCATGGCCTTTGTCAGATCCATGATAAACTCGGCCACCGGTTTAACTTTTTCCCGCTCGGCAATGGTAAGATTGTTCTTTTCAGTGGTTGGCGGAACGGCAACCTCCGGCTCCGGCTCTTTTTCTATGGTAACCTCTTCCTGAGCTACGGCCTCTTTCAACCATGCGATGGACAGGTCGGCATCCTCGGGATCTCCCAGCATATCATCTGGCAGATCCTCTTCATCCATAGAAGAGCGATCTTCGGCTTCATTCGTGGCACTTCTTTGCGTAGCCGGTTTCTGAGCAGGCTTTGGCTGCGTGAGTGGCGCTTTGGGGGAGGCAGTCTCCGCTGCTTTTTGAATTTCTGGCTTGGAATCTGCAGGGATTTTCTCCTTGGTAGAACTTAATTGCATGTCGGTAGGATCGGCGACGGGCGATTCAGATCGGGTTTTTGGTTCGGTCAAGCCCAGTATATTTCTGTAATGCTCACTGTTGCGAAGTGCTGAATTGAGCTCGGCGATAATCGAATTTGGGCCTCCAATTATCGCCACCAGCATTCCTGGAGGCTTGTTCAGCTTTTCGGAGGTTTGCAGATCGATTGAGCTGATGACGGCGCCATTGGCCACAAATACCCGGTTTATTTCGGGAACAGTTATATGTAATGCGATGATGGTTTTTCTGGGTAAGACTTTTTTGGCGGGAAGGAATATTTGTCCTTTTCTGAGCTGGATGTAGTCTTTGTAGAAACGCTCAGCAGAACGATACTTTAAATTGATTGCTGTTTTTGCCAATGCCACCCTCTGCCATTTTTTAAAAGCGTGGCCAATAAAAAAATACTATATTTTCTTATAATTATAGCCGATCTCCTCTAGGCTGTCAAACAATAATGCCTGTTTCCGCTCGTTTGCAGATGAAACTGTTTAAAATTACATATAATTTCGATAGTGTCATTTTTTAAAATTAAAATTGCATCCGCGTTTTTTTCGCGGCTATGATGTGACCTTTACCGGCAATCGACAGCCGTTTTATCCGCATTAAGCTTCAGATGACATTTCAGGGCATTAAATGTGCCGATTATTGTCAAAACGATGAAAAGTAATTCTTTCCTCGTTCTATATCGTTCTGATATTACAGTGAATCGGATTAGTGGCCAGAATTGGTCTGCTTTTTGCACAAGATTTAAAATTTTAAAAGATGCCGGCCTGGATTCGTCGTATATGACGGACAACGAAATCCTAAAGGAGCGA
This sequence comes from Desulfobacterales bacterium, assembly GCA_050116155.1. Classification (GTDB taxonomy): domain Bacteria; phylum Desulfobacterota; class Desulfobacteria; order Desulfobacterales; family JAHEIW01. The sequence goes on from JASFPE010000009.1 coordinate 2,878, forward strand.
AAATGCTTACGATTATTGGCCAGGGTCTACTTTTAGTGGCCACATTTGCCGCAGTGGTCGTGATGTGGCAGATCATCACGAATCTATGGTCATAAAAATGTGTGGCTGATCATAGGGCCTGCCTAGCTGACTTTTTTCCTGAAGGCCACGTTGCCCATAACACCCGCTTTTAACCGCCGTGATTTTTTTATCGATCCTCCATCCTCCTCCAAGATACCGATTTTTTTCAGAATTGATCCATATTGGGAAAAATACCAGATCGGCGTCACCGAATTTGACAGATCCCATAATAATGTATAATTAATTTAACATATCGGAATTTCAAAATTTCATCTTTCCATCATTTTATTTGGAATACCATTGCAACACTTAACCACACAAAATACATACAGCTCGGCAAACACGCATATCTCCTGGTTTGCCCGCAACCATCCCACCGCCATCTTTTATGCCAAAATGGTATATATCGTTATGAAGTCCAATCGGTTAGCACAAAAAGGCATCTATGACGGTGAAGCGTGGATTCGCAGCAGCATCGGAATTATTAGGGCTTTGGAGTCCGTTGGGACGCATTTCGATATACAGAATGTGGAGTTTTTCCGGGATCTTGAAGAGCCTTGCGTATTTGTGGGCAATCATATGAGTGTTTTGGAGACGTTTGTATTACCCTGCCTTATTCAGCCGTATCGTGATGTTACCTTTGTCGTAAAAGAAAGTCTGATTTCATACCCTTTTTTCGGGCCTATCTTGCGCTCTCGTGACCCGGTTGTTGTCGGCCGGATCAATCCACGCGATGACTTAAAAATCGTTCTGGAAGAAGGCCAGAATCGTTTGAATCGCAATGTTTCTGTTGTCATCTTTCCGCAAACCACACGCAGTCCTATATTTGATACGGATAAGTTTAACACGTTGGGCGTAAAGCTGGCAAAGCGCGCAGATGTCCCTGTGGTTCCGTTTGCACTAAAAACGGATGCCTGGGGTCTTGGGCGAAGGCTCAAGGACTTCGGGAAAATTAGGCCTGAAAAAACAGTTCGGATTCATTTTGGAAATCCCATGCACATATCAGGTTCCGGTAAGGAGGAGCATAACACAATTATTGAATTTATCTCGGCCAAATTTACTGACTGGCGCCGAAAATAAATTTTTGGAACCCATGGGGTTATAACCACAATTCGTTAGAATGTTTTGCGAGTCCCTGCGCGGTTCACAGACATAAGGATCAGGTATGACCAGCAAGCGAATACCCGTACGAAAGAGCATCCCGGATGACTACAAATGGGATTTGAGACCGTTGCTTCAAAACGACGAAGAATGGGATGGCTTATTTGGCAAAGTTGAAAAGAAACTGGAATCCTACGCCAAATTCAAAGGTCGCCTTAAGGATTCTCTGGCCGTATTTAAAGATGCGGTCGAGACACATTTATCGATCAGCCGGGAGGTTGATAGACTTTATACCTATGCCCATTTGAAAAGCGATGAAGACAAATCCAATCAATTCTATTTGGGTATGTATCAGCGGGCACTTAACCTGTCTACCCGGACATCTGAACTTTCAAGCTTCTTAAGTCCGGAGATCCAATCCCTGCCGGACGATGTCATCGCCGCCTATTTTGAGGATAAAGCCATCGCTGAATATCGATTTTATTTGCAAAAAATCCTACGTTACATACCCCATACCCGCAGCGAATCCGAAGAACAGATTCTGGCCATGACTCGTGAGATTGCCAGCACGCCGTCCCAGGTTTTCGGACAATTGGATAATGTGGATTTGCATTTCGGAACCCTTGAAAATGAAAGCGGAAAGAAAATTGAATTAAGCCACGCAAATTTTACGACCTTCTTGATTAATCCCCATCGTAAGATTCGGCGCAACGCCTTTTTCCAATATTATCAGGCCTATGAAAATCATCAACACACCATCGCGGCGGCCCTGACCCAATCCCTTAAAAAAGATTTGTTCTACAGCAGGGTCAGGCATTTTGAAAACTGCCGCGCAATGCCATTGTTTGCGGATGACATCTCGGAGACGGTCTATGATAATTTAATTGAAACGGTAAAAAAAAATTTAGCCCCGCTTTTTAAATACCTGGATTTTAGGAAGCAAGCGTTAGGTATTAAAGAACTCCATTTTTATGACACCTACGTTCCGATTATCAGTGATATTGACTTTCAGATGACCTATGAAGAAGCGGTGGAAGTATGTGTATCCGCCCTGGCGCCCCTCGGTCAGCAATACACCGAAGTCTTAAAAAACGGTTTGCTTGGCGGGTGGGTGGACCGTTATGAAAACCGGGGCAAACGCAGTGGCGCCTATTCTTCGGGGTGTTATGACTCGCCCCCCTATATATTGCTCAATTATGAAGAAAAGAACATCAACAGTCTGTACACACTGATTCATGAAGCCGGCCACTCGATGCATTCCTATTATTCAAACCAGAGCCAGCCCTATGTCTACCATGACTACACCATCTTCGTGGCCGAGGTAGCCTCCACCTTTAACGAGGATTTATTGAGCAGATATCTATTGGATGACTATAAAGACGATCCCAAGATGAAAATCTATATATTAAACCGGGAGATAGACAATATTCGGGCGACCCTGTTTCGTCAGACCATGTTTGCCGAATTTGAAAAGATCACCCACGAGATTGTCGAGGCCAACCGGCCGCTAACCCTTGATGTCATCAAAGATCGCTATCGGGAATTGCTGGAAATATATTTTGGCGACAGCATGCTTATTGATGATCAGCTGGAGCTGGAGTGTTTAAGGATTCCTCATTTTTATTCGGCGTTTTATGTTTATAAATATGCCACCGGCGTATCGGCGGCCATTGCTCTTGCCGCTAACGTCATGCGCAATGGTTCGGCGGCACGGGAGGCCTATCTGAACTTTTTAAAACTCGGCGGCAGCAAATTTCCATTGGATGAGCTTCTGGATGCCGGCGTTGATATGCGCATTCCGGAACCTATTGAAAATGCCATCGCCCACTTCAGTGAATTAGTTGATCTGTTAATTACCGAGTATCAAAATATCTAACCTTTCGATGTTTTTGGTTGTGAATACCGTCATTTTTTGAGATACAATAGGTTTTTTAAAGTTATTTTTGTGTATTTTGAGGTGAAAGCAATGGATTATGAAGTAACGATTGTAGGTGCCGGTCCGGCCGGTATTTTTGCGGCCCTGACATTGTCAGAACTGGGTATCGGACCTGTATTATTATTGGAACTTGGAAAGAATCTAGACCAGCGCGAGCGAAAGCAATCCAACGGAATGCTTTGCGGATGGGGAGGTGCCGGTGCTTACAGTGATGGCAAGCTTACACTTTCCCCGGAAGTCGGCGGGTTTTTAGGGGAGTATCTGGAGCCGGAAGAACTGAATCAGCTGCTTCAGAAGTCAGACAGGATTTGGGTGGATCATGGCGCTCCCGATCGGGTCTTTGGTGAATCTTCTCCCAAATTGGAAGACTTGGCGGATCGGGCGCGATTGGCAGATCTGGAGCTGATACCATCTCGTATTCGACACATCGGTACCGAAAACTGCCTCACAGTGTTGGATCGGCTGCAAACAACAATTAATCAAAATGTTGAAATCCGGACGGACTGTCGGGTTGAAAATCTGTTGGCGGAAAATGGCCGAATTAAAGGTGTTAAACTGGCCAGTGGGGATGCGATCAAAAGCCGTTTTGTGATTGCGGCCCCGGGTCGATCCGGTGCCAGCTGGATGAAGAAAGAGGCAGAAGCACTGGGGCTTAAAACCAAAGCAAGCCCGGTGGATATCGGCGTGCGGGTTGAACTGCCTGCCCCGGTTTTCAAAGAAATCACCGATATTATATACGAGTCAAAACTCATTTACTATTCCAAAACCTTTGACGACAAGGTGCGTACGTTTTGCATGAACCCTTACGGTGAGGTGGTGGTTGAGAAAAGCTCCGAGATCCTGACCGTCAATGGCCACAGCTATGCTGGAAGAAAAAGTGAAAATACCAACTTTGCGATATTGGTCAGCAGCGCCTTTACCGAACCTTTTGATGACCCCATCGCCTATGGGTTTTACATTGCCCGGCTGGCCAATTTGTTGGGTAAAGGCCCCATCATTCAGAGACTGGGAGACTTGCTGGCTGGCCGGCGCAGCACCCGGGAGCGAATAAACCGGTGTCTTACACGTCCCACCCTTCCCGAGGCAACTCCCGGGGATTTGAGTTTTGTATTTCCTTTCCGACACCTGCAGAGCATCATCGAAATGCTCCAGGCGCTCGAAAAATTGGCGCCGGGAGTCTATTCGCGTCATACACTCCTATATGGTGTTGAGGTGAAATTTTATTCCAACCGCATCGGCTTATCTCCGGAGCTGGAAACCCATGTCAAAAACCTTTTTGCCATCGGTGACGGTGCCGGCATCACCCGGGGATTAATTCAGGCTTCGGCCAGTGGAATTGTGGCCGCCGAAGCAATCGCCAGTCGGCTCAATAACTGACGTTATACATAGAGCAGATATCAAGAGACTCAATGCCTTTAACCCCGGAAAATACAATATTCCATTGCGATTAAGATTGGTCTGAAAATGGTTTTTAAGGAAGGAGGAATTATGAGCGACTCTGTTGTCTACACCGCGAAGGTTAGAATTGAACGTGTGAAGGGTCCACTGCGTCGCGCCTATTTGCCACAAGAACCGTCACCGGTTCTTTTCGGTGTTCATTCTGAAATTGCTGAAAATTACGGTGTTGATCCAAAGGTGCACGAACCGCATGCCACAACGCTGGATTATGTGGTCGCATCGACTGCCGGTTGACTGACGGGAACCTTTGGTGGCGCGCTGGAAGCGCGTGACATTCCGGCCGGAGAAGGCAAGCTTTATTCTGAAGCACGGGGGGAGATCGAAAAGGACGGCAAAGTGCTGGTGATCAAACGCATCCACGTTACCTATCATTTGAAAGTCGACAAAGATAAACATGAGACCGTGGAAAAGGTGCATGAGTTTCATGCGGATTTTTGTCCGGTGGCGCGAACCATTAGTGGGTGTGTGGATATAACTACGGAACTTCAGATGGAAGACATCTAACCCATCTGAACAGGAAACACGAAATAAGAAATTCGAATTTTATTCTAACTTTATTGAGGAGGTTAATTATATGAATTTTTTGCATGTGAATATGAATGAGCAAACTGTAACTGTGGAGGAAGTTCCCCAGGAATATGTGGGTTTAGGTGGAAGAGGGCTGACATCCATCATGATCAACAACGAAGTTCCGCCGACGTGTGATCCACTGGGGTCCGAAAACAAGCTTATTTTTGCCCCTGGTATTTTGAGCGGAACCTCACTGGTGAACACCAGCCGGATTTCCATCGGCGCAAAAAGCCCGCTGACCGGCACCATCAAAGAAAGCAATGCGGGTGGAACTGTCGCCGCTGCGTTAGGGAAACTGGGTATTGCCGCTATTATTGTTGAAAATCAGACACCGGACGCTAAACTGTTTAACCTGATCATCGATGAAAGCGGGGACGCCAAACTTGAACCGGCGGATGCGTATCAAGGCATGCGTGCCTATGCTTTGGTTGAAAAGCTGCTTCAGACCTATGGGGAGAAAAACGGCATTTTATGTATCGGACCTGCCGGTGAATACCAAATGGCGTCGGCTTCGATCCAAACCTCTGATGTAGATGGACGGCCCTGCCGTGCTGCCGGGCGGGGAGGCCTTGGCGCAGTTATGGGAGCAAAAGGATTGAAGGCCATTGTCATCAGTCAGAAGGGAAAAAGCCCCGATGCCATCGACGATGCGGATACTTTCAAGGACGCAGCCAGGGTTTTTGCCAAGGCCGTAAAGGACAATCCGTTTACCGGCAAAATGCTCGGTTCCCTTGGGACCGCGGGCCTTGTAGCGGCCGTGAATTCTCTCGGTGCATTTCCCAGCTATAATGCGACCCAGGGTGAATTCACCGGCTGGGAAAAAGTCAGCGGTGAAGCTATGGCCGAAACCATTAAAACACGCGGCGGCCAAACCACCCATATGGGTTGTTCTCAGTGCATCATTCATTGCTCCAATGTATATGTGGATCAAAGCGGTAAATATATGACCGCCTCGCTGGAATATGAAACCATCTGGTCGATGGGCGGTATGACCGGAATTGATGATTTGGATGTGATTGCCAGGCTGGATTTTCTGGCCGATGACATCGGACTGGACACCATAAATACCGGTGTGGCCATCGCCGTCGCCATGGATGCAGGTTATAAAAAATTCGGTGACGGGCCGGCCGCCATTGAGATGATGGAGGAAATTGCCAAGGATAGCGAAATTGGCAAAGTACTTGGCAATGGTCCGGAGGCTGTCGGCAAACATTTCAACCACCATCGTATTCCGGTGGTTAAAGGCCAGAGCATTGCTGCCTATGATCCCAGAGCCATGCAGGGCAATGGCGTTACCTATGCCACCTGCCCCATGGGGGCAGACCACACGGCCGGCAACCTTGTGGGGGCGTACCTGGGCAAAGCGTTGGATCCCCTTGCGGCCGAAGGCCAGGTTGAGGCCTCACGAGATTCTCAGATTTCCATGGCCGCTTTAGACTGCACCGGACTGTGTATGCTTGCAGGCGGCGTGTTGGCTGTCCCTGAAGTCAGAGACGCCCTGCTGAAGATGATCAATGCAAAGTGCGGCAGCCAACTTGGACCGCAAGACTACCAGGATATGGGGATTCGGGTATTGAAAGCAGAGCGAGAGTTTAACCGTAAGGCCGGTTTCACCAACAAAGACGATCGACTGGCAGCGTTTTTCTATGAAGAACCGCTGCCGCCTCACAATAAGGTGTTTATTGTCAGTGATGAAGATTTGGATAGTACCTTTGATTTTTAACAAGGACGGTCAATGAAAGTATGGGTTAAATTATTCGGGACCCTGCCCCAGCGATATCCAGAATATGATCCCGAAGATGGCCTTGAAGTCGAGATTCCAGATGGCGCCAAGGTCAAAGACCTTTTGGCCTACCTGGAGATCTCCTCTTCAGACGGCGGTGTTGCGGCCATAGATAATGTGGTCGTAAACATTGAAGAGAAATTGAAAGAGGGCGTCCGTGTGCGTATTTTACAAGGCGCTTTTGGGGGATAATTAAATCATCGTCATCTTAAATCCCAAGTAGATTTTTCTTCGGATTTTTAATGAAAAGGAGGAGCTTGATGCCTGACCTGATCGAAGTGAAGCACGACGAAAACATTGCCGAAGTCAGCTTAAATCGGCCGGAGGCCTACAATGCCTTTAACCTGGAAATGGTTTCTCAACTGGCGGATCATCTTATGGTGCTGGCCAAAGATGAGAGGATCAAAGGAATTGTGATTGCCGGAAAAGGCAAGGCATTTTGTGCCGGTGGTGATCTCAAATACGCAGTTGAATCCCCTGAGGGCGCCGGTCATGCGTTTCATCGTTTGGCCGCGCAGTTTCATCTGGCGATCACAGAAATTCGGAGGATGCGAAAGGCGGTGGTGGCGGCCATCCACGGCGTTGCCGCCGGTGGCGGCTTTTCACTGGCACTTGCCTGTGATTTTCGGGTAATCGAGAAAACGGCACGCCTGATTCAAGCCTATACCTCCAATGGGTTGTGTATCGACGGAGGGGGCACATTCACCCTGCCCAGAGTGGTGGGCTTGGCCCGGGCCCTGGAAATTGCCGCATTCGATAATCCCATTTCTGCAGAACAGGCCTTGGAATGGGGAATGGTAACGAAGATTGCCGATGACGGGAAGGCCTTTGAGGAGGCGCTATCCATGCTACGGCAATTGGTGCAACGATCGGTGCATTCCTTTGGCTTGGCCAAAAAGTTGCTGACGGATTCCTTTACGACCTCATTTGAATCACAAATTGAAATGGAAAGGGTGGGGCTGTGCGAATGTGCCGAGCATCCCGATGGCCAGGAGGGGCTGAATGCATTTGTCGAAAAGCGCAAACCGAAATATGATTAGAGCCGATTTGCGCGATAAATGGAGCACGAAGATTTTATTTGGACAGGATTTAAGGGATTAACTGGATATAGTGTTGTAATTAATATCTGAGACAGCACATTAGGAAGATATTAGATGCCGCGCGTGCACGCCAACGGAATTGAAATTGAGTATGATACCTTCGGTGAGCCTGAAGACCGCCCATTGATTCTTATTATGGGACTCAGCTGTCAGCTGGTCGCCTGGCCTGAAAGCTTTTGTGAAAAACTGGCCACCAAGGGGCATTTTGTCATTCGGTTTGACAATCGGGATGTTGGTCTTTCCACAAAATTAGACGATTTAGGTGTGCCGGATATTTTTGAACTCTTTGCTGCTACCCAGGAAGGCAAAGCCGTAGAATCTCCGTACTCTCTTTCCGAAATGGCAGCTGACACGGTAGGATTGATGGATGCCCTAAATCTTCGAAAGGCGCATGTGTGTGGATCGTCCATGGGAGGTATGATTGCCCAAATGATGGCCATCGAACATCCCCGGCGGGTTATCTCTTTGATTTCGATGCAATCGTCAACCGGCGACCCCGGACTGCCCGGGGCCGAACCACAAGCCATGGAGGCGATGGTGGCACCCCCACCGATAGAGCGCGATGCCTACATCCAGCATATGGCCGATGTTTACCGGGCATTTGCCGGTGGGTCAGACAAGTATGATGAAAGGCTCCAAAACGAAATTTCAGCCTCAAGCTATGATCGATCTTTTTATCTCATGGGCTTTACACGGCAGTTGGCGGCGATATTGGCATGCGGCAGCCGCAAAGATGCTCTGGCAGCCATCGATGTACCAACACTTGTCATCCATGGCAGCCATGACACCTTGTTGCCACTGGCCCATGGCAAAGACACGGCAGAAGCTGTTCCTGGGGCCAAACTTGTCATCATCAAAGGACTGGGGCATGGAATGGTATATTCGGTCCTTTGGGATGAAATCATTGAAACCATTGCCGCGCATACGACCAGTGTGATTTAACCCAGGTGTCCGAACTGGATGATATCATCGAAAAATATTTAAATTTCGAAAAAGATGTACGCTTGATGACGGATTCAGTTTTTGCCCGGCATTGTTCCTGTTGTGATAAGGTCTGCTGCAACCGGGATTTTTGTCGCGAAACTCTCGAAAGCCCGTTTCTTTCTCATATACTCGAAAATTACCCGCCCTCAGCAAACTATGACACCGAATCCGGCTGGTTGACAGATAGCGGATGCAGGCTTTTTATCGGCAGACCGCCGGTCTGCTATGAATTTCTCTGCGAAAACATCCTGGCCTCCCAAAAGTCTGAATTCGATCGTTATATGGTTAAGGTTCTTTCGGCATTAATGACGCATATTGGCAAAAATTCGGTCGACGGCCGACATCTCGTAGAAATATTAGATGAAGATGATCTACAGCGTATTGTGCCTTTGCGATTTGAAAAAAAACTACAAGAAGCACAGGCTGCCTTAGACGTCATTGCGGCCCATTTGCAAAAAGAAATCTTTGAAGACAGTTCTTTCGCTATCCTTGCCAAATTCATCCCTTATTCCGGGTGATGACGATATTCTCCGAGATAATATTTGAAGGCAACTCAAAAATGTCTTTTGGCCTCCCGCCTTTTTCGGCGGGATTGGTGCCGCGTTTCAAATCCTTCGATCCGCCTCAGGCGGACCCGCGGTTTGAAACTCGGCCCCGCCGCGCATGTCCCGGCGTAGTCACGCTTTTAGCGTGACGAAGACGGAATCTTGAACCAAAATCCTATTTTTGAGATGGCTTCATGTTAATGTAAAATGACGACCTCCTGGAAATCTTTCACAAAGCCGCAAAGGTTTTATCAAAACTACGGGGAGAAAGGGCATGCAGGAAAATTTAGAAAAAAAAGGGCTATCATCTGGGGCAAAATGGGGAATCGGCTGTGGAATCGGTTGTCTGGTCATCATTATCCTGGTTGCCATTGCAGGTTATGTCGGTTTTAGGTTCGTGATGGGAATGCTGGATGACATGACCCAGGAGTTTAGCCAACTGGGATTTGAACACGTGGTCAAAGCCCAGACAATCGAGGTACAGGAAGACATCCACGAAAAGACGCTGTATATGGGACAGGTGGTGAAAATATTTGGAAACTGCAGTACCGACCTGGCGATTATGGCGCAGATGGGTGAAATTTACGGAAATGTCGGGGGCAAAGTTTATTTTCGTGGTCAAGTGCTTGTCATTCAACCCGGTGCGGTGATTACCAACGGCGTGGATGTCATGGCGCAGGCGGTAAAAAACTATGGAAAAGTCGAAGGCGGTATCACCGGGAAATATCAGATATCGAAGTGAAATGAAGCCATCGGATTTTCTCAGTGAACTTAGTCATTGCGAACTTTGTGAACATCGCTGTCAAGTAAACCGCTTAAACGGTGAAACCGGTGTTTGCAAAGTTACATTGCCCACTGTGGCATCAGCAACACTGCATCCGGCCCCTCCGGAAAGCTATACGGTATTTATGGCCGGCTGCAACTATAAGTGTTTGCATTGCCAGAACTGGTCAATATCCCAATACCCGGACAACAATATTCAACAAAGAGGGTTTGTAGATCCGCAGGACCTTGCCGTCGAGTGCGTCGATCAGTTGAATTCCGTTTCCGGAAGGCGAATGCGAGCCGATCGAATATTCTTCTCCGGCGGTGAGCCCACCATTCACCTGCCTTATATCGAAAAGGTTGTTGAAGCAGCAAGGAATCTGGATTCGGGTACCAAAGTAAACTTTGACACCAATGGCTATATGACCAAAACCAGCCTCATGAGGATTTTAGCGTTTACCACTTCCATTACCTTCGATCTAAAAGCTTACCATGAAGACGTTCAGTTGAGCTTGACAGGTGCCTCGGCAGCCCCGACGCTCAGAAATGCGGAGTATATCGGAAGATTTGCCAAGAACCAACTCTGGGAGTACCGGATTGTTGTGATTCCCCAAATTAATGAATCTGATATCAAGCCGTTAACCAAATTTATTGCCTCCATCGATCCATCGCTGCCGGTGTGTTTTTTGGCGTTTAGACCGAACTTCGCACTGGAAAATCATCCTGGATCGGATCGGCATCTTATGCAACGATGTGTGGACATCGCACGGCAATCCGGTTTGAAGAATGCTTATTGGTCCGGCCATACGGGCATCTCGGGCAGGGTATCGAACACCGATGAAACGATAAAACCCTTTTACCAATCCAAAGAGACTCAGCTGGCAGGTACTTACGCTTATAAGGCCGGATGTCTTACCCACCCGCGAAACTGCGGTAATTGCGATGCCAACCAAACATGTGCGGTCAAAACATATGTTCCCCAAATTTCAACTTAAAAAAGAGGATGACGCAAATGGAGGAAGCATATAAGACGGTGGCCCGGAGATTGATCAGCGACAAGCAGTGTGTGGCCCTCACGGGGGCTGGCATATCTGCTGAAAGCGGGATCCCGACTTTCCGATCAAAAGGGGGGCTTTGGGAAAAGTATGACCCAATCATCTATGCCTGCGGTGGCCAAACAAAACGGGGCAAACGTCGTTGAGGTCAATCCGGAGAAATCTTTTCCCAATGCGGATTACTACTTGGAAGAAACCGCCGGTACCGCCATGTCAAAAATTTTAGAGGAAATAAAAATTATTGCCAAGTCTGGCTCTAACTAGAAGCTATCTCAAAATTCTGTATACGCACCACCGGGTAAAAGAACTTGTAATATTATTATTTCAGATGTAAATAGGACCGATGCAGTTTGATAGAAGCAAAATCACATTTGTTTTCCAGGGGATTCTGGTATTGGTGGCCGTCGGCGCTGTGTTGAAATTTGCCGGGCCGGTGGTGCTGCCGTTGATTATTGCCTGGTTGCTTTCCTATTTGATCGGTCCGGCAGTCAATTTTATGACCCAGCGAAAAATACCCACGACCCTGGCCGTTTTTGTCATTCTGATTGTCTTGCTCGGATTATTCTATTTATGCGGGACTTTTTTGTATTCGAGGTTTTCCGCTTTCGTAGCGGCATACCCCAGATACCATTCGCGTATGACAGAGCTCATCACCATGGTGACGACTCAATGGAATTTAGATTTTGATCCATTTGCGGGAATTAACTGGGGGCATAATATTGGTCGAATTCTGGTAACCTTTTCACAGTCCATCTTTGGTTTTGTATCAAAGTTGGTTCTGGTCATCATTTTTCTTTTCTTTATCCTCTTGGGCAAGCCGTATTTCCGATATAAGATTTTAAAATCGTTTTCTGCCCAGGACGCCGATCAAATTAGCAATATTGCTTTTTCGATCACAGCCCAGATAAGACGTTATTTGGGCCTTCAATTTATAATCAGTTCTGTTACCGGCATTTTGGTATGGTTTGCGCTGACGATCATCGGTGTGGATTTTGCGGTTACCTGGGGTGCGCTGGCGTTTTTCCTCAATTTTATTCCCACCGTCGGTTCCATCGTTGCCTCCATTCCCCCCATTCTTTTGGCATTGGTTCAGTTTTATCCGAGTTTCTGGCCCGGGATTATAACTTTGTTTGCTTTGCTGGCCATACAATTGGGTATGGGAAACGGCATTGCTCCGAAGGTTTTGGGCGATCAATTGAATTTAAGTCCGGTAGTTGTGCTGCTATCTCTGTTGTTCTTTGGTTGGCTGTGGGGGATTGTTGGCGCTCTGCTCTCGGTTCCGATTGCAGCAGCCATTAAAATTGTCTGTGAAAATATAGAGACCCTCAATCCCATCAGTGTGATGATGGGCTCGGGCAAGCCATACTGGCGTGAATATTTAAAGGCCAAGAAAAATTAGATGCAACTCAACATGCTGCTCGATTTTCGATGATCTCTGGCTTTTAGAACTTGGTTATCAGACATTGTTTCGCGTTACGCGTTACGCGTTACGAGGTACGAGTTAGGTGCAAGGCGAGACGCGCAACCCGAAACCCGTATCGCGTAACCCGATCTTTCCGCATTCCGCAATCCGAATTCCGCATTCAATTCTAGGCCCAGCCCGCTTCTTTCTTCAACGACTGCAATGTCAACACCAGGCATTTCTTCAAAGTATCATTAACGCCCTCTCCGGTAATTGCACTGGCAGGAAAGGAAGGCGCTTTGAGCTGACTGTTGTAAGACTTTTCCATTTTTTCGATGGGTAGCAAAGAAAGTCCGTCCTTGGCGAGATCTCGCTTGTTGTACTGCATAACGATGGGAAAGTTTAGAATGTTGTGGCCATATTCTTTTAAATTCAGGCTGAGATCTTTTAACGAGAGAATATTTTTTTCGTGCCGTACTTCTAACGAGTCGGCGACAAAGACCACGCCGTCGGCGCCTTTAAGTACCAGCTTTCGGGTCGAGCTGTATTTCACTTGGCCCGGAACCGTATAGAGATGAAGTCTTACATCGCATCCTTTTATTTTACCAAGCCCCATGGGTGCAAAGTCAAAAAATAAGGTCTTATCTCCCTTGGTTTCTACGGAGACCATTTCATCGGTCATGTATCGTCTGCTGTTTTTGAAAATATATTCGAGATTGGTAGTTTTGCCGCAACGACCCGGGCCGTAATACACAATCTTGCATTCAACTTCCATATTTTTTAGATTTATAATGGCCATGTAAATTGCCGAGGATGAAACCTTTATGAATAAATAATCAAACCCAAAGTCTTTAATAATTGATTAAAGAGTTAAAGTACGAGTTAATTTTAGAAACATGTCGAAGATTTTGCGCAGCGGTATCATTCGAGCTATTAGACTGTGAATAGACCGAAATGATGACACTCCACCAGTGTTATTGGAGTGTCAATGGAGCGTTAAGATAGAAGATCTGTAAATTTGCGCAAATTGTATTTATAAATAATTATAGAAAATATGAGCAGAAGGGTCAAGCCGTAAAGAATAAACGAAACAATATCAGTATGTTATGAGGGAATTTATTTCGTCGTCAATAAGCATAATCATGCGGAAAGAGCTTATTTAACGATATTAGCGCTAAAAAAAGCGTGACGGCAATAAAGTACCGCCACGCTTTTTGACTTGATTTCACTTCCGGAGTGTTTTCGGGAGATGTTATTTAATTTTAATCAAATGATTTGCTTTTCTGCCTTCTGTCGTCGGTCTTCTATTGCTATTTTGTAAATTCAGCGCTTCTAGAGGCCGGCACATCGGTCTCAACGGCTTCTTTATCACCGACTTCTAAGGCCTTATCGAGAATGCTGACAGCTTTGTCAATTTGTTCTTCGGTAATGATCAACGGTGGTGCGATCACCATCGTATCATACCAGGAAGCCACATAAAGACCATTTTTCATGGCTTCGGAACCAATTTGTGCAGGCATCAATGCTTTACCGGCGAATTTTTCGGCTTTAACGTCAAAAGGCTCTTTGGTTTCGCGGTTCTTTACGATTTCAAGGGCCCAGAAGTGCCCCAGACCGCGTACATCTCCGATGCAAATATGTTTTTCCGCCAGGGCATAGAGTTTTTGTTTCAAATGCTCGCCGGCTTTTTGCGGCAATCCGGAATCGTACAATTTTTTGTATTCCTCAACGGCGGCCGGTATGGCGGACGTCGCCAACGCATGATAGGCATAGGTATGTCCGTGACAGAAAAGCTCCTCATCGAAGAAATTGGCCACCTTGTCCGTGGTTGCCGTAATGGCCAATGGCGTGTAGGCGGCACTGGCGCCTTTGGCTGTGGTCATGATGTCGGGTGTAACATTCCAGTGCTCCATGGCAAATAATTTGCCGGTGCGATACCATCCAGACATAACCTCATCGGCAATCAGCAGTACATTGTTTTCATCGCAAATTTTTCGCAGCGTGGGATAATATTCCGGTGGTGGTACCATACGACCGTTTGTGCCCACAACAGGTTCCACGATCATGGCGGCCACATTTCCTTCTTCTTTGATCATATAATCCAGGTATCTGGCGCATTGAACCTTACAGCCCGGATAGCTGATGTCGAAAGGGCATCGATAGCAGTAATTGTCCGGTGCAAAAATCACCCCCGGCACCTTCGTGCGAGCCAGCTCGGCATACCACCGGCGCGAATCTCCGGTTGCGGAAATGCTGCCCGCAGTCGCGCCGTGGTAGGAATGATAGCGCGAAATGATTTTATAGGCCGGAAACTTGGACTGTCGGACCAACTTGAAAGCCGCTTCATTGGCTTCCGTGCCGCTGGTGGAAAAAAATAATTTGGATAATTCCGACGGCATCACCGAACGCAATGCCTCCACAGCCTCTATGGCAGCATCGGTCACAAATCCAGGGGCCACGTAGGGCAGTTTTTCAGCCTGTTTAATGATTGCTTCGGTAACCGCCTTGTTTTTGAACCCCAAATTCGTGCACATCAGCTGGGAGGAAAAGTCCATAAACTGCTTCCCGTCGGAATTGTAAAAATAAATGCCTTCGGCATCGGTGACCAGCATCGGTGTCGACCATGCTTTTTGGCGGCTCCAGGTGCCGTAAGTGTGGTCCGTCATTTCTTTGATTTTGGCTTCTGCAACACTCATTTTTCTACTCCTTATGTGTCGGGTAATTATTACAGCTCATCTAATTTTCCAATGTGAGCCGTGTGTTTTTTACCTAATATCTTTAAGGCCCGGGACACTTCGGGCAATGCTTTTATTTTAGCGGCGGCTTCGGTGTAATATCGCTCTGCTCGACCCTCTAGCGTTTTCGCGGAGCTAAGCACCTCAGCGGCTTCCATGGTCGCTGCACCCTCACATTCCTCACAAAACGGAGCCCGGACAAAATCCTTGATCGGTTCGAGAATCATTTCAGTGACATTTTCCCGACGAGTTCGCTGAATGGTTTTAATATTTTTGCTGGCATCAGCTGCAAACTGTTCGAATAAATTCTTGTATTCATTACAGGCCGGATTGTTCGCCGCGGCGGAATAAAACGCTTCGTCCTGGTTTTCCAGTTCCTCGGCGAAATTGAGTATACTTCCAAAATTTTCCAGAGGCATCTTTATCTCCTATGGTCGTGTTGTGTGTTTCGAGTTTCGCGTTAGAATATGAGCTCATTAGATCTGCCAACCTGTGATCCGAAGCTCTCTCTCGATATTTAGTTTTTTGGTTTTTTGTAGAATCGGTTTTAAAAGGTTAGGTTATGCCCGAGGGCAAGGCGTGGGACGTTTCAAAAGCCGAGCATACACGAAGTATGTGAGCATTTTGAAGCGTCCCGCAACGCAGCCATCGGGTATAAGATGGGGTTTTAAAACCGATTCTCAGAACCAGCGCTGGATGACGACCTTTGTATCGGTGAAAAATTTAAAAATCTCCTGACCGTGGGCCTTGATGTTTCCAAACATAGAATTGCCGGCACCACCAAAAGGAAAGAAGCTCATGGGTGCGGCAATACCGATATTAATGCCGATCATACTCGGCTTTACATGGTATTTAAATTCACGGGCGGTCGCTCCGCTGCCAGTATAAATACAGGCCGCATTACCGAAACCACGTGTATTAATCAAATCGATGACGTCATCAAGATCTTGACAACGCACAACGGTAACCACCGGCCCAAAAATTTCCTCCCTGGCAATGGTCATATCCGGTTTCACATTGTCGAAAATATTTGGGCCGATGAAAAAGCCGTTGGGATAGCCTTCAACTCTGCAATCGCGTCCATCCAGAATCAGGTCGGCTCCTTCCTCAATGCCCTTTTCAACATAGCCCAACACGCGTTTTTTATGAGCCGCACTGACCACCGGCCCCATGGTTGTTTGTTCGTCGAGGCCGTCGCCAACTCTGACTGCTTGTGCGGCAGTTTTGAATTTTTCAACGATTTCGTCGGCCGCATCACCCACGGCTGCCAGAATCGCCCCGGAGAGGCAGCGTTGTCCGGTGCAGCCATAAAAGGAGGTGATCAGCGATGGCATTCCAGCATCCAAATCGGCATCGGGCATCACAGCGACAATATTTTTCGCCCCTCCCAAAGCCTGAACGCGTTTGCCGGTTTCACCGCAGCGTTGATAGATATATCTGGCCGTCGGTGTGGAACCGACAAATGAGATGCCTTCGATATCCGCATGATCCAGCAACCCGTTGACCACATCGCGGGATCCATGAACCATATTGACAACACCTTCCGGAAAACCGATTTCATCGATCACCTCAAAAATCTTGGTTTGCGTCATGGGAACCTGTTCGGAAGGCTTAACGATGAAGGTGTTGCCGGTAACAATAGCGTAGGGTAGAAACCACCAGGGCACCATCCCGGGGAAATTGTAGGGAACGATGGCTGCGAACACACCCATGGGCTGCGGGTGACCATAGCAGTCGATGTCTGTGGCGATGTCTTCCAATGTATACCCGCACATCAGCGTGGTAACCCCGGTGGCATGTTCCACATTTTCAATCATGCGCCGCACTTCCCCCCGGGCTTCGTCAATGGCCTTGCCCTGTTCGGTGGTCAGGACACGTGCAATATCTTCGAAATTTTCTTCAAAGGCTTCCTTTAACCGAAACAAATAACGAGCGCGGGTCAACGGCGGCGTGGTGCGCCAATCCGGGTAGGCCGCCCTGGCAGCCTTTACTGCCTGATCCACATCTTCTGCGGTACCATAAGCGACCTGCGCAATTTTTTCTCCTCGGGCTGGATTCCAGACATCACCGATGGTCGTGGATTTAGATTCGACCCATTCCCCATTGACGTAATTTTTCATAACTGGCAGAGACATACCGTATCCTCCTTTACTGGATTCTTGAATTTTAAATCCCTATCTGCATTAAAGCGTAAGTGTTTATTCCCATGGGATTTAAATCGATCAACCGTATCAATATTTGCTCACTTTAGGCAAATCATATTTTTCTGTCAAGAAAATATTGACATTAACAACGAAAAATATAATATTTCTGTTAAAAAAATACGAATTTAGATAATATTGTAAAAAAAAATTGACATTATTGAGCAATATTGCATGTGTTTTTCACGATTATTGGCGATCACTCCAGGACTAGTGATGTGAGCAGAAATATTATCCTTTTATACTCAATTTAAAGGTTATTGGAGGCCTGATGAAAAAAAATAGTTCATTGAATAAGAAAAAAGCGCTCGATCAGGTCGATTGCCGCATGATTGAACTTCTTCAAAAAGACGGTAGGATATCAAATACCGAAATTGCCAAAAAAATCAGTATATCCGAAGCAACCGTTCGGACACGGTTGAACCGTTTGATTAGAGAGGAGTTTATCCAGATTGTGGCTGTGAGCAATCCGATGAAACTTGGCTTCGATATGGTGGGCAATATCAGAATTCATGTTGAAATAAAGAAGATGACCAAAATTATCAGGGAACTTAAAAAATTAAAGCCATTATGGTTCATTGTTCAAACTACAGGCGGCACTGGAATTGATACCGAGTTTGTGGTTAAATCTTTGGATGAGCTGAACGATCTTATTTTCGAAAAGATCAACAAAATTGACGGTGTTGTGAAAACGGAAACATCTTTGTTTTTGAAATATATAAAAAGGCAGTACGACTGGGGCACCGCAATAGATTAAAACCGGTTTTAAACCCTTAACGGGCAAACCTTTACTAAGCACCACCGATGCCATACTCTTTTTCAACCATCACGCCCCATACTTCTTTCCACTTCTGAGTTACCTGCGACATCTTTCCGTCGATATCTGATTTTTCGCCGCCCCATTCGGTGGGGCATTCCTTAGCCAGAGATGCAATGCGCTCGTCGAGATCATCCACCATATCTTTCAACTCGGCAACCATGGGCTCGACGTTTTCTATATTGTTGCCTGCCATTTTTTCTGACCTGCGGATGACATCATAGAGTTTGGCCTTCATTCCGGTAAGTTCGGATCCGACAGTGTCGCAGTATGATTTTACGTCCATAACAATGTCCTTTCAATGCTAATTCTAAATTCAGAACCTAAAACATAAATTATTAAACTTTAATTAAACTGAGGTGTCGAAAAGTTTCCGCAAAATAAGCTGTCATTCCTGCGAAAGCAGGAATCCAGAAAGATTTTAGCCGACAAACCTGGATGCCCGCTTTCGCGGGCATGACAAGAAAAACACCCCGACACCTCAATTGAACTTAAACCTCAAAATATTGATGTCAATTGTGATTCTAATAAAGTATATATGAATTTTGGAAATAGCTTGAATCTGATATGTGTTTTGAATATATGGATTTTAAAAATGAAATTTAAAAGCAAGAGCTGGATCGGAGGTTAATGCTAAGGCTTGAAACGGGGAGAATCCTATGAAGAAGTATATGAAATGGATTGTTTTGGGTTTGATCCTTATCTTTACCATAGGAATCGAGGTTTACAAGGGGGAGGAGGGTAAGCTTCCCTGGGCAATCCTTTTTGCCGCTATAGTAATTTTCTTTGTATATAATTTCTGGAAAGATAAAGATAAAGGAAAGTAGTAACAAGAATTGGGGTGCGGACGTGGAGTTGAAATGCCCTAAATGTGGAATTCATCACAGCCAAGAAGATATTTTCTGCAGCAAGTGTGGAACGCGACTTAGAACAAGTAATGATGAACCGCTGCCTGATGATTCATTCAGACCGGACGCATTGGATCTTTTAGAGACCTTGAATGACTTTCGTGCCTGGATAGATCAGAGAAAGAAAACTAATGTTCGTTTTATGAAGGCATACAAAAAGAGGTTAGATGATATAAACCCTGTCATCAGGCAATTCAAACTCAAATACGGCACTAGTGAAGAGGATCTGTTAAAACAGATTGATCTCATTCACAAAATATTTACCTGTTTCCGTCGCCCGGTTAGATTTATGGAAACAAAATTACGGCCATCTGTCGGTATGGGTGTTTGGCAGGAGCGCTGGATGATGATAACAATGGTTGAGGACTATTTGGCAGAGTGTTGCAGGGAAGCCGATCGTCTGTTGGATAAATTAAAGAAAAATTTGCTTTTTATAGGCAAAGACAAATAATCTTAGCAGTTACAAAAAGATACGGCTTTCACGATTACATTCAGGTGATCCCATGGAAATTATTGAAAAAGGGCCCACCATATCAATTAATGCCGGCCAGCGATTTCCCTTTAAAAAGATACTGCTGGATGCAGGGATTGCGGTTATTTTTGTCTGGGGTGTTTTTTGCGTTCTGGTTATCTTTCTTTCCCATGATGCTGGTGAGCTATTCCCTTATTTCATCGCCATTACATTGCTTCTTTTAATCCCCCTCGCAGCTGGCGTTTTGATCAGACAATCTCTCCATTATGGTGAGATCTTAATTGATGGTGAAAAAAGGCATCTTTCCTTGAAAAGTTTATGGCGCAAACGGCAAGTTTCGTTCGATGATATCAAAGAATTTCAGGTTGACAAATACCGCATCAAAGCAGGCCTTTTTCTATATCGATTAGAGGCTGTCCCTTTTTCCGGTAAGCCGCTTAGACTGATTCAAGATGTTCCCGACAAACAATCTCTCCGATCCTTTGGCAGAAAGATAGAGAAGCTTGTAGATAAACCATTGATTGTGGATTGAATAAATTTTCAAACGCTCACGTATATAAAAAAAGTGGGGTCCAATTCGAACCCCACTTCGAAGATTAACAGCAATAATGCGCCAGATTAAAATTAGCCGGCATCAGCCCAGGCCTTCAATCCTCTTTCCTCTTCAGTTCCGGGAACAATATTATCCAGAACCAGGCCGATAATTCCGGCAACTGCCATCCCGGTTTTTCCAATGGTGGTGACGATGTCACCGAACCACTTTATGCCAACCGGCCAATCGGCACCCAGCGGGAATTTATCAAAGTATTCTGGCAGGCTCAGACCCATAAAGAAAGCAAATCCGATAATGAACAGGTTCCGTGAAGACGTCATGTCACAAAGAACCAGGTTGGATAAGCCTACGGCGGCGATCATACCGAAAAGTCCGCAGTACATGGCGCCAACGACGGGTCCGGGCAGTGTTGTAAAGATGGCGCCGAACTTAGTGATAAATGCCAGCACAATCATAACGGTGGCTCCCCATCTAACCACGTAACGGCTGGCCACGCGCGTAAGACCGATGGCACCGATATTCTCCGAATAGGTCGTGGAGCCGTTGCAGGTCTGGAGCAAACCGGCGATGAAGCAGCCGATACCTTCGGTTCCCAGCCCTCTGCTGATCATGGAAGCATCGGGGGTAGGAGCTTCACTCATTCGGGCGGCTGCATAGTAGTCGCCAATCGACTCGATCATCGAAGCAAGATATGCGGCTACCATGGCAAGGATCAGCGCGATTTTAAACTGTGGAAAGCCCCATTTAAACGGAAGGATTGGTTTGATACTGATCCATGGAGCCGCAGCCACCTTACCCCAATCGACATAAGCCGGATGTCCGGCTTCGACGATACCCAACAGTGAAATAATGGTCGCAATCGCCCAGCCTGTAAGGATCGCCAACAGTACCGGAAACAGAAGGAAGATTCGTGACTTTTTCCCTAAAAACTGCGAGTAAATGATCAGGGCAATGATTGTCAATCCGGCCACCAGCCAGCTGCCGCCCTTTCCATCTGCGAAGGCCACCGGAGCTCCGACCTTATATAAGGCCAGACCAATCAGGGCGATGGTGGGTCCAATGGTGATGGGTCCCACATATTTTTTAATCTTGCCCATGATACCAGACCAACCGAGGATGATTTCAAAGAAAGAAGCAATGATAATTGCACCGGTGATCTGCTGGATGGCAATTTCATAACCCATTCCCTTTCCCACGGTAGCGCCAATGATTACGAAGGCTGGGGGCAGAAAAGAAAACGACCCACCCTGAATCACCGGGAGCCTGTTTCCGATAGTAGATTGCAGCCAGGTTGTGATTCCCGAACAGAGAAAGATGGTCGAGATGAGAAGAGCCGTCTCACCTGGGGGCATTTTCATGGCACCCGCCAATAAAATGGGGATCAGGACCGTGGCTCCAAACATGGTTAAATAGTGCTGAATCCCCAGAAAGATACTCTCGCCTATCGGTGGCTTGTCATCAATGGTATAGATGATCCACCTTTTTTCTTCAGCCATTCTTACCTCCTTTCGAAGTTCTCGAAGTAGATGTGTTAACTAATTAACGCCTCACCTCCTTTTTCCGAATTTAACACGAGCATTCATCTTTGTAATACCCATATCAGCCTATGGTCCTCGTCAAATCGGTATACTGATCTGGACGCAGGTCTCTGAAAAACTGCCAGCCGTCTCTGACTTCGCGAATTTGCTCCAGATCAAGATCTGCGATGACGACTTCATCTTTGTCTTCGCTGCCTTTGACCAGCATCTCACCGCGGGGATCCACAAAATAGCTGGAGCCATAGAATTTGCCGAATTCCCAGGGTTTCTCCAACCCGATGCGGTTATTGGCACCGATGAAAACGCCGTTGGCAACGGCCTGGGCCGGCTGTTCAAGCTCCCATAAATACTGGGATTTACCGGCAGTGGTGGCCGAAGGATTAAACAGGATTTCGGCTTCTTTCAGGGCCAGAAGACGGGCGCATTCGGGAAAATGTCGATCATAGCAGATGTAAACCCCGATTTTAGCATAGGCTGTTTCGAAAACGGGGAATCCTAAATTCCCCGGTTTGAAATAGAATTTTTCCCAGAATGCCGGCCAGGTGTGAGGAATGTGCACTTTTCTGAATTTGCCCAGGTAGGTTCCGTCGGCATCGACCACGGCGGCGGTGTTGAAATAAAGACCATCCATTTCCATTTCATACACCGGGATGATCATGACCATATTGTATTTTTTAGCATACTCGGCCAAACGTTCCACTGTCGGACCGGGCACCGGTTCAGCATTCGCGTACCATTTGATGTCCTGTTCAGCGGGAAAGTAAGGACCATAAAATAATTCCTGCAGACAGAGGATTTGGATACCCTTTTCGCCGGCTTCTTCGATTAACGGAATATGTTTTTCGATCATCGCTTCTTTGATTTCAGCTGGCGTTCCATCGTCTTTGGCATTGGAAGCCTGGATGTGTGCGCATTTAATGATTCGAGACATCAAGTTCCCCCTTTAAATAATTTTTTTTTGTTCAGATCTCTTTTTGTGAATGTTGTTCACCGTGGGATCAATAAAGCATAGGGCATGGCGCAAAGAGCATAGGGTTTGATTTAAAAAGAGATCAATTCATTTTTAAAACTCTATGCCCTATGCCCTCTGCCATACATTACACCTTGCCCATCTCTTTATATTTTGACCTTAACCTGAAATTTATAACGGGGATAATATTGCCCGATTTTATATTGGCATCTTTATATATTGGCATCACCAAAAGCCGTCAAGTATTTTATGATAAAGTAAGAAAGTGTGACTGATTTTAAACTATTCCAGCGGATATCAATTGACAATGTTTAGGAAAAAGCGTAAACTCCTGTTTTATTTCTGAGATCTGACCATAAGCGCTGCCGTCAGGGCTCTTGTTGCCTACCAAATCATGCAAGGATTTGGCACTCGTCAGCTTACCAATTAGCCGAATGGTAATGAACAAACATTAATGAATTTCAATCAATTAGGAGATTACTCGTTTATAAGGAGGAAAAATAGTGAGTAGTGCAAATAAATTTAAGGAAATGCGCAAAGGCTTCGGTTTAGCCCAGGCAATTGCCGAAGCCGATCGCTGCCTGCTTTGTCATGATGCCCCCTGTTCAGAGGGGTGCCCGGCCGATACCCAACCGGGCGAATTTATCAGAAAACTTCGATTCAAAAATATTACCGGTGCCATTCGCACAATTAAGCAAAATAACATCTTAGGCGGCGCCTGCGGTGTCCTCTGTCCGACGCATCGCCTGTGCGAGGAAAAATGCAGTGCGATGTTTAAATCTCAAAACCGCCCTGAAGGCGCCGATCATCCAATTCAAATCGGTATGATTCAGCGCTTTTTAGTCGAATATTCCTGGGAAAGAGGATTCAAGGTGCTCGAAAAGGCTGAGCCCAGAAAGGAAAAAATCGCTGTCGTGGGATCCGGTCCGGCCGGTTTAAGCTGTGCGGCCGAGCTGGCCAAAGACGGCTTTCAGGTAACGGTGTTTGAGGCCCGGCCGCAGCCCGGAGGGGTATTGCGTTACGGCGTCGTATCTTACCGATTTGACATGAACTTTCTCGAGCATGAGATGGAAGACGTTAAAGCTCTGGGTGTTGAATTTCAGTGCGGCTCTCCAATACAGGGAAAGGAAGGCGCCGAAAAAATCTTAAAAGACGGTTTTGACGCCGTTTTTCTGGGCCCCGGCCTCTGGGATGCCGTCACAATCAAACCGGAAGGCAAAGAAATTGACGGCCTGTTTTCATCGGTTGATTATCTATCTGCCCTGCGCGACGGACGCTTTGAAGAAATGGAAAACAGAATCAAGGGCAAAACGGTTGCGGTGATCGGTGGTGGATCGGTGGCCATGGACTGCGTCGAGTCTGCTGCGAGACTGGAGGCCAAAGATGTCTATTTGATCTACCGGCGATCGTTTACCCAGATGCCGGCCGAGCCCGATGAACGTATCGAAGCCCAGGAAGCCGGCATCCATTTTCTGTTGTTAAACCAGCCGGTGGATTATTTGAGTGATAAAAAAAATAGGCTCACAGGTATCAAAATGGTCCGCACCCATCTTGGGGATCCCGACGCGTCGGGCCGCAGAAGTCCTGAGGCCATTGAAGGCTCTGAATGGGTCATGGATGTAGACCTTGTGATTGAGGCGATCGGCAACAAAGCTCCGGAAGAATCTCCCGAGTGGTATCCCAATGTCGCTGTGGATGAGCGCAAATTGATTAAAGTCGATCCCGATACCGGTCAAACTTCTGTTGCCGGAATATTTGCCGGTGGCGACATCGTCAGTGGTCCGGCACTGGTGGTCACCGCCGTCCAGGACGGTAAGGTGGCGGCCCTAGCGATCAAGGAATCTCTTAACAAATAATATCGAAATTTATCCAATTCAGATTTAATACAAAACTTATGTAGCAAAGGTTGAAATGGAATGTTGGAAAGATGGAATAATGGAATAATGGGTAATATAAGAGGAATTTTATCCTTATTAAAATAAGAAAGAATTCCAATTGACCCAATATTCCAGTATTCCACTATTCCAATTTTGAGCGAAGCGAACTTTTTTGATAGGAGGCAATATCGTGACTAACAACGTCGATTTATCCATAGATTTTTGTGGATTGAAGTTTAAGAATCCTTTCTTGCTCTCATCTTCGCCGGTCTCCAACAGCGCCGAAATGGTGGCCAGATCATTTGACGCCGGCTGGAGCGGGGTGGTGTTTAAAACCTTGAATTCGGATCGATTGCCGATCATCCATCCTTCGCCCAGAATGCACTGTGTGCACTACGGCAGCAAAAAAGAGATGGCCGTACAAAATGTTGAAATGATTTCCGACCGTCCGTTGAAAGACAATCTGATGGAATTTTTGTATTTAAAAAAGAACTACCCGGATCATCCCATCATCGCCAGTATCATGGGGTTTTTCACGGATGAATGGGAATATCTGGCCAAAACGGCGGAAGATAATGGAGCCGATATGCTGGAATTGAATTTCTCCTGCCCCCACATGTGCATTGAAGGCGCCGGTCATAAAGTCGGGCAGGCCTTCCAGCTTTTGGAAGGATTTACCGAAACCGTCAAAAAAGCCGTTTCGATTCCGGTGATGGCCAAAATGACGCCCAATATCACCGATATGAACGAACCGGCCATGTATGCCAAAAACGGGGGGGCGGACGCCATCTCGGCCATCAATACCGTGCGCGGCATTTCATCGGTGGGTCTGGATGATTATGTGCCGACACCCAATGTATTCGGCAAAGGTGCCATCAGCGGCACATCGGGGCCGGCTGTTCGACCCATCGGGCTGAACTTTATTGCGTCCATGGCTCAAAACGAACAGCTGGGTCTGCCGTTGTCCGGAATCGGCGGTATCGAAACCTGGATTGATGCCCTGGAATACATCCTGTTGGGCGCTTCGACAATCCAGGTGACCACTGGAATTATGCACTATGGCTACCGCATCGTTGAAGATATGATCGAAGGCCTTTCGGATTTTATGATCGAACGCGGCGTGAGCCGGGTGTCTGATTTGATCGGAAAAGCCTTGCCACAGCTGCATGAAACCGAAGCTTTTGATCTTGAGCGCCAGGGAGTTGCCCAGTATGATCTGGATCAGTGTATCGGCTGCGGGCAATGCTATATAGTTTGTCAGGATGCCGCCGGTCAGGCCATAGACTGGGATGCCGAAAATCGCCGGCCGAATTTGATCGAAGACAAATGCCTGAGCTGTATGCTGTGCAAGTTTGTATGCCCGGTTCCTGATCTGATTTCCTTTAAAGAAATGCCGAACGACTGGCAGCGTCGGGAAACCGTGGTTATGGATAACGGTTTTGAAAAAGACGTTAAAATTGAGCCATTTACAAAGGAGGGCCCAGATGAGTGTGTTATTTAAAGAAGGTACGGTAGTCAACGCCACCGGTCGTTATGTTGCCGATGTGTTTGCAGACGGTGATAAAATCAAAGCCATCGGTACGGATTTGGACAACCCGGCGGATGAGATCATCGATGCCAAAGGAAAGTATATCCTTCCCGGCGCCATCGACCCCCATACGCACATTTCCATGCCGTTTATGGGTACCTATGCCCAGGACGATTATGAAACCGGCACCCAGGCTGCGGCCTGCGGCGGTGTGACCTGTGTGGTGGACTTTGATCTGCAGCAAAAGGGTGAAACCCTGTTCGAGGCGCTGGAACGCAAAAAAGCCCTGGCGGAAGGCAAGGCCTGCGTTGATTATTCGTTACATCCGGCGGTCATGGATCCCAGACCGGAAGTCATCGAAGAGGTAAAAAAAGCATGTCAGGATTACGGGACGCCGAGTTTCAAAATTTTTATGGTTTATGACTTCCGGGTCGATGACGCCACCATGATCAAGCTATTGGAACAGACCAAAGAACACGGGGGCCTGGTTCAAGTGCATGCGGAAAATGTTCACATTATTGACCATATGAATGCAGTGCTGGAAAAAGAAGGTAAACTGGAACCTTATTTTCATGCCGTCAGCCGGCCAAATATTGCCGAAGAAGAAGCCATTTACCGGGCCTCGAAAATGGTTGAAATGACCAAATCGCGAATTTATATTGTCCATTTGTCTTCCAAAGAAGGCCTCTGGGTGGTTAAAGCGGCCCGTGATCGCGGTGTCAATATTTATGCCGAGACCTGCCCGCAGTATCTCTTGCTGGATGATGAGCGCTATAAGGAACCGGATTGGAACGGCGCCAAATACGTCATGTCACCACCGTTGAGAACCAAAGAGAGCAACGCGGCCCTGTGGGAAGGTTTGCGCGGCGGCGATCTCCAGGTTGTGGCCACCGACCATTGTCCATTTGACTTCAACGGCAAAAAAGATATGTTCGGAAAAGAGGACTACAAGAAGATTCCCAACGGTGCTCCCGGTATTGAAACGCTTTTGCTTATGCTGCATTCCGAAGGTGTGGCCAAAGGCCGCATTACCCTTGAAAAGATGGTGGATGTGTTGTCTTCCGGGACGGCCCGCATGTTCGGTCTGAAAGACAAAGGTGAAATTGCCGTCGGCAAGGATGCCGATATAGTTGTTTTTGACCCGAATCAGAAATTTACCATCACCCAGAGCAAACTGCATATGAATGTCGATTATACCCCCTTTGAAGGCTTTGAGATCACCGGAATGCCCATGACGGTGTATTCACGCGGTAAAAAAGCAGCCCAGTGGAACGGTGATCAGATGGAGTTTGTGGGTGAGGTGGGACACGGGCAGTTTATCAAGCGGGAGCCATTCCAGCCATTCTAAAGGTTTTTAAAATTAATCATAAAAACGGTGCAGCTTTGGTAAAACAGCTGCACCGTTTTTTTGTTTGGATTATGCATCCATAAAAGTAGGGCCGGATAAATTCTGACCCTACTTTGAATATCGAATATCGAACAAGGAATATCGACCCGAAGAAGTTTATAACGTAGGGCGGCCCTCCGTGGCCGCCTTTTTCAGGCCGGCGCACCTCTTCGCCGTGCCAAGCAGAGGCCGGTCCTATTCTAATAACAAATAACCATTAACCAATAACTGTCTTTCTTATTTCTCGTTGGCCGACTTCAAAATTGCATGCAGCAGCACATTGGCGCCGGCTTCGCAGTCTTCCCATTTGGAATTTTCCACCTCCACATGGCTGCGGCCGCCAATGCTGGGAATAAAAATCATGGCCGTCGGACAAACCTGGTTCATATAGCTGGCGTCGTGGCCGGCGCCGCTGACCATATGCAGGTTGGAATAACCCAATTCATCTGCGATTTCTAAAATGCCCTGGACCAACTTTTCATCAAACGGTGAGTGTTCCACCCGCCAGGTTTCCTCAATTTTTATGGGACAGCCCCTGCCTGCGGCGATGGTTTCAAAGTCTTTGCGCACCAGCTCCCAGGCCTTGAGTGCATGTTCGTCATCCCAGGAGCGAATGTCCACGGTAAAATGCACCTTGTCCGGGATGATGTTTCTGGAGTTCGGGTAATTTTGAATTTCACCGACCGTGGCAACCATATTGCCCCCCATGCGGTCTGGAAGCTCATTGACTTTTAAAATCATTTCGGCAGCCGCGCACAGGGCATCGTGCCGGCCTTCCATGGGAGTTGGTCCGACCTGATTGGCTTCTCCCTCAAGGTAAACATCATACCAATGCAGGCATAGGATCCCCTTGGGTGCACCGATAATCTTCCCTTCTCTTTCCAACATCGGCCCCTGTTCGATATGGTATTCATAATAGCAGTGAACCGGCCACTTCTTAGCCGGAATCGTTCCTTTGTAGCCGATGCGAATGAGCTCATCTTCGAAACGTTTGCCGTTGATATCGGTTCGGTCATACACCCAGTCACGCTCGAGCGCCCCGGCCCATACCCCGGATGCCACCATGGCCGGCGCAAAGCGGGAACCTTCCTCGTTGGTCCAGTCCACAATGACCAAGGGGTGTTCGGTTTCAATATTGTTTTCGTGAAGCGTTCGCAGCACCTCCAGGGGACCCATCACGCCTAAAATGCCATCGAAGCGCCCGCCTTTAGGTTGGGAGTCGATGTGGGAGCCGCTCATCACCGGTGGGAGATCATCATTTTTACCCGGTCGTTTTCCGAAAATATTGCCCATTTCATCAATTTTAATTTCCAGATTCAGCTCCTGCAGCCATTTGACGAAAAGATCTCGCGCCTGTTTATCTT
Source organism: Desulfobacterales bacterium (assembly GCA_050116155.1). Taxonomy (GTDB): domain Bacteria; phylum Desulfobacterota; class Desulfobacteria; order Desulfobacterales; family JAHEIW01. The sequence continues at coordinate 31,987 of JASFPE010000009.1, forward strand.
CATCCGACAGCGTAAGTCGCTGAACTCCGCCGCCCGGGGTTGCACCGATTTTCGCCATTTCTTCAAGCGTATTTTGCAGACGACT
>JASFPE010000010.1:0-30863 GCA_050116155.1 Desulfobacterales bacterium
GATGACAAAAACCAGCGTCAGCGTTTTTCTTATACACAGTTTAACCGGCAGATTTCTCATGGTATTTTTCTCCATAATCTTGAACCAAAATCCTATTTTTGAAATGGCTTCTAAATGAAAAACCCCATTTCTCAAGGTGAGAAACGGGGTTTTGGTATTGCCATCATAGCTACCTCTTTTAAAGGATCAGCGTTCATATTTTCAATGTCGACTCTTTATCATATCTATTTTTGCTTCGTCAACCGAAATGAAAGCAAGGTCTGTGAGGTGTAAATTTAGTAGGAGAGAAATTACTTTTGTGCAGTTGATGGTCTAATAATTTTAGGCATTTTAGGCAATTTAGAGCACTTTTGGCATTTTCCTTTTGGATATGCTCCACAATACGATATATTTGTTTGACAATGGAACTTGTTGAACCTTAAAATAATCATTCATTCCATTATTGGGTCTGTTGAAATATAGGGAGATCAGCTGATGACTAAAAAGCCGACCTATGAAGATTTAGAAGAAAAGATACGCTCATTGCAGAAGGAAGTATCAAGGCATAAAAAAAGGGAAACAAGCTTGTGGTTCACTCAGAAGCGGCTTGCTCAGATCATCGATAGCATTTCCATACCAGCCTTTGTGATTGATAATCACCACAATATCACCCACTACAACACAGCCATGGAGAATTTGACCGGCATTCCGGCCAATGAGATCGTCGGAACCAGGAGGCAATGGGAGGTTTTTTATTCCGCAGCAAGACACACCCTGGCCGACTTTATTGTCGATCAAGCGTCTGAGAAAACCATTGCCAAACATTACAGCGGCAAAGTTCAGAAGTCGCCTGTCAAGACAGGCGCTTACGAGTCGGAAGGCTTTTTCCCCGATATCGGCGATAACGGGAAATGGCTCTTTTTTACTGCGGCACCGTTAACGGACGTTGATGGCAACCTCTTCGGTGCCGTGGAAACACTGCAGGATATCACCGAGCGCAAGCTTGCGGAGGAGGCTGTGATAAGATCCGAGAGACACCTGCGGACGTTGCTTGACGTTGCGCCGTATTCAATTGTCGTATTTGACATGCAGGGATTTGTGACTTACCTCAATCCGGCCTTCACCGAAACCTTTGGCTGGACTTTTGTCGAATTAAAAGGCAAGCGAATCCCCTATGTCCCCGACGAGCTGAAGAAGGATATTAACAAAAACGTTCAAAAGCTGGTTAAAGAAAAGCTGATTTTGCGCCACGAGACCAGGCGTCTGACAAAGGACGGCCGAATTCTGGATGTCGTTATGAGAGCCTCTGTTATTTCCGATTCTAAGGGTGAGCCGACCGGGGAATTGGTGATTATCCGGGATGTTACCCAGGAAAAACGCAATGCCCGGAACAACGAAGCCATGCTTCGCATCAGCATGGCCCTGCCAGAATATTTTGAACTCTATGACCTGTTTGATTACGTCAGTAGCGTAATCAAAGAACTCGTCGGCACCCAGGGCGGTGTGGCGATATTGCTCGATGAGCAGCATCAGGAACTGTTTTTTATGGGGGTGGCCTTCGATGACAGAGCCACGGAGAAGAGAGTAAAAGAATTTCGATTCGGCTTGGATGAACTTGCGGCAGGCCAGGTCATCAAAACCGGCAAGCCAATGATTATCAATGAAATCTCGAAGGATTCCAAGATTCATTTGGAACGCGACCGGCGTCTGGGTTATGAGACCCGGAATCTGCTGCTGGTGCCGCTAAGGAGCCAGGATCGCGTCATCGGGGTGCTATGTGCCATCAATAAAAAGGAAGGGGATTTTGACGAGGCCGACAGCGAGTTGTTGAGCATGCTGGCCGGAACTGTGGTGCTTTCCATTGAGAATGCCAGATTTGCCGAGGAAGTCCGAAAGGCCTATATGGAAGTTTCAAGCCTCAACCGGGCAAAGGATAAAGTCATCAATCACTTATCCCATGAGCTTAGAACCCCCATCGCGGTTCTTGACTCTTCACTGGTATCGCTTGAAAGACGCTTGGAAGGTGTTGCGGAAGATACCTGGAGACCCACTCTGGAAAGGGCTCGCCGCAATTTGAATCGTTTGCTGGAGATGCAGTACCGGATCAATGATATTATGCAAGAGAAAACATTTCGAACATATGATATTTTATCACTTCTGGTGGAGCAGTGTGGCGATGAATTGGAGGCCCTTGTTGTTGAAGAAATCGGGGAAGGCCCTGTGGTTGAACGTCTGCACAAGCGTATTCAGGAAGAATTCGGTTCCACAGATCTGGTTGCCGAAACCATTGAACTGGAAGACTTTGTTAAACAGCGACTGGAGATCCTGAAGCCTTCATTTGCGCATCGTGAAATCGAGGTTGTCACCCGATTCAGCCTTGCCCCGGCAATATATATTCCTGCTGATCCTTTGCGAAAGGTCGTCGATGGCCTGATAAAAAACGCCGTTGAAAATACTCCCGATGAGGGCAAAATTGAGGTTATGGTGCAGGCAAAAGATGACGGGACGGCAATGATTATAACAGACTTCGGGGTTGGCATCACCGTGGAAAATCAAAGCCGGATATTTGAAGGCTTTTATGCCACCCAGGAGACTCTGGATTATTCCAGCAAACAACCGTTTGATTTTAATGCCGGAGGCAAAGGGGTGGATCTGCTGCGGATGAAGATTTTCTCGGAACGCTATGATTTTAAGATCGAAATGGATTCTAAACGTTGCCCCAAAATTCCAAAAGACAGCGATATTTGTCCGGGCAGGATTAGTGAATGTGCTTTGTGCAAGCAAGGTAAAGGCTGTCATCTGTCTCCGGCCACTACCTTTAGCCTCTTTTTCCCGCCAGCTTCTTGAAATTATTCCTGCTAAACCGAGGCTGGCACAATGCTTGTCTTGGGGTCAAAATGAGAAAACCATTTTATATTTTGTTCTTTGTCGTTCTCAGCATCTTGGCATGTATGGCAAAACATGTTGATTCGGTAACCATTTTTGCCATCCAGGGCCTCGTATTTGACAGCATATCAAAAGTTCCGCTTGAAAATGTCCAGATTTATTTCATTGATACCGGCTATGATGACGTGAGGTCCAGGAAAGTCCATCGCCTGGAAATCGGGCAGAGTGATTTAAACGGTAAAATTGAGGTCAGATTAAATTATTACTGGGGGCGCGAGGTGTCCATTTTTCATTCTTATCCGAAAAAGACATTTGCGATCGCACTAACCAAAGCGTCTTATAAGACCAGATATTTCCATTTCAAGGAGTCACAACTGGAGGGAGAGAAGTTCACTTATTTTGTCAAGCTGGAAGACGTTTACATGGATCAAGAAAAAAAAGAGTAAAAATAGCGCTTAAACTGGTTGCCCCGTTAGCCCGTTAGTCAGTTTAAATCGGATCTGATCCATTAATCCAATATTTCGCTGAGCTGTCGATTTGGCGTCATATTGGTGAAATTGGGAACATCTGCTCGCAAGATGGCGCCGACCTCGGCCATGCCCTTGTCGTAACCCTCCCGGGTTTCGAAATAAAGATGGCCGATGCAGATGTAAGGTGCTGGTTGATCGTCACTGCCGGGAATACCCTTGTCGACACCGGTTTTAACCAGGCCGAAGGGCTTCATATGCTCTTCTACCAGCTGCATGTGGGTGGATCGATAATATTCGAAATCGAATTTGGCATCTTCCGCATTGGGATACATGACACTAAATTTAACCATATCTCGTTACCCTCCTGCTGTGCTTGCGTAATTATTTTGGAATCTGATAGGTTCCATCCAGGCGATCCAACATCTCATCATAGCGACGGTCGATATCCGCAACCGCCGCTTCGAATTCTTGAGCGCTGAGCTCACCCGCTTGATAGCGTGCCTTGAGGGCCGCTTTTTCGTTATCATACCATCGATCCGGATCAAAATTGTAGGTCATCTCTCACTCTTTACTACATAACTTTTTATGAATTACGGTCAGTTTTCTTAGTAAAAGTCAGAACTAGTAAACAAAAAGTGCCTAAAGTGATCTAAAATGCCTAAAGTGCCTAAATTTTAGGAGTCGCTGCGCTCCATCTTCTATATAAAATAGACAGAATTCCTCAATCCCGCCATGGCGGGATCACTCTAGATCACTTTAAACTTTAGATCACTCTCTTTTCTCGATAACCAATAACGGATCTTGTGGATTAATAGATTGTAATTTGGAGAACTGCCATGTTTATGGCCGAATGGTAACCTTTCCTTTGACTCCCTCAACGGTTACATCGCCGCTGCCTCCTTCACGGATGACGATGAGAACGTCTTTTTTAATTGATTGGACATCGATGCTGCCGGAGCTATCCGACACGCTAACATTGCCGTCGACGGCTCCAATCAATATGCTGCCGGTGCCGTCATTCACCTGCACATCACCCGCGACATATTCGATGGCAATGCTGCCGGAGCGGTCGATGACCACGACGTTGCCCTCTATGTCTTCTATAACAATGCTTCCGGAGAAGTCGTCGACGCGCACTTTACCGCTGATATCTTTAATTTCAATGCTGCCGGAGCCATCGTAAACTGTCAAATTGGAATCCAGCTCTCCGACGACAATGGGGCCCGAGCTGTCGGTGATTTTCACGTTTAACTTGTTGGGAATCTTAATCGTCAGGTTAATACGGGCTTCCAATGTCGCCAGAGCTTCGGGTTTAATATCACTCTGGAATATTGCTTGTCGCCCTTGTTTTTTCAGTGATAACTGCACATTATCTCGGACAAACTTCTGAAATTTGGCTGCTTCATAGTCATCCACTTCAATCTGGGCAGCGACGTTGATATTCATGCGATCGTCGGTGCCGCGCAGATCAAACGATCCGGCGCCGCAATTTACCACCAGGGTGTCGACACCTTCAGCTGATAGAGTTAACTCCCTGGTTTCCCGTATTGTTCCGGCCAGAGCCACGATCGGTAAAAAAATCAAAATGAAAATAGCAGCTGCTTTCATGATAGCTTTCTGTATTTGTTTTTATTATTAGGTTTGCCCGTTTGCTCCCGCCAGCGGCGGGATTGAGCCCGTTCAAAACTGAATGCCGTCAGTTTTAGTATTTTTCAATCCCGCCGATGGCGGGACCTTACAGGCCAACAAGCTAAACCGCATGTTAAGCGGGCATACAGAGTAAACACTTAATCTTGGTATCAAATATATTTGCCGCATACGCCGGTTTCAAAACCAGTGCCGTATCGGCACCGTGATGGCTGCCGGCAACAACGACCACCTCTTCATCGGCTCGAATAAAACCATGCTCTGCAGCCATCACGGAAATCTCCACGCATACCTTTACGCCATGACTAAACATCCTCAGGGTATCGGCAACCACATTTAGGGGTGTAAAGCGGGTCTTGTATTTGTTCTCAAATGTCTTTTCAGCGCCGCTCAAGGTGTGCAAGCCGCGCACGATGCGTATTTTATTTTCCACCAGAGCAGTCTGGTTTTTGTTAAACTCTTCAAGATCGTCCGTGTAGCGGGTGCCGGCTCCATAGGTGACAGCAATAATCTCCACCGAGGGGGAGGCCTTTGAATGTAATTTTAGGGCTGTCTGTCCTCGAGAGGAGGCCACCACAATTTTGTTGATTCCCCTATCCCGGCAACATGCCAAGGCCAGATCCAGGGTTTTGTCCGTATTGTCGGGTCCTTTTTTGTCAAAATAAAAAATTTTCTTTTCAACGCCTTGGCTCATGATAAATTCTCCCGGGTTGTCCGTGGCCGCAAAGACAGCCACGGATAATACTTTAGCTTTGTTCTGGAAAAGGCTTTGGTTGGCTCATTCATGGGAATGATTTTGGCCATATGGCATTGTCTGCCTGATGACAGACTTTTAACATACCGTGTTCTGACAAGTCAACCCAACCGGAGTCAACGACCACTCGCATAGCGGGTGGCTTGAGTTTTCGGCCATAGGCCGAAAAGGCAAAAGCACGTCAGTGCTTTAAACGTTGCGGTTGTAATCCCGCCACGGCGGGATTTGAAAACAACCAATTACCCGAATCCGTTGTTCTTTTTTGCTGACATCTCGGTGATAAATCTTTTGATTGTAACTTGTCAAATTATCGATAAACATATAAGTAGAAGTGGTTTCAAAACCTCAGATAGTGTTCGAGGGCAAGGCGCAAGCCGAGTCAAAAGCGCAGCATACACGGTAGTATGTGAGCATTTTGAGTCGGCTTGCAACGCAGCCATCGGACATTAGATGGGGTTTTGAAACCACTTATAGGGCTAATCGCTTCACGAAGGAGGCATCTAATGGCAAACGGCTATATGGGAAAGATTGGATTTGTAGATTTAACAACCGGGGAAATCCGCCATCAGAGAATCAATGAAACATTGATTCGTGATTATATCGGTGGCTATGGTCTTGGTGTGCGCATAATGTTTGAACATCAAACAAAGGGTGCCGATCCCCTGGGCCCCGACAACATTTTGGGTTTCACAGCCGGAACGTTGACCGGCACCAAGACACCTGCCAGTGGCCGGTATATGACAGTCTGTAAATCGCCGCTGACCGGAGGATGGGGGGACGCCAATTCGGGAGGGTATTTTGGCAATGAGCTGAAATCGGCGGGCTGGGATGCCATTTTTATTTGCGGTGCAGCCGCAACGGCAAAATGGGTGCTAATCCGTGACGAGACAATCGAAATCCGTGATGCGTCCCATCTATGGGGCAAGGATACCGTCGAGACAGAGGTGTCGATCCGGGAAGAATTGAATGAGCCCAAGATGCGCGTTGCCACCATCGGACCTGCCTCTGAGAGACTGTCATTAATCAGCGGGATCGTGAATGACAAAGGCAGAATAGCCGCCCGCTCGGGTGTGGGGGCGGTGATGGGATCCAAAAAACTCAAGGCCGTGGCCGTTCGCGGAACCGGTAAGGTCGGGGTTGCGGATAAAAATACCCTTGATGAAGTGCGCCGTAAATTCATAAAGCAAGTACGCGAAATGCCGGGTATGCCGGAGGCCATGATGAAGTATGGAACCTGTGGTTTTACGGCCGGGCTGGTAGCCTCGGGAGCCACGCCCGTTAAAAACTGGCAGCTGACCGGAGAAGAGGCATTTCCGAATCTGACAAAGATTACCGATGTGGATATTGTTCTCAAGCATCAAACCCGTAAATATGCCTGTGCCAATTGTCCGATTGCTTGTGGCGGCATATTTAATGTCACGGGAGGCAAATACCCGGTTGGCGAAGTTCACAAGCCTGAATATGAAACCATTGCTGCCTTCGGCACGATGTGTGTGAATGATGATTTTGAATCCATTATCAAATTAAATGATATGTGCAACCGCAGCGGCCTTGATACCATATCGGCAGGCACGGTTCTGGCGTTTGCCATGGAGTGTTTTGAAAATGGGATCATTTCCGAATCCGATACGGATGGTATTGCAATGACATGGGGTAATACGGATGCCATGATTGTCATGCTGGAAAAAATCATCGCACGCGAAGGTTTCGGAGACGTTCTTGCCGACGGGGTAAAACGTGCCGCTGAAAAAATCGGCAATGGGGCCGATGAGTTTGCCGTGCACGTTGGAGGACAGGAACCCGGGTTACATAGTCCGTTGCTGCTACCCGGCAGAGGCGTTGGGTATATTGGTGATCCGACACCGGGGCGCCACACGGCGGCGCCGATGGCACGGATTGATGCCGGTGCCGGTGCCGCTGCACCTTATCCGGAATTAAATCTCGAAGGCTATGAACGCCATGCATATACCGGTAAAGGTCCCTTGAGTGCGAAGCTCTCCAGTTACCTGCAAGTGGGAAACTGTGCCGGCATTTGTCTGATGCCCATGATTTTTTTTGGCAACTATCCGTTGCTTGAGTTTTTCAATGCCGTTACCGGTTTGGATATCGATCTTGCCGAAGTTTTTAAGACCGGTGCCCGCATTCAAACCTTGCGCCAGTGTTTCAATCTGCGCGAAGGCATTGGGTTTTCTGACATTAAACTTCCCGGGCGTCTTGCCGGCCGGCCGCCTATGACGGAAGGTCCGGTCAGCGGAATAACCGTTGACGTCGAGAATTTGGTTGCTGAATATTTTCAGGCCATGGGCTGGGATCCTGTCAACGGTGAACCGCAGGAGGCAGCATTGGAGAAACTGGGTTTAGTCCAACTTATAAAAAAATATGGTTAGAACCTGGCCTTCATTCTTAACCGTGCTCGGAAGAAGAAGCCCCTGCGGGGCAGTAAGTTTCTTGATCCAAGATTCAATCAGATACGCGATGCTCGATATGCTCGATATTAGATGCTGGATGCTGGATGCACGATACTGGATGGATATAAAATCATGTTTGAGCCGTTATCGAGAATCCAGCATCCTGCATCGAGAATCGAGTATCCAGCATCAGCCCCAAAATATTGATAACTTTAACTTACAAGCATAAAAGAAATTTGCCAATACCGAATCAGTAAGCGGTGGGTTCGTTTTTGATGAAAAGGAGAAAGGAATGCAAATTAAGGAGCATGAATACGTGCGGCAGACGCTTGAACCTTTGACTAGTCTTTTTGACGGGTAGAGGCACCGAGGTCATAGATTTCAAATTTCGTCGGTTCTTCCAGCAGATTTTCCAATTCCGCCTCGTTGGTGGCGCGTTCGTCGCTTTCTTCCCAACTTATCCAATCGTCAACGCTATGCCACGTGGAAATAACGGTGATGCTGCGGTAATCATAATGATTCACGAGCGTTTCTCCAGAAATATAGCCGTTTTGATTCATGGCATGACTGCGAATTTTATTCAGGAGTGCATAAGCTTCATCGACTTTACCCTCTTTGACATGTCGTTTGATAAACACTTTAACCGTCACCCTGACCCCCTTTCAACCCGGTAATGGAAATTCAAGGGTTTCTTTTTCAATAAAGAAGAAATTACTATAATCTGTCTCAAAGATGCATTTTTGAGATAGGTTCTAGTTAAGATAACCAGATTGCAGCAAACTTCAAGGGATGCGGTGGAAAGTCAAATAGAAAAAAGCAGCTGAAGTAAAAAATACTATAAGTTGATTTGACTCCGGTTAATGGCGGTTCGACCGAAATCTTCACAGTCTATGGTGCTCGAGCGTTTTATTGGTCACGCGAACTTTATAATCCGGGTGGACAAACTCACTTCCGAGGGCTTGAAATGGCAGATATATGAGGGCGAGGCCTTTGGGTGCGATTTCGATCCAGTCAAGTTTTGGGAAATGAATTTCTTTAAAGGCAATAAAGTTGGCGATGACTGTCTTGGGGCACTTGAGGGCTTCTGAAATCGGCAGAGTGACCGGATATACGGGCACGTCAGGTATTGACCGCTTTACGTTCATATGCGGCTGGCAAAGGGTCACATGCGTGGCAATTTGTAAAAATAGTTTTGAAGCGATTTTGAAGGCAGGAATCCAAAAATAAAATTTCCGCTGCCCTTCATTTTCGGTTACCACCTTAATCAAATTGGCCATTTTGATAAGATCGCCGAATGTGGCAAGCTGAATTCCGCTGATATCTGCCCTCAAGCGCCAGAAAGGAAGATAAAGGGCGGTGTTCGCATCCGCAGGCATAAAGCCGACGCCTAATTTTATGATGTCTGCCAGTCTGGGTTTATAGAATGAATTGCAGTTTTTACAGGCCAGTAAATGAGAATCTCTGGCACCGTCCATATCCCAGCCACAATAAGGGCAGAGCGTGGGTATGAATTTTATCTCCTGGTTAAAACACTTCTCGGCAGGCAGGGTGACAACAAGTTCTTCATCGATCAACATTGGATCGTATCTATACACGGTTACAGGTTCATTGGAAACACCATCATACAGGGTGTCGTCGTGTATGTAAAAGGGGGCGTAAATGATTTCCAACAAACCCACAAAGGTTTCGTGGTAAAAAACACCATCAGTCTGAAATTCCTCCTGAAAGCCGGCCGCATACTCTTCAATAAGTTGCTCGATGATATCCTCAGAGGCAATGGTGGGTTCAAAGATTCTGCCTTTGACATCCTGCCCGGCAAATCTCATTTTCATGATATGGGCTTTAAAACCAGGCGTCGGTGGGAAAAGATCAGAAGGGGCAGCCTGATAGAGGAGATCAATGGGCTCACTGTATACGCAACAATCCAGTGCGCAGATAAATAAAACCCCTTTCAGTCGCCAGTATGGAAAATAAATGATTTCCATGCCTTCAGGGGCTCGGCTGGGCAAAACGTAATGGAAGACCTCCCGCGGAACAAGATATGATTTTACCCCACAAAATTTACATGCAAATAATCGGCTGGTTTCCTCCAGGCTGGCTGGTGCCCCGCATTGGGGGCATTCGAATTCTACGATAAATTCATGATCCATCGGATTCACCCTATTGACCGCTTCACCATGAATATGGTCAGGCTTTGTTTGTATTGATTGCCAATAATTCATTGTAATATATCAGCTTTAAAATATCAAAAATTATACTTGAAATCTTTTCTCAATTGACGTTCAATAGACCCCCATATTTTAACAGCTCAAGAAAGGAGACTGAATTAATGGCTTCCTGGGAAACTTATCTAAACGAACACAAATCTCAATACCTGGATGAACTGCTTGGGTTTTTGCGTATTCCAAGCATATCCAGCCAGCCGGACCACGCAAATGATGTTCAGCGTGCTGCCGAATGGGTTTCGAATCGATTGCAACAGGCGGGCATGGAAGTCGTCCAGGTTTTGCCAACCGGGGGACATCCGGTTGTTTACGGTGAGTGGTTACATGCCGACGGTAAACCCACCATCTTAATTTACGGGCACTTTGACGTCCAGCCGGTGGATCCCGTTGACCTTTGGTCGGATCCGCCATTCGAACCGGCAGTTAGAGATAACCGGGTCTATGCCCGCGGTGCCGCCGACGACAAAGGCAACATGTTGATACCCATCCTCGCCGTGGAGGCATTGTTAAACACCCAGGGCACTTTACCCGTGAACGTCAAATTTTTTTTCGAAGGCCAGGAAGAGATCGGCAGTCCGCAGGTATCTGAATTTATACCAGAGCAGCGTGATCTGTTGTCCTGTGATCTAATCCTTAGCGCAGACGGTGGACAGTGGGAAGAAGATCAACCGTCTTTGACCCTTGGACTGAGAGGCATCTGTGCCGTGCAGATTGATGTCCAGGGCGCCAAATCAGACGTTCATTCCGGTACCTATGGCGGAACTTTCATGAACCCGATTCACGCATTGGTCCAAATTGTTGATTCGATGCGCGGCCCGGATGGCAAAATCCTGGTCGCAGGATTTTATGATGACGTGCGTTCGCTCTCTGAAACCGAGCGGTCGCACTTCGAGGCCGTTCCCTACGAAGAAGATGTCTATAAAAAAGAACTCGGGGTAAACGAACTGTTTGGCGAACCCGGATATTCCACCTATGAGCGTGCCTGGGCACGGCCCACGTTGGAATTAAACGGCATTTGGGGCGGATATCAGGGGGAGGGGATTAAAACCGTCATCCCGAGCAAAGCCCACGCAAAGATTAGCTGTCGGCTGGTACCTGACCAGGATCCGGAAAAGATTGGGCGGTTGCTTATTGCGCATATAGAAAAACATGCCCCCAAGTACGTAAAAGTCACGGCCGGCGTGATTCCCGGATTAGCCGATCCCTATCTGATTCCCCATGATCACCCGGGCAATCAGGCGGCACGCGCTGTTCACAAGGAGTTATACGGCAAAGAACCCTATTATACCCGGATGGGCGGCACCATTCCGGTGTGCGGCGTATTGCTGAAAGCACTGGACGCCTACGCGGTTAATTTTGCTTTCGGACTAAAGGATGAAAACGTCCATGCTCCCAATGAGTTTTTCCGGCTCGACAGTTTTGAACGCGGTCAAAAAGCCTATTGTATGCTGCTGAATCGTCTGGCTGATTGGAGGCCATAATCATCTTGAAGATTGTTTTGACCAATGATGATGGCCTCGATGCGCCGGGGCTTCAAACCCTCAATCGCTGTGTCCGGGACTGGGGCCATACTTTCATTGTTGCGCCGGCAGATCCTCAATCCGGTATTGCGCATCGCGTTACCACCCGTGCGCCCATCACGGTAAATGAAATCAGGCAAGATGTTTACCGGGTTGCCGGTACGCCTGCCGATTGCAGCCGCATTACTTTGAAAGACATCGTTCCGGATGCGGATTGGGTCATTTCAGGTATCAATCCGGGAGCCAATCTCGGCTCGGATGTATACAACTCCGGGACGGTGGCTGCGGCACGGGAAGCCGCCATATTGGGTTGCCGCGCCATCGCGATTTCTCAATATATTGCCAGAGATCAGCAGATCAAATGGGATGAAACCGGCCGGCATGCCAGGGCGGTGTTGAAAACGCTCCTGAAACAGGATCTTCCTCCGCTGCATTTTTGGAACGTCAACCTGCCGCATGCCCCGGATGATGCCACGCAGCTATCCCATCAATTTTGTCGCCTGGATACCCATCCGCACGACTATGATTACCGAAAAAATGGCGACGAATACATCTATCATGGCAGTATTCATGATCGTCCGCGGGACCCGGGGACGGATGTGGCCATATGTTTCGATCAAAGAAAAATCGCCATTACCCGCATCGCCATCGGATCATCATAACTTTTATAGGAGATCAATTTTTTATTAACCCTCATGTCGCCTTGTTGGGTTAGGTAACTTTTAGGTTTCGGGTGTCAGGTGTCAGGTGTCAACAAACTACGGGCATGGGGCATGGGGCAAAGGCCGTGGGGTTCAAAGCCCCCAAAAAAAGCGTTAGGTTAGAGGTCTGAGGTTTGAGGCAAAAAAAGAGGCGCATGGTTTTGAAATCTCCAAAGCGGGTCTTATTTTTTTAACCCTATGCGCCATGCCCCCTGCCCCATGCTTGTAGTTTGTTGACTGCTGATCCGCCTGCGCGGGAAAACTGACATCCGAGACATTATTCGAACGGAGACACCCTATGCGCATCGGTTTAATAGGCCAGGCATTGTTTGGTGCCAAGGTGTTGGAGGGGTTATTGCAAAAAAATGAGGAGGTTGTGGCCGCCTTCACACCACCGGATAAAACCCGGGGGCCTTTGGATCCACTGAAAAGCGCCGCACTTGCCAATCAGATCCCGGTGTTTCAACCGCATACCTACAAAGCGGAGCAAGATTTTATTGCTTACCGTGAACTCAAACTGGACTTAACCATCTTGGCCTTTGTTCCGCGAATCATCCCAGCTCGCTACCTAAAAGTTCCCACCCACGAAACCATCTGTTATCATCCCTCGATTTTACCACGCCACCGTGGTGCCAGCGCGATCAACTGGGCAATCATTATGGGAGATGACCGCACGGGTCTTACCATATTCTGGCCGGATGCCGGTATTGATACCGGACCCATCCTGCTTCAACGGGAAGTCGAAATCGGCCCGGAGGATACGGCCGCAACGCTTTACTTTAATCATCTTTTTCCCATGGGGGTTGATGCTATCCTGGAATCGGTGGATTTAATCAAAGAAGGCCGGGCCCCGAGAATTGCCCAGGACGATGAAAAGGCAACTTATGAACCACCCTGCGACGATAATGTTGCCGCGGTCGATTGGACCAAACCGGCTGCAGATATATATAATTTGATTCGGGGCTGTGATCCTCAACCCGGTGCTTATTCGTTTTTGGAGGAGGAAAAAATTCGCTTCTATGGCGCCAGGTTCTCGGAGGAGTCTATGGCTGAAAAACCGGGAACCATTGTGCGGATCGATGAAAATGGCCTTCACATTGCGGTTCCTGGCGGCAAGCTGCTAGTTGGCAAAATGCACTGCCAGGCTACCGGTAAAGTGAAAGCCGCTGCTTTTGTTTCAGCGCTTCAATTAAAGCCTGGAGACCGGTTTTCTGAGGTTTAAGATATAACCCGCATATCACCGCCCGAGCTTGCATCCCGCTTCGCGCATAGGCGTCGACTTAACACATAAAGGGCAATTAGATAGAATATTTTTATGATTTTTCGTTAATAGCCGCAATGCGAGATCACTTCAAAAGCCCTTGGTTTTTGCAAAATAGGCTAAAACCGTAGGGTCGGCCTCCGTGCCGACCCCCTCAGGCGGGCGCAGAGGCTCGCCCTACGGTGGTCACGGTGCTTAAGTTGACGCATATGCGCCTGGCGGGACTTCGCTCAAATCTGCAGAAGCACTTTAAGTGCCCCCGGACGGCGCGCATGCTGAAATGCCTTTTGGAAGGCATTCAAGGGGTAGCGCCCTTCAATTAAGCCGGTCGGATCCGCCCGGTTATTTGCCAACAGGCCCAATGCCGGATCAAATGGCCCACAGCGCGATCCGATTAAGGTAATCTCATCGACCACGATAGTTGAAAAATCTACCCGCACATCGCCTTTGTATGTGCTTTTCAAAACGATGATTCCCCCCGGGCGCACTGCCTTGCGGGCCAGTGAAAACCCGTCCATAGAGCCTGTGGCTTCGATAACAATGTCAAAGAAACCAGCGGGTGGTTTGTGCTCGGCAATGCTGGCAATATTGAATCGCGCCAGCAATTTTCGCTGATTTGCATAGCGGGCCACAACCTTAAGATCGCAACCGGTGAGCGCCAGCGTTTGTGCGATGAGTTGGCCGAGTCTGCCCGCTCCCAATACGAGTACGTGATGGTTGGGTTCTATCGGCACCTGCTCTTGAATTTCCAGCGCTGCGGCCAGGGGCTCTGTAAATATGGCGGCATCGTCGCAAACCGTATCCGGGACCGCGATAAGATTGGCCAATGGAAGACACACAAACTCGGCAAACACGCCATTTCGATGTTTGATACCCAGGACAGTGCGGTTTTCGCAATGCTTTGGTCTTCCCGCCAGACACGCGGGGCACGTTCCGCAATTGACATTGATTTCACCCACCACCCGTTCACCTTCGCGGTCCGGCCGGCCTGGAGCCTGGACGATATCCCCCACAAATTCATGCCCTGGAATACCCGTAAATTCGTAATACCCTTCGGTCAGTTCAAGATCGGTGCCGCAGATGCCTGCCAGACGGACCTTGACCAGCGCTTCGTCCTGTGAGGGATTCGGCTTTGGCAGTTCATCACGATAACTCATTATATTGTTTTCCAGCCAGATGGCTTTCACAGATGCCCCCTTGTAGACGCCTTTTATTCATCTTATTTTATGACTAAATCCCGTCAAGAAGGGAAGAACCCGATGCTAATTTTCGAATATAACTGTGGGCATTGCAACTATAATTTTGATAGGCTTGTCTTTTGAGTTAGAAAATCAAATCCACAATAAAGCTGGATTCGACATAATAATTAAGCTATCTTGAATTAATAATTATCACGATAATGGAGATATATAATGGAAGGCATGGAATATTTTTATGAATTGTTTGAGGCCTTACCGCGAGGTGGTCCAGGAGATATTAAATCTACTCAAAGAGCATTCAATACCATTCCAAAACTTCCTGGGCAACCCCTTATTTTAGATATTGGATGTGGCCCTGGAGTGCAAACCATCGAATTAGCAAAACTCTCAAAGGGCACAATCATTGCCTTAGATAATCATCAAGCATTTCTTAATAAATTGATGAAAAAAGCAAAGGAGAAAGAGCTTTTAGATCATATTGTTGTTAAAAACAGATCAATGCTTGATATGGATTTTGAGGAAAATACATTTGATATCATTTGGTCAGAAGGGGCTTTGTATTTCATGGGATTTCAAAATGGTTTAAGAAGGTGCCATCAATTATTAAAAAATGATGGATTTTTGGCTGTGACAGAAATTGTATATCTGGTGAACAATCCGCCTGCCCCTCTCATCCAATATTTTGAAAAAGAATATCCAGACATTAAAGCTGTTAAAGACAAGATCAATTTAATTCAAAATGAAAGATTCCATTTAATCTCTAATTTCACCCTACCAAAATCATCATGGCTTGATAATTTTTATCTGCCAATGGAAGTAGAATTAACCCGCTTGATTAAGAAGTATCAAGGTAATGAAATTGCATTAGGCATATTTGAAGAAATGAAAAATGAAATAAATCTCTATAATAAATTCTCAGAATTTTATGGCTATGAGTTTTTTATAATGCAAAGAATCAATTAGCAGATGAGCTTGCTCATTAATCAATATACCTCCAACAAATCATTGCTTTTGAATCTCTAAAAAAACATTTGATATTGATTTTTTATCCGTAAAATTGCATAGACTTGATGTTAAGAAACTGAAAAATCAGTTCCTACACGGAGGTCACGATGTCCTTAAAAGACAACGTCACTGTTGCCCACACCTTTCACCAAGCGTGGGCTGAGCGCAATCCGGATCGAGGAGCAGCTGTAATTGCAGATGATTGTGAATTTATCGATGTTCCGCGGGGTGAAATTCAGCGCGGACCAGATGGTTACCGACATGATTACGAGAGATGGCGCACAGCATTTCCAGATGGAACAGTAGAGATCACCAACGTTATCGCTGAAGGCGATTGGGTGGTTGTTGAATATACTAACAGTGGTACGAATACTGGACCCTTAAAAACCGCCATTGGCGATTTCCCTCCGACCAACCGTAAGATTGAAGTCCAATATTGCAGCGTTATGCAGATCAAAAACGGAAAGGTCATCAGTGGTCGCGATTATTACGACGCAAGCTCAATTCTACGCCAACTGGGACTCGTATCATAATGTCTGCTGCATGCGGGTGAATACAATATTATTTGAGACTTATCGGCCCTTATTTATTTTGCACAACTTGAGGAGGTGATTTTGTGTCAAATTCTTTGATCTGTTTCCTCAAAAGTTTCATTTCGCGTAATTCCCAATTAATAATGGTATCCTCAGTTAGCCCAATTAGTGTAGCGAAAATTTGCGCTGACGCCTAAATATTGATAATATATACCTATGTTAGCAAATGCGTCTAAACTAAACCTGGTTCGCATTGGCAGCGATATTACTTACAGCAGTCTTAAAAAGATAAAAGACGGGCTGCTGCAATCGTTTCGCGGTTTTATCAACGAAATCAGTCTATCGCACCATGATTCACCGGTCGTGGATAGCATAGATGCGCAGTTGTTAACGATGATACTCGACGAAGAATATGGCGGACATACGCTGGGTATCACCGATGCGGATCTGAAGACACAGGATGAAGATGAATTTTATAATTCCATCTTAGGTGGCAAGAATCCCCGCAACGATGTGGCCGTGGTTTCGACCAAGAAGTTGATCCCCTCAAATTTCAGGTCCGATGAGGAATACGAGCGTTATATCGAAAGAACGCTAAAGGTATCGCTGCATGAAGTCGGGCATAATTTTGGATTAACCGATCATGCCTCATATCGGTATTCCGAAGACGGCTCCCTATGCCCGATGAGCCGGGGTGAATATAATAAATTCGGCTATCGCGGTTATATCAAAATCATCATAGATGGCAGGGGTTTAATATTCTGTGATGAGTGCAATGATTTTTTAACCAGGGCATACGGCCGTACCCGTACCTCCCCGAAATTGCTAAAAGACACGCTGGTGGTTTCAACAAATTAAGCAGCCTCCCCCCATGATTGAGTTCACAAAATTTTTCCATTCTCCAGTGTATTGACTTGCGAATTTGATTTTGATTTAATCTGCGCCGTAAAAGTAGCCGCAGACGGTCAGGTTTCCATTTTCAGAGGACCACTGCCGGACAAATGACAGGATATATAGAGTAATGCTGATATTTGATTTTGACGGTGTCTTGATCAACTCCATAGATGAAGTAACGCTGACCGTCTATAATGCCGCCACGGGAAAGCTGGTTACTGCTCTGGCTGATTTGCCAAAAGCGCTGGTTCAGTTGTTTCAGCATAACCGTTTTCATGTTCAGCCTATTGGAGATGCAATTCTATTGATGAATTGGTGTCTGGATAATTATCACGGCGCAGCCCAAAAAATATTAAGCCGACAAGAATTTGGAACCATTATATCAGGACCCGAAACTGAAGTCTCGCAAAGAACCGACGCCATATATTCGATGCGGAAACGTTTTATTGACCGGGACCCCAGCTCATGGATGGCGCTTCATCAACCTTATGAGCCGATATGGACCGAGCTCTTGCGACACCAGAAGCACCCGTTTGCCATCTTAACAAACAAAAACCGTGATGCCACGCTGCGACTTTGTCGTTTTTTCGGGCTGGAGGTCAGGAAGGGTGATATATACTCCGGGGATCATGGCGTGACCAAAGTTGAAAACATGAAACTGATACAGAAACGATTCAGAAGTGATATCTATTATTTCATTGATGACTCGGTGAAAAATCTGCAGGAGCTTGATGCGCAATTAGATTCAGGCAGAAAAAATCTTGTCTTGCTTTTTGCATCATGGGGTTATACCGGACCCCAGGACCCCGGTATCGCGCGAGCGGCCGGATATGCAGTTTTCAAGCAAACCGATTTGATATCCCTGCTGTTTGAACAGCGTTCTGACACGATGCGATCTGAAAATTTATAAGCGACCCCTGATTGGCCGCAGGCGGGCTCCCACACAATTAGGGGTTGCACATCTTCCAATTTGATTTCACTCTGCATCTGTCTTGGCATTATTTTCAAGGCACTCTTCCAGCTCGCGTTCCAACTTTTGGGAGTATTCCTCGAGTTTGGCTTTGGCTGTTTCCAGGTCTTCGATGGTTTCGTTCAGTTGAAATTCCCTGGCCTCGAATTTGACCAGCATCATGCCGAATGCCTCGGCAAGGTCTGCCAGAAAACTCGGATAGCGGCCCTTTTTTGAGAGTTCGAACAATTTTTCCGAGTCTGAGGGTTCGAATTTGCCGGAGGCTATTTTTTTACATGATGCGGTCAGGATTTCAAACAAATCCAGATAATATCGTTCAAAGTCCATAGTGATTTCCTTGAAAATGGAATAATGAAATAATGAAAACGTGGGACGATGGGGTATTGATTTTTTATGGATATTATCCATTTTTTATCTTTTTTTCAAGCTGAATTTGTCATTTGAAAGTCAAGATTTTTAGTGATATACAGTGTGACCTGAGTTTTGAAAGCGAAGATGAAACAGAAATGATTACTTTTTTGGATTACGGGGCCGGCAATGTCCGCAGCCTCATCAATGCCATCGAGAGTTTGGGTGAAACGGTTCAAATCGTCTCATCGGGCGAGGACATCATGTCTGCCGAAAAACTGGTTTTCCCCGGCGTGGGTGCGTTCGGCAATATGATGCACATCCTTCACCGCAATAATTATGTGGAGCCGTTGAAAGCCTATCTGAATTCAAACCGGCCCTATTTGGGTATCTGCCTGGGCCTGCAAGCCCTGTTCGAGGGTAGCCAGGAGGCCCCCGACAGTGGTGGTCTGGGCCTTTTGCCGGGCATTGTCAAACGCTTTGACATTGACCGTTCGGTTCCGCACATCGGATGGAACGGGCTCAATTTCAAACAATCCTCGCCGCTGGTCAACGGGCTGCGGGGTGACGAAAAGTTCTATTTTGTGCATTCCTACTATGTGGTTCCCAGGGATCCTGCCATCATCCTGACGACCACCGATTACGGCTGCGAGTTTGTCAGCAGCATACAAAAAGGCAACATCCTGGCCACCCAGTTCCATCCCGAAAAAAGCAGCCACAGCGGTTTGCATCTTTTAAAAAACTTCATTGAAGCCAAAAAGGAACAAACCAGGCTCGATTTTCCAACCCAAGGCACCCGGCTGGCCAAGCGAATCATTGCCTGTCTTGACGTGCGCTCAAACGATCAGGGTGATTTGGTGGTCACCAAAGGGGATCGGTACGATGTCAGAGAAAACGGTGAAGTCAGAAATCTCGGCAAACCGGTGGAGCTGGCCAGACGTTATTATGAAGATGGGGCCGATGAGATTACGTTCTTGAATATCACCGGATTTAGAGATTTTCCTCTGGAGGACATGCCGATGCTCGAAGTATTGAAGCAGACATCACGCAATGTATTTGTGCCCCTGACCATCGGCGGTGGCATCCGGGACTATACCGACAAAGATGGCCGTCATTACACGGCCCTGGAAGTGGCGGCTGAATATTTCCGATCCGGTGCCGACAAGATTTCCATTGGAAGTGATGCCGTGTTCATTGTCGAGGACTACTTGAAATCTGGCCGCCAAACCGGACGAAGCTCTATCGAAGAGATCTCCCGGGTCTATGGTAACCAGGCGGTTGTGATCTCCATAGATCCCAGAAGAATTTATGTGAACTCACCGGATGAGGTTGCCCATCACGTGATCGAAACGACCACTCCGGGACCCAACGGTGAACGCTTTTGCTGGTATCAGTGCACGGTCAAAGGGGGTCGGGAGGGCAGAGACCTGGATGCGCTGATGCTGGCGCAAATATGCGAGCAACTAGGCGCCGGAGAAATCCTGCTGAATTGTATCGATCGAGATGGAACAAATGCGGGATTCGATCTGGAGCTCATTAATATGGTCAAAAAGGCCGTCTCCATTCCGGTTATCGCATCCAGCGGAGCGGGCAATGCGGCGCATTTCTATGATGTGTTTACCGCCACCGAAGCCGAATCTGCCCTGGCGGCGGGCATTTTCCACCGCAGAGAAGTGCTTTTGGGTGATGTGAAAAGATATCTCAGCGGCAAAGTAGAGGTCAGGCTCTAGTGTTCAAAAGTTGCTCTCTGATTTTCACCATGGCCAGTGTATCATGGCCGCAGTAATCCAGCAGGTTTTTTCGAATTTTCTTTTTTTCGGCAGGCGCTGTTGCCGGATCAATCATTCGCAAGTACTCTAGAGAAGCTTGATTTCCTTCCTGGATAATCAAGTTATTGTAGCTCAAATGGGGCAACAGGGCGGGGAGGACAAACTTAAGGGAAAATGATCCGTGAAATTTTGCATGATAATAATGCTTTCGGATGATGTCGCAAAGATCCTTAAAGCGGCTCAACGTCTCATTGAGTTGATCATGGTATTGGGGAAGGTGTTGGGCCAGTTGGCCAATGATTGTTTTTTCATAGGTGGTATAAATGAAAATGGTACCTTCTTTTGCTAACTCCTCCAGCAATGTGACCGTAAATTCCTCACGCGGATCCTTGTCTTCACGGCAAAGGTAGGCATGATGTTGCAGGGTGCCGTCTTCATTGAGAATATGGTTCGACCATTGAAATGGAACGGCCTGGTAGGGCCTGGTATTGGCGTAACGGGGGATGGCGGAACTGGCGGTTTCAAAATCAAGAAAATGGATCGGGTATATGACGTCGGTCAACTCCTTTTCCAGCTCATCAGATATATACTGCGTCTGTTTTTTGACACTGGTGCGAATGCGATCCTGAATGGGGGTTAGCTGAAAGGAGTCGGGAATGTCGCGGATATCCTGGACATCAATTTCAGCCAGTTCATCCAGGCGTTCCTGAGTGATCCCGTTGAGGTTTAACACCCAAAACTCTGGCATATTCCGCGTACAGTAATCCCAGAATTCACAGAGATAAGGCCGCATACAATGCCGGGATGGTTGAATATCGGGTGCCCGCCCACAGGCAAGCATTTCGCCGAGCTCTTTCAGCAGCACCTCAATTTCAGCCTGCATGCCGACCACCTGCTCGGTGAGGTCACTATATGAAAACAGGGATTCGAGATCGAGTTCATGCCCGTTGTATTGATATTGATTGTTGATGAAAAGGATTCCTGCATGATTGACCGCTACCCCGGAACCTTTCAATACGTGGTATTGAACAGCAACATCGGTGATATAGACCTGTTTGACGGAGGTAGATGACTTAACCTCGACAAGATTCCAGCTGCCATCATCTATGCGCTCGATAATATCGGCGCGCACCCGCACATTATCGTTGAAAAAAGCGGCTTCGAATATGGCGGGAACCTGCGGAGCAGTCATCAACCTGCCTGTCGAGCGCACCGCATCCTCATGGTGAAGATGGTCTTCTTCCACCAGGATGCCTTTCGGGTAGAGTTGGGTCGCCATTTTTCCAACTTCGTGGCCCGTATCGAAGAGCGCCTGTTTGGCCGGCGACACCTCGGATGCCAGCTGAGGCTCGTAACACTGGTACCACAGGCGCAAGTGACATTGAAGCCCGGCGATGAATCGTGATTTTGACAGGGCAGGAGATGTTCTCGTTTTCATTTATTAGCGATTAAATGGGGTATATGCTGGCTGCGGCGAGGATCAACCTTTGGGCGATGCCATAATTTTTTTCATAAGATTAAATAAATCTTCCTTGGCGCCGAATGGAAATACCTTGAATACCATGTACAACCGTTCTTCCCATCTGTTCATGATCGCATCCGCAGTTGGTTTTTCCCAGGTTAACAGCAGAAAGAGCTCATCCCTGACTTTTTTCCGCATTTTCATTTTTTCTTTGCGATCAACATTAGACGCCCGGCTCAAGGTATCTTCAAACCATTTGAGCAGATCCATGATATGCTCGTCTTTAATTTTCATTTGTCTATCATTGCTTAATAATTCAATATGTTCGATACGGCCAAGATGGGTTTATCGTGATAACGCTTATAACTTTAACAATGATACTAAAAAGATATCATAAATTTTTCTTAAGATCAAAATTGAATGGGACGGTCTGCCAAGATGTTCGCTGTTTGCACGTTCGCGCGGGATGCTGTTTATGTTTGCAAACAGCTTCCAGAATTCAGATTAGGACACCGGTTTGAATTTCTTTTTGACCGCTCCGCAAATCGGACATTTATCCGGTGCTTCATCCTCGCTGATATTACCACATACCTGACAGACATAATACTCGGTTTCCCGCTCGGCGACCATATCGTTGATGGCTTTTTTGTAAAGAGCGGCATGTTGGCCTTCGACGTCTCGGGAGTGGGAAAAGGCTTTTAACGCGGATTTATGGTTTTCGGCGGCGGCAGCTTCTATTAGTTTGGGATATTCCTCCACATTCGCCCTGATTTCATTTTGGAAAGCGCTTTCGAGATTTTCTTGCGTCGACCCGATTTTTCCCCGCATCAGCATCAGGTATCGGCGGGCGTGCACGGATTCCGCTTCGGAAACCGCTCGAAACAAACGCGCAATCTGGGAGTAACCCTCCATATCAGCTTTTTTGGCAAAGGTCGCATTGCGAGCCGCAGCTTTTGATTCTGCCGCAAAGGCGTAAGCCAAATTTTTTTCGGTCTTTTCTGTCATAGCACCAGACTCCTTATTTTTTTGTCAAACGATTAGCTCCATCGATGGCATTGGAACCAAGTAATTCGAAACGAAAGCGATCTTTCAGGTAAGCGCCGTCCTTTGGGGGAAGGACCAATGGAAGCTTCTCCGCACGGACTTTAATGTTAACGAAAACCGGCCCGATATCGTTACGAATCTGCGGTAGGTGAGATGCCAGGCTTTTTGCATCCGTGATGGTGCGGCAGGCAGAAATGCCGCAGGCAGACGCCGTGGCCGCCAGATCAATGTCGCCCGCGGTATGGGTTAATTGCATGCCGGTCTCTCCATAGCGCTCATTGTCCAGCACAGCAATACAGAGATTTGGCGGACGTTGAACGGCCACCGTGGCCAGAGAACCGAGTCCCATCAGAATTTCGCCGTCTCCGGTAATCACCAGAATACGCCGCTTTGGTTGCGCCAGCGCCAATCCGAGGCCGACGGCAACAGCTCCCCCCATCGCTCCCCATAAGGGAAAATTCAGCGGATGATCGCCCGCAGCGGTGACATCCCAGGCAGAGGCGCCGAGGCCGGCGACCACCAGCATATCGGCACGATCCTTGAGCAGTTCTTGGACCACTTCACGCCGGCGGAGCGGATAATTTTTGCTGCGTTCTTTATCCATGGTTTATTTTCCGAATGTTTTTGCGCCAATGATACGTTGCGATATCAGAACCGCTGTTGCTGCCGGTCCATCAAAGGCCATGGTCGCGGCGGCCGCAACGGTTTCTTTGATACGACGGCCGTCATCTACCGCAAATGGTATCACGCCGCTCAATGATAACAGGTTCTGTGCATTTTGCCCCATCGGCACCTGCCAGGGGTTAAACTCGCCCCATTGGCCCCGCATCGTCACCAACATGAGCAAAGGGATTCGACATACTCGCGTGAGAGACAACATGTTGATGCAATTGCCCACACCGCTGCTTTGCATCAGCAGAGCGCCGCGCTGTCCGCCCAACCAGGCACCGGTAAGCAACGCCACACCTTCCTCTTCAGTGGTTAATGCGACGGTTGTTATTTCAATGCTTTCGTGGCACTTCTCGATGAGACGCGCGTGTCCGCTATCCGGTACATAAGCAACGTGCCGAACCTGACGATCCATCAGTACCTCAAATATTTCCTCTGGCCAGTTTTCAGATTGATTTGTCGCCATCAGCTTTGTCTTTCACACTTTTTATTCGTTTTTCAATTTTTAATTTATATCCCTGGATCCTCAATCAGACGTTACCTCCCGGCATTTTTGCTCAATTTGTGTGGCGATGCGAGTGATCAATTCTTCTGAAAGAGGACGCGGTTTTATATAGGTGAACAGGGATGAGAATTGTTGCGGATTGATGACCGGAATTCCATCGGCAGAGATTCGCTTCACGTACCATCCGGGCAAGACCACCACCGCTCGTACCGCTACGGGTTCACCGACGGATTGTTGTATCCAGGTTGAAAGCCAGGAGGCCTGGTGTTTGGCAAGATCTATGGTTTTCCAATCATCCCCCTTGGGGAAGTAAAGCGCCCGGCCATCATAGGTTACGGTCGCATCCTGCATCCGGTTGGCGATCTTTGGTTTGGCCCGGGTCTTGGTTTCAACCGCAAATATTCCGGTATGTCCCACGATGACATGGTCGATGTCAAAATTATCTCCCGGAAAATTGTGATAGACATAATAACCATCCCGCATAAGTTGATTGAGTTCCTGGGCAACTGCGACTTGGCTGTCGTGCGCCGCACGGATCATTCGTTTTTCCCGAACAAATGTGACTAGATTGTATAAGAAATAAGCCATGAAAGTGATACATAAAATAGCAATGAAAACAATTCCAATTGCGCTGGTCTCTTTGTGGCCAAAATACAACTGTGATATGTAGGCCGCATATATAAATAGGGGTACCGATAATAGATAAAGCAGATTGATACCTATTTCCTGATTGATTTGATCCAGGCGCCGCATAAGGGTTTGCCCTGGAGATCGAAAAAGGTCTTTTTCCAGCAGTGGGCTTTTTTTGTTGAGCAGATAGCATCTGCGAAAAATAACTAAACCTCCAAAAAGAATCGCGGCAATCCCCAGTGTTATAAGGCTTGGCCAATGGATCAATATGCTTTTCAATTTTTGCTCCCGGGGGATGGTGAGTCATTCAATGGTTGTTTTATTTGTATCATTTTTAGCAGGTTTGATCAATAATTTGACCATGGCAACCTATTCGTGATAACTTAAATAGATGCTGTTTACACCGCCTGAATGATGATCGGTTATCCACTTTCGCTACTGCCTTTGCGCCAATAGGCAAAACATGTATTCAGAAAGGTTGGTCAACTAAAATGGATTCAAGACTTTCACGATTTACGTATTGTGACAAACGATTTCATCCTTACCTGGAGAAGGTTCTAAATCAAATACCCGATGATGTTCGTGAAGATATTTTGGAAAATCGGAATCTTCAAATCTTAAGTGACGATAATTTCCACGCTTCCGGCAGTTTATATTACCGCTTCGATGAATCTGTAACGAATTTGATATATTTGAACTCCGCTACCTTGAAACAACCCGTGTTTGACATCAATTATACCATCGCTTTTGAGATCGCCAAGTTCGTGGCTGAAAAGGGGCATACAGAGCCAGCGGCACGGGATCGAGAGGCAAAAAAAATGCTGGTCGAGTGGAATTTCATTATGGATACCAACCTTTTGAAACCTAAAGATCCGATCGAAGAATCTGAGGGTTATCAGATTGGTTATGAGTGGGCCAAAAAGCAAAAACAAGACGACCTGCTCTGGAATTATCGCCATTATTTTGATGAATGGAACGAGGAGCGGATTTCACCGGAGAGATTTGAACAGCTTTATATTGATGTGGCCCCCTTTTCGATACTTGAGCAAATGTCGCCGGATAAAACCGATCCGGAAGAAGCGCAAGAAACCGATGCGGAAGCATCAAGAGATGGCGAATTGCTGGAGGCCGGTATCATATGCGGCGTCATGGCGGCCATCAAAGAATTGGTCGACAAAAACAGCAAAGAAGAATCAACCTAAATGAACGAAAACCGCCCATTTACAGGAAAAAATTGATGCGTTTTTCGATCATCAAGCATCAATTATCGAGTATCCAGAATCCAGTATCGAGTATCGAGCATCCAGAATCGAGCATCCAAAATCAGGGCATATTTTTATTTATTGTATCCCGGCCATTTGAATTTTATGCCAATTCCTCCCCGGTCAATTTTAACGATTTTTCCGGATCGCCTCAGATCAATCCCGATCGGGGACTCGTAGACCACCAGAACATCATCGCCCGTTAAGAAGGACCCGCGGGTTTCAACAAATACTCCCCCTTTACTCTCATTTTTTATACATCCCTGAAACCGCTGCCCCTTAACGAATACGTCTGCTAATTTTTGGCAACCATGTCGAATGTCTTTTCTCTTTTCATCAAACGGTTTTAAACTGCTAGAAGAATTCATCTAGTCCTCCTTTCGCAATGATGAGGAAAACTAATCTTCACGCATTTTTTAGCATAGGTGATTTTTTCAAGTCAATAATTTCATAGGCTCAACTCTTTTTTCGCAGGCTGCGGCGCAGGAATTTGCCCGTCAGTGTTTTGGGGATTTCAGAGACAAATTCGACCTGCCGCGGATATTTGTAGGCCGCCATGCGTGCTTTGCAAAACGAAATGATTTCAGCAGCCGTCACCGACTCCTGCATCCCTTCCTTCAAGGCTACAAATGCTTTGACGGTCTCTCCGCGGTAATCATCCGGCACACCGATGACGGCTGTTTCTCTGACTGCCGGATGCTGGTAGATGACATCCTCCACATCCCGCGGCCACACCTTGTAGCCGGAGGCCACGATCATATCCTTTTTACGATCCACGACATAAAACCAGCCGTCCTGATCCATTTTGCCGACATCACCGGTATACAGCCAACCATCGCGAATGGCGTGCTCGGTTTCCTGGGGCTTTTGCCAGTAGCCGGGTATGACGATGGGACCGGAATCCACGATCTCGCCGACCTCTCCGGGAGCAAGTGCTTTGGTGGGATCCTCCAGATCCATTATTTTCATTACACAGTTGGGCACCGGAATACCTACCGAAAGGGCTCCGCTTTCGGGATCCACAGGAGCTCTTTTGCCCCAGGGTACGATATGGGAAGGCGAATTTACCTCGGTCATGCCATAGACATTGTAGATATACTGGCCGGTGAGTTCTTCAAACTGCTTGACGATGGCTTCCGAAACAGGAGCGCCTCCGCTGTATGCCTTTACAAAAGAGGTTAGATTTCGTTTGGTGATATCCGGATGATTCATCAAAGCAATAAACACCGTGATGGCACCGACGGTCACGGTCGCCTTCCATTTTTCGATCAGACGAAGGGTTTCGCCGGCATCAAAGCGGTAATACAGAATCAGCGGAATCCCGGCCAGGGCGGCGATAGCCAGATGGGCCACCTCGCCGGTGACGTGAAACAGGGGCGCCACCCCGACCACCACATCGTTTTCATCAATGCGTTGTATTGCTTGATAAACCCTGGCATTAAAGGCGATGTTGCCGTGGGTGTTCATTGCGCCCTTCGGCGGCCCGGTCGTAC
The DNA here is from genome assembly GCA_050116155.1 of Desulfobacterales bacterium. Lineage (GTDB taxonomy): Bacteria > Desulfobacterota > Desulfobacteria > Desulfobacterales > JAHEIW01. The sequence continues at coordinate 27,635 of JASFPE010000010.1, forward strand.
CGGAGGTATATGTTAAATAGGCGATATCATCCGGAGACAGTTGCGGGTCAGCGATATTTTTATTTGCAGAATTATGCACCAATTCCATCATGCTTGTCGCACCGTCAACCGAAACCGGTTTAACATCTTTAAGAAGGTTGGGGGGATCCATATCGGAAGGCAACAGATCCAGCGCAGAGGTTGTAATGAGGGTTGTTATCGAGGTTTCCTTGAGAAAGGCCAGGTCCAGGGCAGCGGCAATCTCATCGAGTGTAAAAAAAAGCTTGGCCCCGGAATCTTTACAAAAATAGAGCAACTCTTGCGCTTTGTACATTGGATTTACGGGCACAACAATAGCGCCAAGCTTCCAGGCTGCATAGGTGGCTACCAGAAACTGGGGCACATTCTGAAGATCCACGATAATGCGGCCTCCCTTATTTAAGCCCAGATCGGCAAAGGCGGCTGCCAGGCGTTCTGAGAGGTCGTCGATATCGCCAAAGGTAATGACATGATCAAAATAATATACTGCCGCCGCTTCAGGTCGCCGGGCTGCGGAGGCCTTAAAGTCACTTAATGCCGTTGCATCCGTGATTTCGAGATCTCTGGGAACCCACTGTGGATAGTTTTTAAGCCACGGTCTGCTTTCATATAGAGTGTCCATTTTATCTCCTTTTACCAGATGGTCCAGCCGCCGTCGATATAGATCGTCTGGCCGGTGATGAAATCAGAGGCTGGAGCCGCCAAGAAAATGACAATCCCCTCCAGCTCATTGGGAAAGCCCCAGCGGCCCATGGGGGTACGTTCGTTGATAAAATTAAAGCGTTCCGGATCATTGCGAATTTGCGCCACCAGTTCGGTCTCGAAATAGGTCGGTCCGATGGCGTTGACCCGCACACCCTGGGTTGCCCATTCCAGGGCCATGACCTTGGTCATTTGATCCACCCCGCCTTTGGAGGATGCATATGCCAGCTGATTGGGCAGAGCCACGCTTCCAAAAATGGAGCTGATGTTAATGACTTTACCGTAGTTGCGTTCAAGCATCTGGGGGACGATGGCTTTAGCCACCAGAAAATAGCCTTTGAGATTGGTATTGATAATGGCATCCCAGGCGTCTTCCGGAAATTCCAGCACCGGTACCCGGTGATTGATTCCCGCATTGTTGACCAGAATGTCGACTTTACCAAAATGCTCCAGGATTTGATCCACACCCTCCTGAACACTTTTTGTAGCGGTGACATCCAGAACAAAGCCTGCAGATTCTTTTCCCAGCTCCTTGATGGCCTTCGAAACCCGAACAAGATCGTCTGTGTTGCGTCCGCATACGGCTACATCCGCTCCGGCATTTGCCAGCGCCATGGCGGCAACCTCACCCAAACCCCGGGTGCTGCCGGTCACCATGGCCACTTTTCCGTCAAGATTAAAAAGCGTTGAAGACATTTTCCCTCCTTTTTTTCGCACTATTTACAGGCACTTTTGTCTTTGAAATATTCAAAAAGAACTGGAATGATGGAAAGATGAAATAATGGAATAGTGGGTTTAATAGGTATTTTATCCAATTCTTAACCCTTCAGCCCACTATTCAAGCATTCCACCAAAACTGTTTTTGCCTCACCTGTGGCAAATCTCGCCGCGGGATCATTATAATGAATCGCAAAGCAGGCCTCAATCTATTAGTTTGCGCCACCACTGAGTCCATACAACAATGGGCGCCAGACATCAAGGGCAAGCACATTGGCATTTTGATCTTTATTCATAAATTATTCGTTTTTGATCATTATTCCATTATAGTGCTGAAGCTTCACTTTGTGCCCAGCATTCAATTATTCCATGTAGGCGGCATAAAATCAGTGTTGCAAAAAGCTATATGCAATATGCTATAGAAATTGCGAGACGTTCAATTGGTTTGTGACAAAATCAAGATGATTGTTGAGGCAAGGGCAAATCCAGAAGGGATCGTAACAAAATAGACATAGATGTCAAAAGCAACAGGGGGGTGACCAGATAAACCAACCTAGTGTTTTGTCTCACAAATAAATCCCAAATTCGAAATCCCAATGATTCAAACATTGATGAATCCGTTAAAAGTCAAGAAATCGATCTATTGTCATTCCGGCGAAAGAGGCTGTGTCACAATTGATAAAACTGCGCATAGCGCTGTTTTCGTCATTCCGGGCTTGACCCGGAATCCAGCTTTTTTTCCAACTATTACGCTACTGGATGCCGGATCAAGTCCGGCATGACGAGCAGAAATTAAACGCTTTTTTGAATTACGATATAGTCTGGAAAGCCGGGATCCAGTTATTTTAACAGCTTCTGGACTCCGGTGCCTGCCGGACCTCGATCCGGGGTTCGCCGGAGTGACGAGAATTGAGACTTTTTCAGATTTCGTCAAGATTGGAATTTTGAATTTTGGTCATTGGGATTTATTTGGAATTTGGTGCTTGAGGTTTGGGATTTAACCAATTTCAATCTGGAAAAGAAAGTACCACTAATTTAATCCGGGTTAAGCAAAGTAACTGTGTGACACGAAACGAGGACTGGAATAAAGACGGCGGCAGTTAAGCTATGCCCTGGGCCTAAATGCATGAATAAAGAAGCATAAAAAAGATAGAGCAAACAGCCAGATAAATAACGGGGCTTCCAGCAGATATTGCATGAATCCCTGAATTCCCCAGAAAGAGAAATTTCCAGGCAATTCGAGATTGAATCCGCCCAGCGCATCTGCGAGACTCAGATTTTTCCAGACAAAATCATCGGCTGCACCTGTTTTGCCCATCAGGGTCGAAACGCCTTGATATCCGAGTACCACAAGTGCGGCCATAAAAAAAAGGATTCCAAGTTTTGTTAAACCTGACATGATTTTTCACATCCTCATCCTGATTATTTTATCTCCGGCGAAATTTCCAATTGATCGGTCCAACGCCGGAAACCTGGTGTTCGAGCTTAGGTTGAAAATGACTCCAGAATTTCAAAAAAGCAATTTTTCTCATCGGGATTGAATCTATCATTCAGTCCATATGGATAATCGGTAACCGAACTGGAGGCGATGTCCAGACAGGCAGCCAGCAATGACGCTTTTAATTTTTCGCGTTTATCCGGGTCTGAAGTCGTCAGCCGCACCGGAGCGATAAACGATCGTAATGTGGCCAAAAGCTGCGGGTCCGGGCGTTTTTCTAAAAATTTGGTAACAAAAGCCTTGGCCGTTTCGAGGCTCAGTGCCTCATAGCCGGCCATAGCGTTAATGTGCTTC
>JASFPE010000011.1:0-28885 GCA_050116155.1 Desulfobacterales bacterium
ACCGTCAGGTTGGGGCTCAACTTCAACCACTTTATTTCTCAAAAAACGTACCGTCATAGTATTCTCCTGAGATTATATCTTTGAAGTCTGAATCTTTTTTAATTTTTTCCAGAGTTGTTCTACCTGTTTACGGGTTTCCTCAAGGGATCCTGAATTGTCAATAATTAGATCACAGTAGCCCTTCTTTTCCTCAACCGATAGCTGGGATTGGATCATATTCAAAGCCATCTCTTCAGTTAAACCATCTCGCTCTATTAATCGTCGTTTCTGTTCCGCTTCCGTAGCATAAACCATCAATATGTGGTGAAAAACAGGATGCATGTTTACTTCAACGAGCAGGGGGACGACGGCCTGGATGATGGCATCGGGATCCTCCTGGGTGTATTGCTCTACCCGTTTGACGAATTCTTCACCAATCCTGGGATGCTGAAAACTCTCGAGCTTTTTTTTCTTTTCGAGATCTCGAAAAACGATCTCTCGCAGTTTTTCACGATCCAGGGTTTTATCCGGCCGTAACACCTGTTTTCCAAAAAAGCCACAATATCATTATAGGCCGGTTTCCCGGGTTCAACCACTTCCCTGCTTAATACATCAAAATCAATTGTTTTGGCCCCTTTATCCTCCAGCATTTTCGCCACCGTGGTCTTACCGGTAGCAATGCTTCCCGTTACCCCGATCAGGATGCGCCTGTCGTTGCCTCTGAGCATCTGAATGAAGTCGCCGCTTCCATAGGCTTGCGGAAACGATTGGGTTAAATCGGTTTCTGCCCCGGCATAGCTAATGGGATAACGAATACCCCTGCGGAATAACGCCTCCATGCCGTTGAGGGCTTTGTCCAGCGCCTCGGCAGGCAGCGCCATGACCAATTCATCGTCTTGGGCATGTCCATAGCGACGTTCACCATAACAGGGAATCGTCAGCGCCGGCTTACGGTTAAGATAACATCTCGCGATGGCATCGGAGCAAGAGCTCTCACCCACACAATAAAATTCCATGACTTCGTAATTATCGAATTGCAGTGAATTGATAAGCAGCATCATCTGAGCCGGATTGGCATAGATCAGAACAATGTCCGGATCAAAGGGATTGTAAACCAACGGGGCCATGGCCACAGATTCATATTTCCCGACAGGCAGGCGTGGAATGGCGTTTTCATATTTTTTGCCGTCCGATCTGCTTTTGGTCCAGACAATGCTGCGGAAAGTCCCATCCTTCATATAGTCCGGAATGTCGCTCAACCCAATGATAGAAGGACACATCATCGATGTGAAATCCTGCGCATCTGCTCCCACCGTCCAGTCAAAGTTCCTGACAAGATTGATCATCTGGCACAGGGTAGATTTATGGTTTATCCGGCGAAGGAAGGGGATTTCGGAAAGGGCTTTATTGTTTTCCAAAAGCTTAAAGGCCACCGGGAAAGACCGAAGCCGCATTAAACGTTCCAATCGACGGATAGGCTTTTCCCAATCGCGCGCAGTGTTCATGGCTTTCTCCTTATCGGATGATATGAGCCCAATTACGATTAAGGGAAAGAATATAGAGAAATCATGCCGGGGTGTCAAATAAAAAGGAACACAAATTCAAGAGACCGATTCCCGATTAATCAAGTAGACTTTTCCGGATAAAGCGGATACCCCGAGTCACTTCATATTCGGTGACATGCGGTTTTAGTTCGAGCACTTTTATGGTTTCTGGTTTGAGATAAGACTTAAGGCGGTTAAAGTCGATTTCACCCGTACCCGGAGCAAGATGATCTTCAATACCGATGGCATCGTGAAGATGAACGCCAATAAGGTGATTCCCATAAGTATCCAGCAAGGCGCTTTGTGGAATCGTGGTGAGATTTTCGTTGACAAACGCATGCCCGGTATCGTGCCAGTATCCTAAGGGGGCTCCTTTAAACCGTCTGAAAATAGTTTCAAAATCTGCGAAGGTCGGCAGTTCATCATAGTAAAATCTGTTTTCCAACCCCAATATGATTCCGAATTTGTCGGCCACCCGGCTCAGCTGGTCCAAGCTGAATAAGAGATTGTCAAGATGTTTTGGTTTGCGTTGATCACGTTCGCTCAGTTTTTTAGCGATAAAGTCCTGAGACGCTTTCGACTGGATCTGGTTTGATTTAAAAAACTGGTAGAGGCAGTCTATTTCGCGATCCATAACCACGCGGCCGCAATGCAACACCACGGCTCTGGCGCCCACGTCGGCCGCATGTGAAATGGTTTTTGCCGACCATTGAACAGCATGATTTCTTTCTGCCGGGTCCAAGCTGGCAAGCATAAAGAAGTCGCCACTGGCTCTGGATCCAGGCTTAATCGAAGGTTTCGGGAAAAAATTGTGAACGCTGACAACGCTTAATCTGGATTCTTTCAACGGCCTGCGCAACTGTTGATAGGTGGGTTCGGATATGCGGTAATCCAGTTCCAGGGCAGAAATATCCAGGTGTTCAAGAAATTCCAACAAAGCTTCGGCATCGGCGGTTTCTGTAGATTTCCAACAGGTCGAAAAGGCCAGCATAGGTGTCCTGTCATTAGTACTTTTGAATCTTTGCTTCAATTTTCTGTATCTTTGCTTTTAGCCTTTCGATCACCTGCTCAGGTGATTCGTTACGCAACAATTCTCGAAATTGACCACGATAGAATTTCACCGCACTGATGCCCAATGCTACGATATCATATACTCTCCAGGTATTCTCGCGTCTCAGCATTCTAATGTCGACGGGCACTTCTTGATTTCTCCAGAGCACCTTCACATGTACGACAGCCCGGGTAGAACTTATCTGGTTTTGTTTGATAAATATGACTTCTTCATTATTGTATCTATCCTGCAAACGTGTCAGGTAATAAATGTTAACAAATTCAGAGAAATGCTCCGTAAATTCTCTTTGTTGCGGTGGCGTAAAGGTATTCCAGTTGCGGCCCAGAGCCAGCCTGGTGAATTCCTGAAAGTCAAAAATTTGCTTCAATATCAGCCACAGTTTCTGTCGTTGGATATCCTTTCGCGAGCTATCCTCATAGCCCGAATCTTTTAAGATGTCGATACTTTCATCGATTGAATTCCGAAGTATGTCCAGGGGTTGTTCCGCGTAACTTAAGGTAGACAAACTCCACAGGATGCCAACTATGATCAACCCTTTTTTCATCATCATATGAGAGGTACTCGCAATTCCAGATTCAATACTATAATGGGTTTGAAAAGTACTGCTTTCAGCCGCCGACATTAGCCACAACATAGGTCGAAACCAAATATTGTCAAATGTCCGACTTGAAATTTCTTTCCATTACCCCGGGTCATCTGTTATATAAACCGTATCGCTAATCCTGAACCCTACTTGAGTCAGAACTCAATTAATTGTTATTTGAAGGGATCGCTGCAGCAATTTGCATTAAAGCCAAACATCAAAACTGATACCCGGATTATCATGCCTAAAATCGTAAATCTTCAAAACTATCGCGCTAAGGCTTTGGAGCAGCGAAGTTATGGTCCCTGGCAAAAACGTTTTGGCGAATCCTATGGCATCCATAGCAAACTGTCCGATTTTTCCGACAAAACGCTCTATTATCTGGCTCTGCCCGGTGACAGCAGTACCAATGCGTTTTACGAATTCATCATGGGGGTACTGGATCTTGGGGCGTTTTCTAAATTCCACTATCTTGAAAATAAAGATCAGCTCATGGTGGTGGACATTCATCTTTTTTTGGCCGACCAGGTGCGCTTCGAGCTCATGCACCGGTTGGAATGGCTTCAGGGTTTTTCAACCGAAGATAATACGCTGCTTGAAATGGTACAGCGACACGACGCACTAAAGGCCGAGTCCAAGGATAATCCTCCCGTGCTGGCCGAATCTCATCCGCAATACGACGAATATCAGCAAAGAACACGGGGGGATAAAGACGTCTTCATTCGTCGTCTGCTCCAGGATGCGCTGGAGGTCTTCAAAAAACGTTTGGAAGAATAAATCTATAAATCTAGATGTTACCGGTTTGCTATAAACCTTAAGCCATGTTGGGGCTCAGAATGAAAATCAAAAACAAAAAAGTTACCCTTGCCGCAACAACGGGTAAGGTCGACCTTCACCGAATGCAGGGAGGGTTTCCGCGTATTGAAGCCGACGAAATCATCGATCTCCACTACGGTCTGGGCTATATGCACGGCTATGACCGCCAGATGTATATGTGGCTCTTGAAAATGATCGGGCAGGGGCGCGCTTCAGAATTTATAAGGGCGGAAGAAGAGCTTATTGAACTGGACAAATTTATGCGCTGGATAAAATTGGACGAAGATGCGACGGCGGAGGTCCAACGCTTATCCCCGGCTACCAGTGCCATTTTCAATGCCTACTGCAAAGGCGTAAACGATGCCGTTGCTGATTCGAAAACCCCTTTGGAGTTCAGGATGATCGGCTATCGACCTGACCAGTGGACACCGCAAGACAGTATTCTCATGACGAAACTCATCGGATTCATGGGCTTGTCCCAGAGCCAGGGTGATGCTGAAAAATTCATCTTGCAGCTAATCCAAAACGGCGTGAGCCCTCAACAATTGAAGGAACTCTTTCCTCGCATCTGCGAAGAGATCTCCGCTGATCTCATAAAAATCATTAATAAGGTGAAAATAATCAGACCGATCGTCTCGGAGTCCATCAACTGGCTGAAGGCTCTGCCTGGTTTTTCTGCGAGTAACAACTGGGCCGTTGGTCCCCCAAAAGCCACTTCCGGCAAAGCTATTTTGTGCGGCGACCCTCACTTGGCAATCCAGTTGCCTTCCATCTGGTACAGCGCCGTGATGACCTCGAAAGACCATTTCATGATGGGCGCCACCCTGCCGGGCCTGCCCGGGCTGGTTCTGGGTCGCACACCGAAGCTGGCCTGGGCCGTGACCTATGGTGCCATGGATATGATCGATTATTTCATCGAAGAGGTGCGGGACCAAAAATATCGCCGGGGCGAAAAATGGCTGCCGTTTGCGATAAGAGAAGAAGTCATACGACCGAAAAACAAAGCACCCATTACCATAAAAGTTTATGAAAATGACTGCGGCATCCTGGAGGGTGAACCCGATGAGGATGGATATTATCTAAACTATGCCTGGTCCAGCCGCAAAGGCACCGCAGCCATATCGCTCAATAACCTGTATAAGGTATCGCAGGCAAACACTGCCGAGGAAGCCAGAGACTATTTTGCCAATTTGCCATTTGCTCCCTTTAACTGGTTGTGGGCCGATGCCGACGGCAATATCGGTTATCAACTGAGTGGGCTTTTCCCCAAGAAAGCTGAGGGCACCTCCGGCCTGCTGCCATACCTGGCGTGGGATGAAAGCCAGGCCTGGCAGGGCACGGTCAGCTCCGAAAAATATCCCAGGCAATATAATCCACCGGACGGTATGATTGTCACTGCCAACCAGGATCTAAATCATTTGGGTGATGTGGCGCCGATGTCATTGCCGATGTCGAGCTACCGGGCAGATCGCATTCGCGAACTGCTCGATCAAAAAAAATCACTGAGCGTGGACGATATGAAGGCGATGCACTACGATCGCTATTCGCAACAGGCAGCCGCGTTCATGGAAATCATTGAACCGCTGCTGCCGCCCACGGAAAATGGCAAGATATTAAAAAACTGGGACCGACGGTATGATGCTTCATCTATAGGGGCGACACTGTTTGAAAGCGTATATCTGGAATTGCTGAAACTTGTCTTCGGTGAAAATGCCATGGGTGTCGAGGTCATCGAAAACGTTGTTGCGGAAACACCGATGTTTGCAATGCTGCATGGAAATTTCGACCGAATTTTATTGACTGCGGAATCCGCCTGGTTTGGAGACAAAACCAGGGAAAAAATTTATCAAATGGCCATCGAAAAAGGCCTACGACACAAGGCCCAACCGTATGGTAAAACCAGGAGCATTTATATCCCGAATATCTTTTTCGCCGGAAAACTGCCGAAGATATTCGGCTTCGATTACGGCCCCTATGAACACATCGGCAGCCGCGCCACCATTGCCCAGGCACAGGTGTTTAAGTCAATGGGGTATCCGTCGACATTCGCAGCGACGTTTCGAATGATTACCGACTTTGCCAGGGAAGAACTGCACACCAATCTTGCCGGCGGACCTTCGGATAGAAGGTTTTCAAAATATTATACCATGGGTTTACAAAAATGGATCAATGGAGAATATGAAATTTTCAAGCCATAAAATGGATTTCAGCGATTTCATGCTGGGAACTGGCAAAATTGGCGGAAAAAAAAAGATCGGCTTTAGCATACCAACACTCACCTGGATCAGACGTTCACTGAATGGGTATGAGATCAGAATTGCTGATCTTTCGCCGGAAATTGCAGTGGAAAGTACCCTGCTTCGTGGATTTCATAAAGATCCAGCTAATCAAATTATCGCTGCAACTTCAAAAATACTTGGAATACCCCTGATAACTTCCAATAAAAAAATGCTGGAATTTTCTGATGTAGAAACTGTTTGGTAGGAACTGAAAAGATGAACATCGAACATTGAACGTCCAACATCGAACGTTGAATGGTAAAAATCAAAAAAACATACATATTATCTGGGGAGACAGAAGAATTAATTAAGATTTTCGCTACGCGTATCAAAACGGCAAAAAAGAAAGGCTAATAGCTGTAAAATATTCGGCATTTGATGTTTGTTTTTAATTCGACGTTGGACGTTGGATGTTCGATGTTGGACGTTCATTTTTTGTTAACTGCAAATAACCCTGAAACACTAGTAAATCTCTACGCCTTCAATCTTGCCCCCACCGAATTCAGCCACCGTTTCAGCGCCAACGGTGAGTCCGTCTTTGAGGTACTGTCGATCAATTCCCGGCACCGCATAGGCATATAATAGAACATTGGAGGTATCCTCCCGCACCCGGGTCTTTTCGTCGGCTCCCTGGGCAAGCACGCAGACGATATCTTTTTCATCGCGCAGCACGATTTCCCCGTCCTGCATGCGAAACTCTCGCCCGCCCATGCCGGCACAGACTTCCCCGTCAGCAGCAGCGTCCAATGTTAAATTTCCGTCAAAGCAATCAAAATCGGTGACCGCCACCAGAATACCGGCACACATCTCCGCCATGAAGTGTGCATCGACAAATAAAGAATATCGTGGAAATCCGCTGTTGATAGTTCGTTTCAAATGCTTGGTCAAAGGGCAATCATATCCGAATCGCTGAAAAAAATCGGCGTAGGTATTAATTCGATCCGTTATTTGTGCCAATGTCTCCCGTTTTCGCATCTTGCGCAGAAGCTTGCGTTTGTATTGATCAAAACCATCGGGGTTAGGGTGATCCTTACAGCCGGAAATCAAGGTCAATCCAAACCCTACACCGGGATACATTTCTTTATATCTGGCCGACATGGAAAACTCTGGAAACATGGCTGTACCTTCTTTCCGCTAAATTGTTGCTAGTAAAAATAAAAAAAGTCTGAAAATATTTAGATTTTGCCCGAGAGCAAGGCGCGAGACGGTTCAAAAGCAAAGTATACAGATTTCGTGGCTGGAAGCCACTCCAACTTCTAATAACAACCAATATGCTTTTACAAGCTGCATTCCGTTATGAATAGTGGGAGCGGCATCTTGCCGCGATAAATTAGCATTTTGGAGCGGCTCGCAACTTAGCTATCGGGTAAAAGATGAATGCCTTTAAGTAAATTTTAGGAAAAAATCTTTCCCGGATTGAGTATCCCCTTGGGATCAAACAGGGTTTTGACCTTTTTCATCCATTCCAGACTGGTCCCGTGCTCGGCCTTCATGAATTTTCGTTTGCCAAGACCGATGCCGTGTTCTCCGGTGGCGGTGCCACCAAGATCGATGGTTTTCTGAACCAGCCGTTGAACGATTTGATCGATAAGATTCCATTCCTGGGTGTCGCCTTTTTTACCGGCGATATTCAAGTGCACATTACCGTTTCCGGCGTGGCTGAGATAATAGCAGGCCAGATTGGTTTCCGCCATCTCAGCCTTCATGGTGGCAATTAATTCAGAGTAGGCCGTAATGGGCACAGCCACATCCATAATTAAGATATCGCAATCCGGATGATTCCGGAGAATCATCTCCCCCAGGCCATGTCGGGCTTTAAATATGCGATCTCTTTCCGCGCGACCGACACCCGGTTCGAATTTCAGGCACTCCTGCATATTGCAGATTCCCTCCGCCATCTCCAATACCTCTGCCAGCTGGCCGGTGGTGGTGCCATGAAATTCCATGAAAAGCGTCGGGGACAGATTCAGATGAAGGTTTTCTTCCCGGTTCATCAGCTCGACGCATTCCGGACCCAATAATTCCAGGGTCGCCGGATTAAGACCGGAGCGTATAATTTCAACGACTGTCTTTCCGGCCGCGTCAATGGTAGGAAATGTCGCAATGGCCGCCGAAAATTCTACGGGAAGCCCGACCAGACGAATTGTTGCCCCCACCACAATGCCCAGCGTTCCTTCTGATCCGACAAATAAACGAATAAGATCATATCCGGATGAAGTCTTGCTGGCCCGGGTGCCTAATTCAATAATTTCGCCATTGGCCAAGGCAACAGACAACCGCAGCACGTAATCCTTGGTGGAGCCATAGTATACCGTGCGGGTGCCGCTGGCATTGTTGGCGATCATGCCACCGATGGTCGCCCGGGCTCCGGGATCCGGTGGAAAGAACAAACCGGAATGTCTGAGTTTTTCATTTAAATCCTGATAAATCACGCCAGGTTCCAGATCGGCCTGAAAATCTTCTTCACGGATCTCTGAAATCCGGTCCATCCGGGTGAAATCCAGCACGATGCCTTTTTCAACCGGAATGGGATTGCCTTCCAAACTCGATCCCGATCCCCATCCGGTAACCGGAATTAAATTATCATTGGCATAGTTTAATATTTCAGCCACTTCGGATGCATATAGCGGCCAGATGACCACCTCCGGCCGGCTGGGGGTGTGACGCGATTGATCTTTAGCATGCAAATCCAGAACCGACGCACCGGTGGAGATGCGGTCGGCTGCCACCATTGACTGCAGATCTTTGATATGCGTTTGATTGAGGGCCTTGAATTTCAAGTCATTGACCTCCATAGCTTACCATATTGAATAATCAAAACGAGTACGTTGATATACACTTTTCGGATTTGAGCTTCTAAATGCTTTAAGCATTAATGTTTATCATTTCGTTCACAATATTCAATACCGAAATTGACGATTGGCCATTTAAGGGAATAATTCTTGACTTCACCAAACATACTTTATTAATAATTAGAGCCCATCCGAAATTTACTATTTCCAAAGGAGGGCACTAACCTGACAATATTCAAACCTTACCGATCGCGCATAACTGATATCAATTGCATCATATCTTGAGCATTCACATGTTGTTTCACAAACCATTTACAAATACGAAAGGAGGGTCATCAAAATGAAAAAAATTTCTTTCAGCTTAGGCTTTGCCCTACTGGTAGGAATTTTCGCAATCACCTTCGTTTTCCTACCAGCCAGCGCCCAGGCAAAAAACATTAAGGTCGGCATCATAGACTGCTATAGTGGCCCTGCAGCTGTTTTTGGACAGGATGCCCTCAACGGCTTCAACCTGGCCCTGAAAGATATAAACGCCAAAGGGGTACTGGGCAAAAAAATTGAGTTTACCACCCGTGATTCCAAATTTAAGGTGGATTTGGCCCTGAATTTTGCAAAGCAACTGGTATTGCGGGAAGATGTCGATATTCTGGTCGGTACCATTAACAGCGGGGCCGCGCTAGCCATATCCGAAGCAGTGGCCAAAAGAGAAAAGGTGCCGTTTATTGCTTGGATTTCAAAAAGTGAAAATATCACCGGCAAAAAAGGTCATCGCTATGTGTTTTCTGCCGGGGAAAATACGGCCATGGCCGGCAAAGCTGGCGGGGTGGGACTTTCCACCAAGCCCTATATCAAATATTGGATTGCCGGAGACGATTATGAATACGGACATGCTATCGCGGATGCCGCCTGGAGAAACCTCAAGGCCCGCAAACCTGAAGTGAAGCTAATCGGTAAAAGCTGGTGGAAGTTGGGCGAACCCGATCTGATTCCCTACATCACATCCATTTTGGCCGCCAAACCCGATGCCGTCATTTTTGCCACCGGCGGCGGCACAATGATAAACATCATGAAAACCATCAAGGCCACCGGCATGGCCGAAAAAGTTGCGGTCTATATTCACAGTGCCACGGATCATGCTGTTTTAAATCCTCAGGGCATGAATGCCCCCGAGGGTGTCATGGGAACCATCGACTATCATTTTTATTTTCCGGAGTATTCCAGCAACAAGCGCTTTGTGAATGCTTTTAAAGACGCCTATGGAAGCCCGCCCGGTTTTCCCGCCTATCATGGCTATATTACGGCTCATTTTATCGCTGAAGCTTACAAAAAGGCCGGATCGGTAGATAAGGAAAAATTCATTGACGCACTGGAAGGCCTGAAAGTCGACAGTCCGACGGGCAAGGTCGAAATGAGAGCCTGCGACCATCAGGCTATTTTGCCGATGTATTTTGGGGTAACCAAATTATCGCCAGAACTCGGCGTGGCCATTTCCTCGGATATTTATACCCTGCGCGGCGCTGAGGTGATGCCGTCTTGCAAAGAGATCATGGAAGCCCGGGGGCAGTAAAAAATGTAAGCGAATTCCGCCCGCCTGGCTCACTCGACGAAACAGGCGGGCATGTCCTTTTCTGAATAGATGGCGTTGATTGGCAAAACGACAGAGGATGTTTCATTATGGAAGATGGGCAGGCGATAACTTTTGCAGCCCTGAGCACCACGTTTCTCGTCGGTCTGAGCCGGGCCATGATTTTGTTCATTGTGACCTCCGGGCTCAGCTTTGTGCTCGGTGTTCTCCGCATACCCAATGTGGCGCACGGCTCACTGTACATGATCGGAGCATTTGCCGCCCACAGTATTTCGACTTTATTTGGCGGAGGATCTGTCGGTTTCTGGCTGTCCCTCGTTTTTGCGCCGACAATTGTGGCATTGATCAGTCTGGTTGCCGAACGCTCGTTGTTTTGTCATCTTTATGAACGTGAGCATCTCATGCTGTTGCTGTTTACTTTTGCCCTGATGCTGATCCTGGGGGATTTAACCAAGATGATCTGGGGCGCGGACTACCGGTCCATTATGGCCCCTAAAATTCTCCAGGGTTCTGTGTCGATCTTTGGTTCTCCGATTCCAAAATACAATATATTTCTGCTAATTATCGGCCCGATAGTCGCCATCGGGCTGTGGTTGTTTTCCAACAAAACCAAGATCGGCAAAATTGCACGTGCCGCGGCGGTGGATCGGGAGATGGTCGGCGCCATCGGCATCAATGTTAGTTGGGTGTTTGCCTTCGCCTTTGTATTGGGCTGTTTTCTCGCCGGTTTAGGGGGTGCCCTGGTTTCTCCGACCATCAGTGTAACCATCGGCATGGATCACAATATCATCATTGAAGCCTTTTTGATTGTAACCATCGGCGGATTAGGCAATATGTGGGGCGCCATGGCAGGCTCACTGATATTTGGCATCACCCAATCCTTTGGGGTTTTGTTCTGGCCGCAGTTTGCCATCGTGTTTCCCTATGTGGCCGTGGTAATTGTTCTGACATGGAAACCTACGGGCATGTTGAAATCCGTGTGGTAGAAAGGAGTCGTGTTGTTTGGTGATATGATTCGGCAAAAATCATTTGTTGTCAGCGCTGTTATATTTTTGGTCTTGATCCTGGCGCCGTCATTTCTGCCGAGATTCTATACTTATTTTCTAACTGTCATATTCGTAACAGCGCTGCTGGCCATGAGCCTTAATTTATGTGTCGGCCACGGTATGCTATTTCAATTTCACCATGGCGTCTTTTACGGCGTTGGCGCATATACAGCCGGACTGTTGTTAGCGAAAACCCCCGTGCCGTGGTGGATTGCTTTTATGGCCGGGCCTCTGGCAGCTGCTCTGGCCGGGCTGCTGATCGGCATGTTCTGCATCCGTTTAAACCGATTGTATTTTGGAATGCTTCAGATCTCTCTGGGCTCTTTAATATGGGCCATCGCCTTCCGCTGGTACAGCCTGACCGGCGGCGATGATGGCATTCACGGCATTCCGATACCCGAATTTATCGCATCCACAACGAGCGCCTATTACTTTGTTCTAATTGTTCTGGGAATTTGTCTAGTTCTTCTGTATCTGATTATTAAATCTCCGTTCGGATCCACACTGCAAGCCATCCGCGACAACCCGGAACGATGTGCCGCCGTCGGAATCGATGTCCGTCGCCACCAGTTGAAAGCTATTGTGATTGCCACGTTTTTCGGGGGGGTCGCCGGTGTTCTCTTTGTGGTCATGGAGGGATCGATTTTTCCGGACCTGTTATTTTGGGTGTTGTCCCTGGAGATATTTATCATGTGCCTTCTGGGCGGTTGGTTTACGTTTGCAGGTCCCATTTTAGGCGCAGCCATTATCGTTTCACTGCGAACCTTTGTCGGGACCTATACGGAGTACTGGACCATGATATTGGGCATTATCCTGATCCTTCTCATCTTCTTTTTGCCTGAGGGAATCATGGGATACAATTACATCAGAAAATTCCGTGCCTGGTCCAATCGTCATGCGGAGAGCCGTGCAGAATAGGTGAATTTATGCTTCGGATAGAAAAACTGCACAAATCATTTGGCGAGTTCAAAGCCGTAAATAGCGTCAATCTTGCTGTAGAGAAGGGACAACTGGTAGCGGTCATCGGGCCCAATGGCGCCGGTAAAACCACGCTGTTTAATCTCATTACCGGGCAGTTGCACCCGGACGACGGCAGCATTCTATTTAACAAGCAAAACATCAGCACGCTGCCGCCTCATGAAATTTGCCGCAAGGGGATTGCGCGATCGTTTCAAATTGCCAATATTTTTCCACGTCTGTCGGTGTTCCGCAATGTGCAGGTGTCGGTGCTTTCCCAGCAAAAACTCAGCAACATACTGTTTCGGCCGGCAGCCCGGTTGGCCGTGGAATCGACAAACCGCATTCTGGAAAGTGTCGGTTTATTAAATAAAAAACAGGATGTGGCCGGCTCTTTGTCCCATGGGGACAAACGCATCCTGGAGATTGCCATCGCACTGGGTAATGAACCGGAATTACTTATTCTGGATGAACCCACTGCCGGTATGTCGCCGGATGAAACCGCAACCACGATGAAACTCATTCAGCGCTTAGCCCAAGATCAGGGCCTGACCATTTTGTTCTGCGAGCATGACATGGAAGTGGTCTTCGGAACAGCCCAGAGCATCATGGTCATGCAGCAAGGGCAAACCGTAATACAAGACGTTCCCGAAAAAGTAAGACAAAACAACGATGTCCAGCAAGCTTACCTGGGAGATGAATGATGCTCGCGGTGGAAAATATTCACACATTTTATGGCCTAAGCCACATTTTATTTGATGTCTCGCTGAATGTCGAAGAGGGCCAGGTCGTCTGTCTGCTTGGGCGTAACGGCGCCGGGAAAACGACGACATTAAAGAGCATTATGGGATTAAATCCACCTTCCCAGGGTCGCATTCGCTTTAAAGAAGAAGATATTACCGGCACGCAGCCTTTTCGTATGGTGCGCAAAGGCGTGGGCTATGTTCCTGATGATCGTCGCATCTTCGCCGATCTTACCGTGGGTGAAAACCTCGAGATTGCTCAACGCGCAAGGGCCAAGGATGATCAATGGGATAAACAACGCTTATATGACTTATTTCCCAAATTAAAAGAGTTAGATAGCCGCAGAGGCGGATTGTTGAGTGGCGGTGAACAAAAAATGCTGGCCATCGCCCGCGCACTGATGGGAAATCCACAGTTTTTACTGCTGGACGAACCCACCGAAGGATTGGCTCCGGTTCTTGTAAAATCTCTTGGAGAAAGAATACAAAAACTTAAAGCCGTCGGCCTCACAGTTTTGCTGGCGGAACAAAATGTAAAATTCACCCTATCTTTAAGTGATTATGGGTACATCATAGACAACGGACGGATTTGCTACCAGGGAGCGGTTGATGAACTGATCGACAACGCGGAAGTCAAACGAATCTGCGGCATCTAAAAAGACTTTTTATAATCCCATCTCAGGCCCAAGGACTTCGTTCCAAACCGCTTCAAAATGCCTACACGATACTAGGGGTTTAGCCCGTTGGCCCGTTAGCCAGTGAACCGATTGAAAATAAAGATGCGCTAGCATTCATTTTTAAACTGGCTCAATTCCGCTGCAAACGGGACAAACCGGCAGACCTAACATTGCGTTCCGCCATTGAGCATAGTTTGAAGTGCTAAACCGATATTTGCTTTGATAAAAAACATGACGAGGAGAATAATGGAAGAGAAAAAAGCGTTTCAGACGGATAGGGCGGCAGTCACCGGCGGGCCGTATTCCCAGGCCATCATCCATAACGGCATCATTTACGTTTCCGGCATGGGAGCGGTGGAGCCGGAAACAAACGAACTGAAGTTGGGGACGGTCGAAGAAGAAGCCAAACTGGCCATGACAAATCTGCGCATCATCCTTGAGGAAGCCGGGTCATCTATTGAGAAACTATTAACGGTAACGGTTTACCTCAAAGACATGCAAGAATATGCCAGATTCAACGAGATCTATAAGGGGTTTTTCACAAAAGATCTCCCGGCCAGAACCTGCATCCAGGCCGGGGATTTACCATTCGGCACGAGGGTAGAAGTTACGGCAATCGCATATCTTTAAACTGTTCACCATACCTGTCCCCTATTTATAAAAAAAGCAAAGTCATATTAACTTTGCTTTTTTGAAAATCAAGTTTTCAACATCGTCTAATGGTGTTGCTTGAGCTCGGCTCAACAGTGTCTTGCCGGTATTAACCTGTAACGTTAAGCGCTGACGAATTTAAGCTGCCCCCACCTCGGAGGTACAAAATGCACAGCGCGTTGCCTTGATCGGTATGGTTGAAAGGCAATGCGGACAATCTTTGGTGGTCGGTTCTTCCGCTGGAGCTTCCTCTTCGCGCTTGAGTTTGTTGAGCGCTCGGATTAAGAGGAAAATGGCAAAGGCCACAATAATGAAGCTGATGATGGTGTTGATAAATAAACCGTAGTTGATGGTTACGGCACCTGCTTTCTGAGCGTCGACCAGAGCGGCATATGGTCCTGCAGTCGCACCTTCTTTCAGTACTGCAAAAAGATTAGAGAAATCAACGTCACCCAATAAAAGGCCGATGGGCGGCATGATGATATCTGCGACAAGCGATTTAACGATGGTACCAAAGGCTGCACCAATGATAATTCCAACGGCCATATCAACGACGTTACCCCTCATGGCAAATTCTTTGAATTCCTTTAACATTTTCACTTCCTCCTTTCATGTTGAATGCAAATGCATTCGACTTCATCCAGTTATGACAAAAATATATACCTCCCGCGGACCGTGGGCACCGTGAACCATGGTGGCCTCGATATCCGCTGTTTTACTAGGACCGGATATAAACGTCATGCAGTTGGTCAGCCCTTCCTTTTGGTGTTCCGGATCCCACTTTAAAAGCGCATAGAGCTCTTTTAGATCGGCAATGATTTGATCGCGCTTGATCACCGCAACATGAATCAAAGGCAGCAGGGAAACAGATCTCGCTTGTCCCGGGCGTGTCCGCATCACCAATGCGGCGGTATCGGCCATGCAAAAATCGGCAGATGTTACACCAATATAAGAATCGATGATCTGCTGTCTCAGCTTTTGTCTGGTATCCATCGACAGATCATCTTCCGCTTGACTGTCTTCAACGCCGGTGAAGTAAACCGATACGTCCTGGTCGCTGAGCGCTGCCGCTAAATTTAAGCTGGCGATTAACGGGTGCTTCCAGGCCGCCACACATTTTTTATCTCCCCACTCCGGCTCTTTTTCCCGAACAAGCTCGACGATCGCGGAGCTCACCGAGGCTGCATCCGGCAATACGATAACATTCAAATTAATCGGTTTGGCGGCTTCGATCAGGGTTTCGAGAAGTTTTTCTTTTTCCTGCGGCGTTCTGTTTTCGATGCCCTTCAAAATCGTCCGGTCTTTCTCAGACATGGGAAGATCGAAAAACATCTTCTGCCGCTCAAGATCGTCGCCCGAATGTCCCAGGGCCCGTTTAATATTATTCATAAAATCAGTTTGATTCGAACTTTCCATTCTAAAAGCCCTTTCGCCAGCGTTTCATAAACGTCTCACCGGCCATTGCTTTCATATCGCGGCTGCGGGTCCAGGCGCTCAGTGGCGCTGGCAGCCGACGGATCATGCCATCTTTTTGCGGGAACACATGTTGTCCAACCGCCGCCAGTTTATGAAAAAAATCGTAGATGCCGCGATGGCGGATCATCCAGGACCACGCGCTGTAGATGGCCTTTTCCTTTCGATCTGCCGGCGTCACGTTCCAAGCAGAATCACCCTCAGCCAGCTTGAACCGCAGCGCCAGCAACATACGCGGAATATCAATATTTACCGGACAGGCATCCTGACAGGCCCCGCAAAGTGTTTCTCCTAAGCACAGATCTTTGGCCTGATTGATACCCACCAGCAGTGGTGTTACCACCGCGCCCACCGGTCCTGAATAGGTAAACCCATAGGAATGGCCGCCGATTTTCCTGTATACGGGGCAAACATTCAAGCAGGCCGCGCAGCGAACACAGCACAGCATTTCCCGGAATTCTTCATCGGCCAGAATTCGGCTGCGACCATTGTCAAGAATGATCAGGTGAAACTCTTGGGGGCCATCCACCTGACCGGCATGACGCGGCCCCCCGATGTAACTGACATAGGTGGACATCTTCTGGGCAGACGCGCCCCGGCACAGGAGCCGAAGAAGCGTATCATGGTCTTGCAGGCGGGCCACCACCCTTTCCATGCCCATAAATACAAGATGGACTCTCGGCATGGTCGAAGACATCCGGATATTGCCTTCATTGGAAACGACGGCAATATGGCCGGTTTCGGCGCACGCCAAGTTGCAGCCTGATGTGCCCATCTCAGCTGCCAGAAACTTTTTGCGCAATGCTTTGCGGGCTTCCTGGGTGAGTTTCGGCGGATCCGTAATGTAGGGGATATCCAACTTTTCGGAAAACAGTTTGCCAACATCGTCTCTGGTTTTATGAATCGCCGGTGCGATAATGTGAGATGGATGCTCTCCAGCCAATTGGATGATATATTCACCCAGGTCCGTTTCGGCGACATCGATGCCGGCGTCGATCAAGGCGGTGTTCAGATCGATTTCTTCGGTCACCATCGATTTTCCCTTGACGATGTGCTGAACATGATGTTTGCGAGCAATCTGCAGCGCATATTCCACCGCCTCCTGGCTATCTTTGGCAAAAAAGACATGCCCGCCGTTTTTGCGAACCTTCTCAGCCAGCTTTTCCAAAATTATATCCAGATTTTCGATGGCCTGCATCCGAATATCATGGCCTATCCATCGCAATTCCGGTCCTTCCGGAAGTTCTTGATAGGCTAAAGCCGTGGCCTCTCCGAATCTTTGCTGAAGATCCTCCAAGGCTCTTTGCAGCACCTGATTATTTATCGCCCGTTTGGCCTCGGATACATAGTTTTCAGTTTTTAACTCATTCATCGTCATGTCTATGGGGTTGTAAGTTTTGGTTTAAGTAGATCCAAGGATCTGGGCGATATGCATTACCTTGACGGTCGAGCCCATGCGACTCAACATGCCCTGGATATTCATCAGGCAGCCCATATCACACCCCACCACCGTATCAGCGCCGGATTCGATTATAAATTTGACTTTCTCGCTCACCATGGCAGTGGAGATATCCGCGTATTTCACCGAAAACGCCCCGCCAAATCCGCAGCATTGATCAGAATTGCTCATTTCAATAAACTCGGCACCTTCCACATGGCGCAGGAGCGCGCGGGGTTGTTCTTTGACACCGATGCCTCTAAGAAGATGGCATGAATCGTGATAGGTCACCCTTCCACGATAACGGGCCCCCACATCTTCAACGCCAAGAACGTCAACCAGATATTCGGTAAATTCGTAAGTTCGCGCCGCTAAATCTTGGGCGCTTTGCAACCACCGGGGTTCGGCTTGAAATAACTCTGGATAATGGCGGCGCACCATATTCACACAGGACCCGGAGGGACATATAATTGTCTCGGCATTCTCGAACACCTGGATAAAATGGCGTGCCGCCGCCCGGGCCTCCCGGCGATATCCGGAATTAAAGGCCGGTTGACCGCAACAGGTCTGATTTGTGGGGCAGTTCAGGGTCACGCCTTGCTTTCGCAAAATTTCTACCATCGCCTCGCCCACTTCAGGGTAGATGGTATCAACCAGGCATTGAATAAAAAGGGTCGCTTTTTTGTTTTCGTTCATATGCGTTTTGGGGATACCTTTTCCCGTTTAGCGTTATTGCCGTATGCATTATCCCTGTCAGTTCTAATTTTCAGAATAATTTTAAGGTATTAGATTCATCTCCATATACACTGTCCGTGCATCTCAAAACAATCCATGGTCAATAGCATTTTATAGGGTATTATGTCCATAGGTTTGCCGGGCATTGCTATGCATATTTTACCAATTTTGGTTCATATTGTTTTGGGGCCGTCGATTTAATCTATCCTTTCAGTATATTAAAGATTATGCTAAAATACTCCATATCTATATGATCAACATAAATACAGGCCCGTACACCGTTTAAAATGGCTGAAATTACTGAAAATAGAAACGCGCTGATCGATCTTATCGATAAAATTGAACAGCTGGGACAATTTCAGGACCGCATCGATTTCCCGGCCAATATTCGTCAAATCTGGCGGATTTTCCTCAACGATCTCAGGAATCTAATTGATGTAGAGGTATGTGCCTTATTTTTAGTCGATGATGACAGCCATGAATTCGCCCTCAGATATGTATCGCCTGAAGATAAACGGTCAGTCTGCCAGAAAGAAATTAATTTCCAAATCGAATGCGGCATCTTTTCCTGGATAATCAATAGACGACAGCCTTCGCTGATCCCATCGCTGGTGTTTGAAAATGAATCCTCCATTATTATGCTACCCCTGACTTCCACAAAGCGAACCCTGGGGGTGGTGTTACTGCTCACGCCCATTCAAGAAAGTTACATCACCCAGGAAAATATGAAGCTCCTGACCATGCTGGCCAAACAATATTCGCTGGTCATGGAAAATACGATTTTGTATGAACGGCTAAGTAAAAAGCATAAATCTCTGGAAAAGGCCAATGGGGAAATCCGGCTGTTATCCAGGACCGATTCACTCACGGGATGCTATAACCGGGGATATCTGAATGAACATCTTCCCCATGAAATCAAGCGCGCCTTGAGGTACCGACATTCATTCTCGATAACCCTATGCGACATCGATCATTTTAAAAAGGTGAACGACACCTTTGGGCATCAATGCGGCGATTTGGTACTCAGAGAGTTTGTCCAATGGATTATGTCGTTAATCCGAACGGATATGGACTGGCTGGCGCGATATGGGGGAGAAGAATTTTTACTGGTGCTTCCCGAAACAAGCGTGGGCAATGCTGTTCAGATGGCCGAACGTCTGCGCAAACATCTTGCCAAAAAGATAATCGAATGGGAGGGAGAAAAGATTTCCATTACCGCCAGCTTCGGCGTAACCGGATTCAATGCCTCAAAACCCTTTGAGAAAATATCTCCCGAAAATCTGATCAATACTGCCGATAGATATTTGTATCAGGCAAAAGAGGAGGGTCGCAACAGGGTCAGAAGTGGCCAGTATCAGATTTCCGATTAGAACGGGCCCAAGCACGTGGCGGAGAGCTTGACAAGGACGTTAGGTTTTCTTCCCGCCTGGCTGAAGCTTTTTTAATCCTTGCTCGACCGCCTGCTGAATCACTTCAACTTTAATTGGCTTTGTCAGATAATTGTCAAATCCAACGGCCTTTAATTTTTCCATATCATACAGGTCACTGTGCCCGGTGAGTGCAATGATAACTGTTTTGGAGTTTGTTTCTCTGACCCGTTGACAAAACTCGACGCCGTCCATATCCAGCATAATTAAATCCGTAATGATCACCGGATAGTCTTCTGCAGCTAACAGGGACATGGCAACTTCCGGAGATTCTGCCGTCTCCACCTCATATCCAACTTTTGAAAGAAGCTTTTTCAGCAAATCTCTTTGAAAATCCTCATCATCTACGACTAAAATTTTTGTTTTCATGATTATAGACCTTATATAGAGTCAATCGGATGAGAATATTTCGCCAAAATCTATCCCCCATACATAGGATTTATAGGAGAAATTGATTCCAATGTCAAATTTGATGAATTCGTAAAAAGTTTACTTTCCTGACTTTTCACGAGATTATCAAATTAGAAAGTGCGTATCTATCCTCTTATTCTTTTTACTTTTTTTCGAGTTTCACTGCAATCGCATACCGTCCGGGGCCAACATAAATCAATCCAAAAAAGACAGCCGCCAGTCCCAGTGACCACAGCATCAAAGTCTGGTAACCGATGCGAAAATAATTGATAAAATATAAACAAAAAAGAACGAATAAAACCGTGCATGCGATCCGAAAAAAGTAGCCGAATACAAAACTGATCGCACCCAACGTCTCTAACAGCAGCATAACAAAGCCGAAGAATACCGGTGGCAGCCCGATGTTAATGAAACTCAACGTCGTTCCGACGCTCTTCCAGGCGTACGACCCGTTAATTAACTTCGGTAATGAATGTATCAACAACACCGCCGTCAAACCCAGCCGCATAAATAACAATCCAAAATTTGCTCTGCGATCCTGCGTATTAAACATTGCCGTCTCCAACTTATGTGGGATTTTATGTTTTTTGATACAATTTAATAGTATTTCATACCCACATAATATATCAACCTAAAATTCATCAATGCAAATTCTGCACTCTGATCAATTAGCAGAACCACATGCCTTTGCATGATAAATTTCGTTCAATAAAAATACTATACGAAATAATTATATAATAATTATTTATATAATTGACTCAGGTCAAATAACTCTATATGGCACCATGATATTCAGACTTCGCTGAAAAGTGGGTCTGTAAATTTACCAGTACCCAATTCGTTGAGTATCTATTAATTCCAAAATATTAAAGGAGGTTAATTATGTCGCTTAAAACTCTGAAATGGGCAGCTATTTTATGTTTCGTAGTGGCCATGGCAATTCTTCTTGGCGGCGGCATCGCCATGAAAAAGGACCTCCCGCCGTATCCGGGAAAGGTAGTTGACGCCAAGGGCAACGTGCTTTTTGAAAAATCCAATATTATTGCCGGTCAGGATGTTTATCAGCGTTATGGCCTCATGGACCACGGTGCCGTCTGGGGTCATGGTTCCCAGAGAGGACCGGAATTCTCTGCGGCCTCACTGCACATCATGGCGGAGGCCATCGGGGATTATCTCGGCCAAAAGGACTATGGTAAACCGTATAAGGATCTTGATGACCTTCAGAAGGGAATCATCGATGTCAAAATCAAGCACGAGACAAAACCCAATCGTTACGATGCGACTACAGATACCCTTAGGTTAACTGATGCCCAGGTGGAAGGGCTCAAAAGGGTTCAACAACATTGGGGAACCATCTTTAAAGAAGGCCAGCAGCGCTTTGGTTTTCTTCCCGATACCATCGGCGATGCAAAACAACGACTCGAAATCTCAAGGTTCTTTTTCTGGACTGCCTGGGTTGCCTCAACGCTTCGTCCGGGTGAGGATTACACCTACACCAACAACTGGCCGGCGGATCTACGGATCGGCAATGTCCCCAGCACGGAAGCTTACTTTTATTCCATCGCCGGTGTCCTGGCCCTGCTTCTGGTATTGGGATTGTTCGTCTACTTTATCCATCGCTATGGTTTATGGTATGGGGCGCCCAAGGGCGTGGCCCTGTCCGAAAAACTGATCGATATGCCCTTGACTTCCAGCCAGCTTAAGGCCGCCAAATTCTTTGTGGTGGTTATTCTGCTGTTTTTGCTGCAAACCAGCTTCGGGGGATTGCTGGCCCATTACACGATTCACCCGGGCACCTTTTGGTTCCCTTTCGTTGCGAAACTTATTTCCTACAATTGGGCCAAAACCTGGCATTTGCAATTGATGGTTTTCTGGATTGCCACCACCTGGCTGGCATCTGCCATCTACCTGGCACCCATCATCGGAGGCAAAGAGCCGGCCAAACAGGGCCTTCTGGTGCAGATCCTTTTCGTGGCCGTCCTGATTGTGGCCGTGGGCAGCCTCACCGGGGAAGTTCTGGGCATCAAGGGCTTGCTGGGGGATCTATGGTTCTGGTTGGGTCATCAGGGCTGGGAATTTCTGGAGTTGGGCCGCATCTGGCAAATCCTGCTGTTCGTCGGATTGATTTTCTGGCTCTTGGTCGTCTACCGGGCCATCGGCAGACATCTGAAAGAGCACAAGGACGAGTTCAGCGCTTTGATCTGGTTTTACGTGTTCAGCGCCGTGCTGGTGGTGGCTTTCTTCGGCTTCGGACTCTTTTACGGCAAGGGCTCGCACCTTACCATGGCAGACTACTGGCGCTGGTTTGTGGTTCACCTCTGGGTGGAAAGCATCTTTGAATTTTTCGGCATTGCGGTCATCTCGTTGTTGATGGTGGCCATGGGGCTGGCCACGGCAAAAGCCGCTTTGCGGGTAGCCTATTTTACCGCGGCCCTTACCTTCCTCAGCGGTATCGTTGGAACCGCCCATCATTATTACTGGTACGGCGGGGCTTCTTTCTGGATCGGATGGGGATCCATCTTCTCATCCATGGAGCCTGTGCCGCTGATGACCCTTGTGGTTCGCGGATTAATGGAATACAGAGAAATCCGCAAACAGGGCCGGGAGTTCAGTTACAAATGGCCCATGTATTTTCTGGTGGCCGCGTCTTTCTGGAACTTTTTAGGTGCCGGAATCTTCGGTTTCCTGATCAATCTTCCCATCATCAATTTCTACGAGCATGGAACCTATTTGACCATGCACCACGGCCACACCGCCATGTTCGGTACCTACGGCATGCTTTCCGTTGCCCTGCTGCTGTTCTCCTGGCGCGGCCTGGTCGACAAAGCCTACTGGAAAGACGGCATCCTGAAACTGTCGTTCTGGGGGCTTAACGGCGGGCTGTTTCTGATGGCCTTTGCCACCCTGTTGCCGGTGGGTGCCATACAGGCCTGGACAGCCTTTAAAGATGGGCTGTGGGCGGCGCGCAGTTCAGAATTCTTTGAAAGGGGGGCCGTCGTCTTTCTGGGAACCGTTCGTATGGTTCCCGACCTGATCATCATCTGCTTGGGGGTTCTGCCGCTGGCCTGGTTTCTCATCACAACCTATCCGCATCTGAAAGCAGTTGAAATTAAAGACGATGAATCTGTTTGGGACCGGCTGGGAATTGAACTATAAACTATAAACTAACAAGGACCCGGTCCTTAAAACCGGGTCCTAAAATTAAAACGTCGCAAATCACTGAATCAGAACCTAATGAGGTATTGTTAAAAACTCTCCATCCGACTATATTTTATTCGGGTGAGGAGTTTTTATTTGAAAGCGTATATGACTTCACTTGAGACCCGGCATCCGGATGGTTATGTTTTAGGTATCGTTTTACCAAGGAGGTTTAATAATGAATACATATCCGACCTCAACAAAAACAGTTATCGATCCTGTTTGTGGTATGCAGGTTAATCCTTGAAAAACAGACTTGATGGCTGAATATGGAGACGAAAATTTCTATCTTTGCCCGGAAGGATGTCTAGGGGCATTTCAGGATAATCCCAAAAAATTTGCGGCGACCAAATCACGTAAAGGTAAAGGATGGTGGGGCCGCTATCTGGCCAAATTAAATAAATCCACTGACGGCAAAGCTATCAAATGTCATTAAAATCGCTTGAGCACCGACTCTCTATTTCTTCAGTTGCCCGGGTTGACTGATTTCGTTTGACAGTAGAGATTTATCTGGGAATATACGGACCAATATGGTAAATTGTGCCCTGGTCAATATATAATATGAAAACTTGATTTGGGGTGTACAGGCGAATTTTGCAAACTGTCCAATAACCCCTGCAAATCCGCTAAAAGTCCTCCCCCTTGATGGGGGAGGGTTTGGGTGGGGGTGATCACCCTCCCCTTAACCCCCTCCCATCAAGGGGGAGGAAACAATTTGTTGGACAACCTGTAAACCCCGTCCCTACTGAATAATGAGAACCCTTTCTTTCTCAGACAGGACGCCCCGCAAACAAAAGGATTTGAATAGATGAACGACTTCTGGTCCTGGTGGCAGCATCTGCCCCAAAACATAGACCCGGTTATATTTTCGATCGGATCCTTTCGTCTTCAATACTATGGGTTGATGTATATCGTCGCCTTTGCCCTTACATTTTTTTTAGCGGTGTACCGGGCAAAACGCGAGAATCGCTTTGAGGTCTCAATGGACCAGCTCAAAGATGTGATGACCTATATGATTGTGGGTCTGATCATCGGAGCACGTTTAGGCTATGTGGTGTTTTATAATTTTTCCTATTATCTCAAACATCCGCTGGAAATATTTCTGCCCTTTTCATTTTCAAATGGATTTACCTTTACCGGTATATCCGGCATGTCCTATCACGGCGGCCTCATCGGCGTGGTGTTGGCGGGCTGGCTTTATGTGCGCAGAACCCAATTAAACCCCTGGGACATCATCGATTTATTTTTCCCGGCAGCCCCGCTGGGTTATACGTTCGGACGACTCGGTAATTTTATCAACGGCGAATTGTATGGCCGGGTGACCTCGGCCAAGATAGGGATGTATTTTCCGTTGGCTGAAACCAGAGAACTCCGCCACCCGTCGCAATTGTATGAAGCCTTTTTTGAAGGAATCTTTCTGTTTGCGGTGCTGTGGAGTGTGCGCAAATTCAAGTTGCCCAGAGGCGCCATGCTCCCCCTATATCTTATCGGCTACGGACTGGTGCGCTTCATCATCGAGTATTTCCGCGAGCCGGACGCGCATCTGGGCTTTGTGCTGTTTTCGTTTTCTATGGGCCAGGTACTCTGTTTTCTGATGATTGTCAGTGGAATCGCCCTATACATCTATCTATTTCAAAAGCAACAAGCCTAAGGTCGTGTCCCAAAAATCATTCAGAAATAGATTCTATGTGAAGATGAGCCATCTTTGCCTATAGGTCAGATGAGTCGGGTGGGTCACGGCTTTTTCTGAAAAGCGAGAGGCGTGTTTTCTTCTTCTGCCTTTACAGTGGGACCTGTTTTGGCGACACATTCGATGAAAATTTCCACCCCCTTTGTAAGAAATTCTATGATCTCTCCGCTTTCAGCCAGTTCAAAAATTACAAGATCACTTTCGCCTTTTG
Source organism: Desulfobacterales bacterium (assembly GCA_050116155.1). Lineage (GTDB taxonomy): Bacteria > Desulfobacterota > Desulfobacteria > Desulfobacterales > JAHEIW01. The sequence goes on from JASFPE010000011.1 coordinate 25,308, forward strand.
GAACTCTAACATTCTGAATGGATTTGATCTAACGCTCTTTCAGAGCCACTTGCTTTAATTAAGGAGCAAAGCATGTGCCAACTTGAAAAACCCACATTGAACCGAACGGTAATTATTTAGAATACATACAAAAATTTATTTTCTACAAGATATTCTCCCTGTCCCCGGTAGTGTCTTGCCGGAAGTGAATTCTTAAAACTGCGAATAATCTTTGCGTTGACTTTGGTCAATTTGAGTAAATAATAACCATGCAATTTACTCTTCGGAACTAACAAATACCTCCACCAAATACTTTTTAAAACGAATAGCTTAATCGGTGACTTTTATCACTACCAGAGTAATGTCATCCTCCTGTTTACGCTCTCCCCTGAATTTTTTCAGTGCGTCGTTTATGCTTTGAAGTATTTTTTCAGAAGAAGTATTGGCTTCTCTTCGGATTACCGCCCTCAATCGCTCCTTCCCAAACATTTCACCCGTCATATTTTGAGTTTCCCATAAACCGTCGGTTCCAATGAGAAGAATTTGTCCTTTATTTAATCCGGCAAAACTATTCTCCTGGTATTCAAATTTACCATCTAGACCAATGGCCATTCCATCTCCATCAAATTCATTAAATCTATCCAAAACCGGATCGTAGAATAAAGCCGGGTCGTGGCCGGCTCTGACCCAGCGGATGGCTTTCTCGTCGGGGTTGACAACTGCATAAAAAAGGGTCAAGAATTGACCGGTTTCGCCGGTATCCCTGGTAGCTAGACGATTTACATCGGTAATAATTTCGGCGATACTTCCCGGTTGAGTTACACGGCTTTTCAAAAATCCCCTAACAGTGGCCATCAACAAAGCGGATGGAATTCCATGACCGGAAACATCTCCAACCGCAATTCCAATTTGATTTGAATCCTGACAGCATATTTCTAAAAAGTCATAAAAATCACCACCGGTCTCATCACAATAAACACTGCGTGCTGCGATATCGAGTTTATCCACCTCAGGCATTTTTTGGGGTAGAAGGCTTTGTTGTACTTCCATAGCCAAATTCATGGCCGCTTTCATCTGCATTCGTTCTTTGAGCTGACGAACCATAGAATTAAAACTGCTGGTCAATTCTCCCACCTCGTCGCGAGTCTCTACAGGAAGCGGCTTCCCATAGTCACCATTGGCCACACGCTCTGCAGCCTCCGAGACGCCTTTGATGGCAGCCACTGTTCGTCCACTGACCACCCTGATTAAAACCACAATCAGGAGAATAAATCCCACCCCGATGGCAAAATAATAAGAGCGAAAACGTACAATCGGTGATAGAATTTCCTTTCCTGGAGCAATCATCACCAGGCTCCATGGAGCTTCCTGAAGTTTATAAAAACCACTTACCTCCTTTGGCGGATGCCCCTTTCCAAGAATGGTACCATAGGACTTTGCTTTCATTGCTTCTATGGTTTCGAGTTTAAGAAGCTCGTCGCTGTCATCTAATGACCCGGGCTGATCGGTTGCCGTGCTGGTAAGAATCTTGCCGTCATCGCTCACCAAATACGCTTCGTTACTTTGCCACCATCCGGACTCCCGAATGTTTTTGATCAAGACATCAAAGTCCAATACCACTTCTAATCGACCGATAGATTGACCGGTTGCATCGTTCAACTCTGAAATCAGGGAAACCGTCTCATGATTTACACTATCATCATAGCGTGGTGGTGTAATTTCTCTTATACGGCCACTGTGAAATCTTCTCATTATCGGATGCCGCGAGGCCATCTTCTGGTATCGACCGGCAGCCATATGGCCCATTGGGGGTATTTGATCGTCGGATTGACCTGCTGGTGGCAATTGATTGTCATTCCAGGTCAAATGAACGTGATTGACGCTCTCCTGCTTTTTCATTTGCTCAATGGCCCAAAATTGAGGCATGATGTTATCCTGACCGCCGGCAGCTTGATTAAAGATTAGAATCCAATTCTTGGTACGCGCAAGGCGCATGTCAACCTGATGAGCAGCCCGCTGAAGTTTGAGAATAGCAGCCTCCCGCCACTGAGACAGGAAAAGATCTCGGGCAAAAATGAACCCCAACAATCCCATGACAATCAGCAACAATGCCACCGGTAATATTAAAAAAATTGAAAGCCGCTGCTGTAAACTCTTTGGTTGAATCATTTAGTTGGGCCTCCTCTTAAAGAGGTTTATTAGAACAAACGTGAAGATCATTCATCTTGATATGTTTTCACGGCTTCATTTTTGAATGTGTATCAACTGCCTTCCGGATCGTGCCCAAGCTTGCATCCCCTTTTCAAAATGAATGACGTTGGTATACACCCTATATCCACCAGCTTTCCAGCAGCGATATACCCCATTGGCCCGGTCAGGCAGTAAGCCACAATCTTCGTATCTTTATCTTTTGGCAGCTTGCTGCGATGCTGGTCCATGGAATTAAAGGTCTGTGTTTGGAATTTCTCCCTGATAAGGAATATGAACGTTAATGAGAATAAAATCCTTATGTCTCATCATTTCGCTGAATCGAACTATTGAAATCTTTTGGTACGTCCTCCCATTGCCAGACCATCCATTGAGAAGAAATTGCCAAAGCAGCAGATAGCCGCTCAATATCATCAATATTAGCGCTTTTAGCCTAAATACTCGGCGAGTCATTAGTTCTTTCCATGTTTAAATCATCTATCTAACTAAATACAGCAATACTATATTAATAACCATTCATTAGCATGTTTAAAAATTTAACGACCCGTTTTAATAAAAAAGAAAGGGCGGTTCAAAACAACCGCCCTTTTAATGGAGGTTAGCAGATACGGGCCTATGTTATCACCAGCAGGAGCCCGGATAATGGTAACCATAGCCCATATGGTCCATTGCCATTAAACCCCTGCCGACGTTGGGGGTAAGCTTTCTTATCTTTAGCATGTGATCGATGTGCTTCTTATCCCGTTTGGCCTCAAGATCAGATATTTTCTTCTGCAGTTCATTTGCTTTCTCGGTATCAGGATTCTCTTTTGCCAGCTCACTTCTTAATTCGAGCTCTTTTGAATAAAGATCATTTCTAAGGCCTTCCATTGCCTCGAGGAAACCCTTACGTTCTTTTTCAAGGGCGGCTATTTCTTCATCGCTTATATCGCCGGAATATCCATAGCCGAGTCCCCCAGACCATCCGTGATGCATACCCGGACTGTGAGGCATCCAATCGCGATGGACGAAGCCTGTCCCCATATGCGCAAATGCATATGTTCCAAATCCGACAATCAAAACGATGCCGAGTGTCAATAAAATTTTGCCTGACGTATTTTCTTTCATTTTGCTTCTCCTTTCTTTTCTCACTTATTGCGTTAAATCCAATCTCAAAGATTGCGTTTTCTTGTTGTCACATCATTGAGCAAACAATGTGCCAATCCCTTTTCAATTCGCCCAAAACACCTATAACAACTTAAATTTACGTAAAATATGGAAATTTGAAAGGAAGAAAAGAGAACCTAGGCATCGCCTCATTATTTAAAAAATGCGCATTTTTTAAGCAGCAATGCTTGGTTACATGGATATTATTTACCCATCAGACCCCATTGGATGTGATCAATTCTATT
>JASFPE010000012.1:0-28854 GCA_050116155.1 Desulfobacterales bacterium
TTTAATGAAACGATAGCAGGAAACACTGAACACAGAAAACCATATTGCAATCATCGGGGTTCATGGGTGCTTTCATATGCGTGAATGATACGATCTAGTTCATTCTCGATATAACCGGCGTGGGATAGCGCTTCATCCCGGGTCATAAAGGGAATATCCTCAGATAGCCTGACGAGTCTTTCTTCGTTTATCCCGGTGGTTTTGTTGATCATAAACGTATCGATGTCATCTTTTTGCTCCAGGCTCCCGCAACCGCCGGCAACACCTAAAAAATCACCGTTGACAAAAATGGGTACGACCAGTTTCAACATACCGGCATCACAGGTTTCGATAACGGGTTTGCGAGATTTGGCGGCCTGAGCGGCAAGGTTTTGATGCGCAACCGAACAGATGTAACTTTGCCCTTTTTCAGTTCCCTTGATTTCCGGGCAAAGGCTGTTGGCCCACTTTACAAAATCTGTTATCCGTATGCCGTCTAGATTAAACACCGAAGCATTCAATCCAGTTCGTTCATTTATCCGCTGTTCGAGATCACGCCAGATCTCCAGAGGGGCGATGTCTGTAAGTTCCATTGAATACATACTCCTTTGCTGTAATTTTCGTTTCAACAGGCAATCAGCAACTGAAATTGCATGGGAGCATTTTTTATGCCAATTTTTTTGACTTGCATATGTTCGTATTTAGGTTATTACCTGATCTTGCATGAAAATTATTTTGCATGAAAATTAATGAAAAGCTATTTTTAATGATCTCGCAAAAAGTCAAGTTTTGTCATTGAGGAATCGCCATGTCGATATGGATTGTTTCTGCCATATTCGTCTTAACCCTCTATTTGCTGATTACCGAAAAAATAACGGTGGATCTCACAGCCATCGGTGTCATCGTAGCGCTAATGGTCAGCCGGGTGTTGTCTCCCCTTGAAGCCGTGACCGGGTTTGCACATCCAGCCGTTATCACGGTGGGGTCGATGTTTTTAATCAGCAGGGGTATGCTGCGCACCGGTGCAGTGGGCTATCTTGGTCAAAAAATCCTGGCGTTAGCACGCGGAAACGCCACATTGGCGATGCTGGTGATTTTGCTAACCGTGGCCATAGCTTCGGCTTTTATCAATAACACCCCCGTGGTGGTTCTCTTCATACCCGTGGTTATGAGCATGTGCTGTGAATTCAAGCTGAGCCCATCGAAGTTTTTGATCCCTCTGTCTTATGCTTCCATTTTAGGGGGCACCTGCACCTTAATCGGGACTTCAACAAATATCATCGTCAGCGATTTAAGCACCAATTCCGGCTACGGCGCCATTGGCATGTTTGAACTGTCGATTGTAGGGGTGCCGATTGCCATTATCGGAATCGCTTTCCTGATGGTGGCGGCCCCCCGCATAATGCCCTCTCTTTTGAATCCCAGCTGTGAGCTGGAAAACAGTGAACACCGGCGCTATCTGGCAGAACTCTATATTCCGCGGGGCAGCAAGCTGATTGACAAGGATCCCGGCTATATTTTTGCTGAAAGATACCCCCATTTAGAAGTCCTAGAACTCATTCGATATTCTCATATTTTTCATCCTCCCCGGGATGACGTCACCATCTCCGCCGACGATCTTCTACTGGTTAAGGGTTCGGCCAACGATCTGGTCGAGATCCTCAATCATGAAGATGCCGAACTGCCGGTGACCGAAAAGGGTCTGTCTTTTGGTGCCGGCAAAACACAACCGGTGGTGGTGGAACTCATTATTCCGCCGCAATCATCCCTGCTGGGAAAGCAGCTCAGACAAACCGATCTGAAACGTGACCCGGAGCTGCACATCATCGCCATTAAGCGCAGCGGTCTGCACTATACCGAAAAACAAATCCAAGATATTAATCTGAAGATTGGAGATATTATCCTGGCATGGTGCGAAGTAGATAAATTAGAACGTTTGCGCGAAGGCTCAGATTTTATCGTAGTGGAAGATGTACACCATGAAATCGTTCAGAAACGCAAGGCCTGGAAAGCGCTTCTCATTTTCACAGGCTTGATCGTGGCCGCCAGCACCGGCATGGCCAGTATCATGGTTTGTGCGATGACGGCGGCTTTTCTGATGATGGTCACCGGATGCCTCCAAATCCGAGATGCCTATCGCGCCCTTCAAGGAGATGTGCTGATCCTGATTGCCGGCACCATTGCCCTGGGTGTGGCGATGCAAAAATCCGGCACAAGCCAATTGTATGCCGAGGCATTTTTAGGAATTTTTTCAAATTTTTCAACACACTGGATACTGGCCGCGGTTATCCTTCTGACCAGCATCAGCACCCAGATTTTAAGCAACAACGCAACCGCCGTATTGCTGCTTCCCATCGCCATATCTACGGCCCTGGGACTGGGCGTCAATCCCAAACCGTTTGTGATGGCCATCTGTTTCGGGGCCAGCGCCTGCTTTGCCACGCCCATCGGCTACCAGACCAATTTGCTGGTATACGGACCGGCCGGCTACCGCTTCAGTGATTATTTAAAACTCGGCATTCCGCTGAACCTCATCGTCCTGATCCTGGGGACACTGCTAATACCCATAATATGGCCACTATAACATACCGATATCTCATCTGCTTCCTGATTTTTCTGTGCTACGTCCTGGTGTTTTTTCATCGACTGTGCCCGGCCGTCATCGCCCTTGATATTCAGTCCTCTTTTGGAATTTCCGGAACCTTGCTGGGTGTGCTGGGTTCGGCCTATTTCTATTCCTATGCCATCATGCAGCTGCCCACCGGTCTAATGGCAGATTCGTGGGGTCCTCGTAAAACCGTTTCTGTTTTCATTGTACTGGCCGGCATCGGATCCATATTAATGGGGGTTGCACCGAGTCTGTCGGTCGCCATCATGGGCCGTATACTGGTGGGGCTTGGTGTTGCCACGGTTTTCGTCTGCAACTTCAAACTGCTTTCCGAATGGTTCAACACGCGCCAATTTGTCATTATGGGAGGTGTTTTCATGGCCATGGGCGGTATCGGCGCCCTGTTCTCCAGTGCGCCTTTGGCGTGGGTCAGCAACCTCATAGGCTGGCGGATGACGCTGGTAGCCGTTGGCATTGTCAGCCTGCTCATAGCCGCACTTGTATACATATTCGTTCGCGACCGGCCATCTGAAATGGGTTTGCCGGCCATCAGCGCAGACCCCAATCAATCCAGCACCGCCGAAGAGATCGGCCTGTTGCAGGGCATGAAGATGGTCGTCATCTCCGGTCGTTTCTGGCCCGTCGCCATCTGGTCTTTTTGTGCCATCGGTATGTCTTTTGCAGTCGGAGGCCTGTGGGGCGGGCCGTATCTTATGCAGGTGTATGGCCTGAGCAAAGCTGCAGCCGGCGGCGTACTATCGACTTTTGCCCTGGCGCTGATCCTGGGCAGCCCCACGTTAAGCTGGCTTGCCAACCGGTTCGGTCGAAAATCGGTTCTGATGGGCTGCAGTCTGGCTCTGGCTATTGTATGCGGGCTCATGAGCTGGTTTGTGTACAGTATGTCACTGCCGGTATTGTATATCATGTTCTTTTGTCTTTTCTTAACCGGCGGCTCTGCGGGACCGGTCTTTGCCGCTGTATCCAAGGAGTTATTCCCAATCTCCATTTCAGGCACTTCTGTCGGTACGGTTAATTTATTTCCCTTTATCGGCGCGGCCTTTTTTCAGGTCATCATCGGAGCTGTGTTGACCGCGGGAAGCCACGCCCGGGGAGAGTATGCCCTGGTGACTTTTCGATATATGTTCTTGATCTGTCTGGCCGGAGCCCTGCTGTCGCTGGCGGCTTCTTTTCTCATGCAGGAGACGCTAAATGGAGCTGATGGGTAATCCACCACTGTCCAGGAGGTTGTCTGAAGCAATTTCGCCTGGATGCCGGGTCAAGCCGGCATGACATAGGCGAAACTGAAATTTAAGGATTCTGAGATGAAGATCGTAATCGTGTATTGTTCGCCGGCCGGTTCCACCCATCACATTGCCAAGGTCATTTATCATAGTTTCAATCAAAAAAATGTGGATACCGTCATGATGGATCTGGCAAAGGACCATAACCGATCTGAAGCTTTAGAGGTAATCAAAACAGCGGACCATAAAATTTGCCTGTTTATTGGCTCTCCCGTCTACCGGGATATGGCCATTCCGCCGGTTATGAATTTTATTGAGGAACTGCCTCAATCGGAGAGAAAATATGCTGTCCCATTTGTTACCTGGGGACAGGCCTGCAGCGGGGTGGCACTCTGGCAGATGGGTGCCGCCCTGATGAAAAAGGGGTATCGCATCGCGGGGGCAGCAAAGGTGGTGGCCCTGCATTCCTTGATGTGGCTGGTGGATGATCCTGCCGGGAAAGGGCATCCGGACAAAACCGACAAACGCTCAATTGAAGAGATGGTGGCGATTCTCCATGCGCGATTTGGTTCAAATGATATCCCCGTGCTTTCACTGGACTCCCTGGATTATCAGCCCCAGGAACGCGCCGCCGAAATGAAAAATAAGATCAACACGCCCTGGTACATCATTCCGAAAAATGTAAATTCAAAGGTGTGTACCTGTTGTGGCATATGCGAGGAAGAATGTCCGATAGATGCGGTGGCCCTTAATCCCTATCCCGAGTTCGGCCTAAACTGTATCGACTGCTTTAACTGCATTCGACTCTGCCCTGAAGACGCCATAACATCATCCGTTAGTATGGATGATATTGCAGATCGTATCAGAAAGCGCGTCAGAACCATCAACGAGCGTCCCTTCACGCAGATTTTTCTATAGATTCAACGTCTCCTTTAATACTGCAATAATCTTCTCCTGCGAAAACGGCGATATCTCACTATATTCTTGAGCATCGTCCAGTATTCTATTCAGATCTCCCCACTGCTTGTATTTCTTAAATTTATCTTCTCTCTCAATTCCTAATGCTGCTGCCACCAGACTGGCATAATTCCTGACTTCAAATCCGTATGGGGATTCATGGTCACAGAATACGTTATGACAGTGATGACAGACATCTACGAGTATATCTGCGCCGGTCTGAGACGCTTCGGCCAGACGATCATCTCTCACAGTTTCAAAGCTTTTGGGGAAAAAAGTCTCAGCGCCGCTGCCGCAGCAGACCGTCCCTTTTCCATGACGCGGCATCTCAATCAGATTGACACCGGGAAGCCCATGCAATACCTCCCGGGCGCCGGTCGGGTCCAGGCCGGTAAATGCCACTTTGCAGGCTTCATGCAGGGTGACCGTTTTTTCAATCTTATTTTTAAATGAAAGCATGTCCATGTTCTGAGCAAGCAACTGGGGAAAAGACATCATCTTGAATGGGACCTTGTGCACCTTTGACAGTGTCGTATCAATGCGACACAGGCAGGTCGGGCACCAAAAAATAACGGTAGCGGGGTTGTAGCCAGAAAGCTTTTCAATCAGTTCAGTCGACGTTTGCTCAGCTTTCTCGATGGCTCCGCAATAAATATGTACATCACCGCAGCAAAAATCCAATCCGGGAACAAAAACCCAATCATGCGAAATTTGGTCCATGATGTCTAAGGCGCTCAACAGCTTCTCCGGCTGCCAGTAAATGTTGCAGCCAGGAAAAAAAACATGTTCGGCCGCATCCTTATCGGAAAGCGACACAATTTTGTGATACGATTCAGGAGATGTTTGAATGCTGGCCATAACGCGATGGGCAGAGTCCGAATCTTTGGGATCAACATAGACTATTTCTTCAATCCTATTTTTTCGATACTCCCATTTAATGACTTCATTTACCAGCAGCGGGTTCAATCCTTCCGGGCAGCATTTTTCTACACACTTGAAGCACTCCATACACGAAAAGGCTCTGTCAAAAATAGTTTGATTGATCTCTCCGGTTTCCAGATAGACTTTAATTTGTTTTTGGATATCTTGCGGTGAAACGTCTGCCAGTTCGGTTGTTTTTATTATGGGACATTTTTTGGCACAGATGCCACATTCTTTGCATTTCTCTACCACTCGTTTTTTTTCTTCACGATAGTATTGCTCAAGGCTCTTTTTCATCATCATTCCCACTTTCCACACAAAGATCAAAAATCATTTTTAATATCAAATTTTGCTCGGCAAAGCGCAATAATAGGTTTGCCGGTTTTAAAGATAAACATCCAACATCGAACATCGAACGTTTAACATCGAATAAAAAATCTTCCATCACCTAATTTGGATAAGCTGAGGTTTCAGACTTTCTTCCGGATTATAATTCCGTTCCTCCATCTTTTCTATTTTTCCATTCAAGGTTCGATGTTGGAAGTTCGATGTTCGATGTTATTTTCTTTACAATTACTTCTAAAATACTAAGCTAGCGGCCTTTCCATTGTGGCGGCCGCTTCTCCGCAAACGCCCGGGGGCCCTCGATAAAGTCTTCTGAACCATACATGGCCTCCTGGATTGGAAATGTTTTCGGGAATTGCTCCAGAGGGTAACTCAGCCCTTTGATGGCTGCTTCTTTACTTGCCTGGATTGAAAGCGGCGCCCCTTTCATTATCTCCGCCGCCCAGTTTTCAGCCGTCGGTATCAGGTCTTCCAGGGGCACCACTTCATTGACCAGGCCGTATTGCATTGCTTGCTGTGCGGTGATCCGTTTCGAAGCCAGAATCATTCCCATGGCCAGATGATAGGGAATCTGCCGCGGCAACCGATGCACGCCCAACGCGCCCGCCATCATTCCGACCCGGGGCTCCGGCAAACCAAAGGTGGCGTGCTCGGCAGCAATGATGATGTCGCAAGCCAGAGCAATCTCAAATCCTCCGCCGAGTGCGAAGCCATTTACGGCTGCAATCAACGGTTTAAAACAGTCAAAACGAAAAGTAATCCCACCAAAACCGCCTTTTAACCCGGCGGTCTCCTTTCCGACGACCTCGCCCCCGTGTTCTGCCTGATATTTTAAATCATTGCCGGCCGTAAAGGCACGATCACCGGCGCCGGTGACAATACAGACCCAGGCATCGGGATCTTCAGAAAACTCATTAAACGCCTGGGACAGCTCGGCACTGGTCGGCGGACTGATGGCGTTCATCATATCCGGGCGGTTGATCGTAACGATAGTCAAATGATCTTTTTTTTCCACAATGATTAACTCGTAGCTCATCAATGACCTCCTTTCCATTACGTTGGAATCGATTCCACCGGCCTGACTTCTTCATAGGTGATGGCATCGCCGGGGCAGGTGGGCACACAGATGCCGCAGCCCATGCATTTATCCGCATTGATTACGGCGGTATCATCCGGACCGGTCATGGAAATGGCATCAAAAAAACAACGGCCAGCACAGGTTTCGCAAGCCGTGCAGAGGTCCGGATTGACCGTGGCCTTAAAACGGCTAGGCGCCGTAAATTTTTTCAGGTAGGCCCGATCGTGACCCCAGTTTCCGCAAGCGACGTTATCACAGTTGCAGATGACATGGCCGAGCCCATATTTGTTCTCCACACAATGCACCAGGCCTTCCTCCTCACACATCTTGAGCATCTCAATCGCCTCCCGGGTGGTGAGCTTCCGTCCCGTACCGCGGTCCAGGGCATAATCGGCGGCTCTGTTCAGCTGCATGCAGACTTCCAGAGGGACGTCGGTAATACCGTGAATGGTCCTGCAAGAGCAGTTGGTGACCGCAATGGTGGCAGCTTCGGCCACCATTTTTTTGACATCTTCAAACCCCATGACCTGGTTTTGGGGTTCGAGTGTCACGTTTACCGGCACCACTCGCATAAACGGCGAGAAATCAACTTTTTCAAACTTGGCCAGATAACCCGGTCGTTCGGTGGCTTCAAATTCTTTCCAGAGATCCAGATACTCCTGATTCACCCCGGGGGTAAGCACGGTAGCATCGTGAAATTGGAGATAATTCCTGACCCTATAATACCGGGTGACATCGGGCTTTTTGGATTTAAATATCAACCCTTTTTTAAATAGCGGTTCAACCATGGCGTTAACCGTATCCAAAGGAAACCCGGTCTTTTCCGAAATTTCCGCCACGGTGGCCGGCGGAGATGCGGCAAGCAGAAATTTGGCCTCCTCCTCATCGGCCAGACAGGAAAACATTTTCGGCACCAGTTTGGAATCTTCGAAACCGATGTCCTCTGCCAGTCGCTGATACAGGCGCATGTCTGTCATTTGGTGATCCTCCGAAGTTCGTTAAGATTTGCTTTTTGCGGATTTCGTCCACCAGGCCGCCAACACCCCGCTGAGAAAACCAAAAAGGTGACCTTCCCAGCTTATCCCGGGCAAGGTATAAAATAAAGAAAGCAACGCCCCTCCGTACAGAAAAAAGATTGCCGCAGAAACTGCCAGTGCGCGCCACTCCCGACGGAAAACGCCGATAAACACCAAAAAACCGATCAGTCCAAAAATAATCCCACTGGAGCCGATATGAATGGTGTTGCCTCTTCCGAAAATCCAGACGAGTCCACCACCTAAGATAGAAATGATCAGGATGGCGATAAACGTAAGCTTTCGACTGAAAGAAAATGCCACAGTTAATAGAACAAAAAGGGCTCCGGTGTTGGCCATGAGATGGCCAAGGTTGGTGTGTAAAAATGGACTACACAAAAGTCCCCACAGCCCATCGAGATGACGTGGCCGCAATCCATAAAGCCGAAGATCAATAGGCAAAATACGGTTAACAAAATAAACCAGCCACGGCAAAGATACGGCGACTGAAGCCAGCTGCAAATTGTGCTGAAGCATTATGTGATCATATCCGCTACATCCCTGCCGATTGCCAGGGACGCTGTTAAGGCCGGGCTTTCCATGCCCAAAAGATGAATGCAATTGGGATAGGCGTCATCTTTGAGAATCATAAAATCAGTTTGATCCTTTATCAAACCGAGGATTCCGGTATGCCCCCGGTAGAGATCACCTTCCTTTAAGGCAGGTAAAAACGGCTTTATCGATTGATAAAATTCGGACCGATTCTTTGTACTGCGATAGTCTTGCGGGTTATGAACTTCGATAAAAATCGGCCCGACCAGGACCTCTTTGGCGACAGACAGTTTTCCTCTCTCATCCGGCCCGACTTTGGGCGTCAGATGCGCGCCCAGATCCAGAAAATGCCCTACGTCCGGCAGCAAAACTAAGACGGGAACCGGATAGACATTCATATCAACAAATAAATCAGGCCTTCGGTTGAACTGATAATACTCCCCCCTGAGATATTGCTTCTCATAGGGCAGGCATGGGCTAATTGCTTTGGCAATATCCCATGAATACAAACCGGCGGCATTGATGAGGATCTCACAATCAAGCTGCCACTTCGGTGTATCCCCGCGTAATTGCTCAACGTGCAATGTAAAATAATCTTTGTGGGGCTCTACACCAACAACGTTGCAGGCTTTCATGAAAAGGTCGGGGGTATCATGAATGGCAGCCGCTTTTTTGTACAAGGTAGATACAAAAAAAGAAGCATCAAACACACCGGACTGCGGTACATGCAGGGCGGATCTAACATTTAAGCAGGGTTCTAATTTTTTCGCTTCTTTGCCGGAAATAATGGTCACATCCTGCAATCCATTATTCACGGCCAGCGTAAGATACTTCTTTAGTGCTTGTTCCTGATCTTCAGTGGTGGCCACCATCAGCTTGCCGGTCTGTTTAAACGGAACCGCATGTACTCTGCAGAATTCATAAAGCAGGCGCCCTCCTTCCACACACAGTCTGGCCATTCGCGTTCCGGTTTCATAAAGAAATCCGGCATGAATGACACCCGAACTGCTTCCGGATTGCTCCAACCCAAAGCCTTCATTTTTTTCAAGCAAAACGATATTTTGCTTGCCTCTGTCAAGAAGCGTATATGCGACGGCCAGGCCAAGCACACCGCCGCCGATAATTGCTATCGCAAATCTATCCGTCATTCTAATTCTCCAATTGAATAAGAAACCAATTGGAAGTTATTTGTTATTCAAATAATTATTAACATCTAAAAAGCAACTATACTCAACTCCTCTGATACACTAACTCCCCGCCGACAATGGTCATCTCAACCTGTATATCCTTTATCTCCTCTGCGGGGATGCTGAAAATATCTCTATCCAAAACCACCATGTCTGCCAGCTTACCCGGCTCGATGGATCCCTTGATATTTTCTTCAAATGAGGCATACGCGCCATTAACTGTATAAAGACGCAGGGCTTCTTTGACCGGGATGGCCTGTTCAGCCCCGACAATCTCGCCGGTATAGCTCTTCCGGGTCACCACGCCATAAATCTGTTGGACGATGTTGCCGGATGTCACAAACCAGTCCGAGTTTCCCACCGATATGATTCCTTTATCAAGATAGGTCTTGTGCGGAAAATAGCGTTTGATGCGCTCGGGTCCCAAACCTAAGATATGGGAGGGCCCGAGCTCATAAAGAAAACCCACCGATGACGATGGCAGGACACCCAGGCGCTTTATGCGGTCAATGGCTTCCCCGCGAGGAATGGAACAGTGCTCGATGCTCATGCGGTGATCAGGATCCGGCCTCTCTTTCAGGGCCTTTTCAATGGCATCCAAAACGATATCAATGGCACGATCACCAATGGCATGGGTAACCGGGCGAAGACCGGCTTTATGGGCTTCGACAATGCCGGCCGTGAGCTCTTCGTTTGATATCACGGTGATGCCATATTCCTCCGGATCATTGGCATAGGGCTCATAAAGGGCTGCCGTCCACCCGCTCATGCTGCCGTCACTCATAAACTTGGTGCCGTAAATCCCCAATCGCTCGTTTCCAAAACCAGCCTTGATACCAAGGGATTTTAGTTCGTTAAGATAACCGGGAAAATCCAGCATAGGGACCCCCGGGATCATCATGCCGACGCGTAATCGCAATTTATTTTCGTTCAGCAATTCCTGATAGGCTATCATAGCTTCCTGTGCCACAGCCGCATCGTTAAAAGATGTAATACCCCAGACAGCCAGCTGGTCGATAGCAGCGAGGATGCCGGTTTTAAGATCTTCGACCGTATACGGAGGAATGATTGCTTTCACAAGGATTTGGGCCTGTTCTCTTAAAACGCCATTGGGTTCTTTGCTTTGCGCGTCTCTGTCCAAACGACCTCCGTCAGGATCAGCGGTGGCGCTTGATATCCCGGCCATTTTCAAAGCCACACTGTTGGCCACGGCCAAATGTCCGTCCGTGCGCATTAAAAACACCGGGTGCTCGGCGCTAACCTTGTCCAAATCCCAGCGGGTCGGATGTCTCTTTTCCGTCAGCTTCTGGTCATTATAGCCAAAACCTTTTACCCATTTACCTTTAGGAATCTGATTGGCTTTATGACTTAGGATATCTAAAATCTCATCTATGGATTGTGCATTTCTGACATCCGCCTCAAAATGCAGCATTAAACCTGCCATAGATGGATGACAATGGCTTTCCACAAAGCCCGGGGTGACGGTTTTACCCTCCGCATCGATCAGGTGCGTATCTTGATCGATGAGTTCCCGAACCTCTTCTGTGGAACCGACGTGAACAAATTTTCCATCTTTTACGGCAACAGCCTGAACCGTTCCGTCATTGTCATCGAGGGTGGCAATGTGAGCATTGATCAAAGCAAAATCTATTTTAAATGGATTCGTCATTTTGAGCGTCCTCCAATTATAATCAACCCTGAAAAAGGGGAGTATAAATGCCTTTATTTTAGAAGATGCCGTTTACCAAAGAAAACAGGTTGTCGTTCGTGTCAAATACGAGATCAACATCATCCTTTTCAATCTGTACACCGGGTTTGTCAACAAGTTCGGCAAGACATCCCCTGGAAATCAACAGATGGGTTAGTTCTAAGGTATTCTTGATATGAACAATACGCACATCGTCAATGGTATACGGCCTGAGCGTCATAAGAATCGCCGCCAAGGCTTCACGATCGCTATCAAAGGCCAAGGGTACTCTGACGTCTTCCGGTCCGCAGGAAGTCAGTGCATTGATGGCCGTAGCCTCAAAATCGATCTTATTTACCAGTCGCCGGCTGGTCACATCCGCCTGCCCGATTCCAAGGGCACTGCCTTCGCTGGCTGCGGTTAGATCCCGCACAAAAATTCGGGAAATGTTCGGCCCAGGTTTCGGGGTCATAAACGCACAGGTGTAACGTCCGGTAACAATGGGGTCGATCCCGGCACCACTGATGTCTTTTCCCATTTCGTCTATAATCAAAAGATCGATCTCGTCCAGCGGTAATCTCGGCATATATTCTGTTGCCTGCTTTAATAGCCCCATCTCAATGGATTCTAGCTCTTCGGGCAACGCTATTTTCACAAGTGCGGTCTGGTGATTCTGATTCTCCACCAAACCGACCCCGAACAAAAAATTGGATTTATCGAGCAACGCTTTGCCGGCAGTGCTGATGATTTCGTACATGCTGCGTACCACCGACAAACGGTGATAGTGCTCGGCCCCAATCTGGTTCCCCAGTCCAATGGCCATCATTTTGATGATGCCGCTTTCCGTGGGCCCGGCAAAATCAGTGTGCGGTTTGATTCGATTGATAAGCACCAACCCGGCAGCCCGGTGCGCAAATTTGTCCAGAAAAAGAGGAATACCATTAACCTCTCCCATGGGAACCACATCCATGGTCGCCCGAATCGGAGCACCGACACTGGTTTCGGTGATACCTCGAGCAGCCAGAACCTCGATCTGGCCGGCGGCGGTGGCACCGCCGTGGGACCCCATTGCCGGAGTAATGAACGGAGCGTATCCCGCCGCTTTAATCTTTTCAACGACTGCCCGAACGACTTCGGTAAGGTTGGCGATACCCCGGCTGCCCACCCCAATGGCGATGTCTTTGCCATCCGGAAACACAATAGATTCTCTAATGCGCTCCCATTCGTTTTCAACGTCAACCGTGACATCGACAGCTGGCGCAACCTCAAAAAGCTGACGGACCACCCTCATGGGCGGCAATTCTAAATCTTGGGTCTTAAATAAATCCATTTTGTTCTCCAACAAATGGCGATTAAATCACAAATTACAAATCTCAAATTACAAATAAATCCCAATGACCAAAATTCAAAATCTCAAGTTTTGAACATTGAATATTGGAATTTGGAATTTATTTGTGATTTGGGTATTGTGATTTGGTGCTTAATAGCTTGGTCTTTTTACGCCTTAGGAATTCGACGAAACTTAATGATACAATACGGCTATTAACAATCATTTTAGATATAACAAAGCTAGTCACGATATTCCACCCCGGGTAAGCTACAAAGCATTTCAAATAAAAGGTTGGCGGCGACCAGTGCCGTGTTGCCTGAAGGATCATAAGGCGGAGAGACTTCGACCAAATCTCCTCCGACAATGTCAAGACCGCGGCAGCCACGCAATACTTCAATGCCCTGAATGGTTGTCAATCCGCCAATTTCGGGTGTGCCGGTTCCGGGGGCATAGGCTGGATCAAGGCTATCGATGTCAAAGCTGACATATACCGGATCTTCGCCCAGTTGTGTATGTACCTCTTTCATCAAGGGGCTCAACGATGTGTGCCAGCATTGCTCGGCCTGAACGACACGGAAGCCGACTTCCCGCGGCCAGTCGAAATCTGAAGCAGCGTAGCCGGTGGCGCGCAGGCCTATTTGTATCACGCGCCGCGGATGAATCAGATCCTCCTCCACGGCCCTGCGAAACGGTGTTCCATGGGTAATTTTTTCATTGAACATGGTGTCATTGACATCGGCGTGGGCATCAACATGAATCAACCCGACCGCGCCGTATTTTTTCTTCATCGCCCGCAGGATCGGTAAAACGATGGTATGATCGCCACCGAGGGTCAGTGGCCTGCACTTGTATTGCAGAATATGATCATATGCGGACTCGATTATATTTAGAGATTCTTTCATATTGAAGGTGTTGATGGCCACATCTCCAATATCGGCAACCGATAAGGAATCAAAAGGTGCAGCCCGGGTGGCCATGTTATAGGGTCGAATCATGGCGGATTCGGCCCGAATCTGGCGGGGGCCGAAACGCGCGCCGGCACGATTGGAAGTGCCGATGTCAAAGGGCACACCCACAAAACAAACATCCAGACCCTCAGCGCTATCCTTGGCCGGCAGCCGCATCATGGTGGCCGGCCCGCCAAACCGCGGCATCTCGTTTCCCCCGAGGGGTTGATATAAAGTTTTGGTCATTGGTAAGAATTTCTCCAAATTTAAAAATAGACAACGAATTAGCCCTTAGTGGTACATAGATTATAATTAAAGCAACAAAAACTATATATCGCCTGGGCTGAGCTTGTCTACCATAAACTGATCCAATTTGACAATCACGCCCACTTTCGATATTCTTAATAGTAGCCGGTTTTCGCCGTTTGATTTGTTTTCGAGCCTAGCAAAAAAGATTCACGTAACTATCTTAAATTCTATTCCTCATATAGTGCAACGCGCGGAATTCCGTAACATCTCCCATATATGAATCAAAAAACTGAATTAAACGAATTCATCTCTACCATCAAACAAATCGTAACAACTAGCTCATCGACGTTTTTACAAAACTTCTCCCAAACTCACCCCTTGGTAATCTTCACAAAGCAAAACCGGGCCCCTGAAGACATTATGGAACGCAGTAAGGCGCTGGCCCTCGATGTTGCTCAAGCCACTTCTGATTCAGAGGATAATTTTCTAACATGGATACATAATTATGCAAGCAATCGATGGAATGGTTTTGCAAATGATTACCACAGTATTCGACACCTGGTGTCTAAAAGAGAAAAAATTGTTGATGCAGGTGCCGCGCCTTATATTCTATCCGCCCTATTAAATCAGGATGGTCATGAAATAATCCCGCTTGACATTGATCCCGGCCGCCACCTCCCGGTCATTGAGCTCTTAAATCTCACGCCACGGCAATGCGCATTGGACAAAGACAGATGGCCGGTTGAATCAGATTCATGCTCCATTGTAATAATGAACGAGGTATTCGAACATCTACTCAATCCTCTGCATGCATTGAAAAACACACACCGCATCCTAAAAAAGGGCGGATATTTTACAATGACCACGCCAAATCTCGGTTCCTATTCCGGAATTGTTAACTTCTTTCTTGCAAACAGAGCCCAGGCCCTCTCTACAGACATATACTCAGAGTATATAAAACTGGAACGTATCGGACATATGGGACATGTCAGGGAATATACGATCAATGAGATGTGTGATTGTGCAGAAAAAGTTGGATTTGCTCTGAAAAAAATCGAGTTTTCCGGCCCTTCAAAATACCGGCTGCTAGTCAAGCAAAATCAAAAGATTGAAATCGATCTAACTAACTCAGCTCCCCACCTTCTGCTAAAGGCCAGATATTTTTTTAAAAAACAGTAACTCCGATCTTCTAACTGTCAGCTGCAATAGAAGGCAGGGTTTTTGAGGTCAGTTCTAATCCCGCAGGTGTTTCACCAGATGTCCCAGCTCCGGAAAGATCAACTCGGTGCAGGCCAGCTTGCAGGCATTCAAGCTGCCCGGCATACAAAATACCACCGAATTTTTAATGACGCCGGCCGTGGCCCTGGAGAGGATGGCCGCCGATCCGATTTGCTTTGTGCTGAGGTGAGCAAACAGCGATCCAAAAGCGGTGAGCTCTTTTGAAAAAAAGGGTGAAACCGCTTCGATGGTCACATCTTTTCTTGTGATTCCGGTTCCTCCGGTGATCAACACAACCTGCGGTTTTTTTTCGTGAATAACCGCTTTCACTGTTGTGGCAATCCGTTCGGCATCGTCCGGAATGACCTGGTGGTATACAACCTCGTGACCTTCTTTTTGGGCCTGTTCGTTCATCCAGAGACCGCTCTTATCTTCTATCAGGGCCCGTGTGGTTGAAACGGTAATAATTCCGATGGTGACGGCTTTTGGTGCTGCTTTTTTATGTTCGTGGGTACTCATGGGTTTCAGATATGGAAGTGTAAAGTGATGTCGGTATTGAGTCGTTTAAAAAAATGTTTTATTAACGAAATGGAACCGTTACGGGTTACGAGATTCGTGTTGCGGGTTAATAAATCCAACGATCTGGCAACTGACCCGCAACCCGTAACGCGCAACACGAATCATTGAAATCCATCCGATGAGAAATATGGATTCATATTAGAAACTGCATCTAAAGACGTTGGAAGAATTTTATTTACATCACTCGCTAATCAAAGATCAAGAATTTTATCATCCTGTGCATTGCAAGTAAGGCAAACCCATTGATTTACCTTGATTTTTGGCATTATTTTGCTTAAGGTTGACTACAATGCGATTCATTTCAGCGATGAACGATAAAATAAGCGTTGCATAAATTAACGGACTGAGGCAAGGGCCATATTTGGATGAACGTTCCGTGCACAGGTGTCATATTATCCGGTGGGTTAGCGACACGCTTTGAGGGCAAGGAAAAGGCGCTGATGCGGATCGATGGACAACGAATATTGGACCGAATTTACGGTGTGTTCAAAGATCTGTTTGACGAAATCATCCTGGTCACCAACAATCCATTTCAATTCCTAGACTGGGATCTAGATATTGTCACAGACCTTTTTAATGTCAGAAGTTCATTGACCGGGATCCATGCCGGGCTTTTTTATGCCAGGCATCCCTATGCTTTCTTTACAGCCTGCGATGCTCCTTTTTTAAAACGGGAATTGATCCAAATCATATTGGCCGGTATTGACACTAATGCCGATATTGTCATACCCGAAACATCCGCCGGCCGTGAACCTCTGTGTGCGGCATATTCGAAGCGATGTCTCAATCCGGCGGAACAGCATATAAAACAAAAAAAGCTGAAAATCCAGTTGGCATTTCGCAAATGTAGGATAAAAACTATCTCGGAAAAAATTTTACGCACCAAGGACCCTGAGCTTATCTCCTTTTTTAATATCAATTCGCCGGAAGATCTGGAGCGCGCCGGGGAAATAGCGAAGAAGATGAACTCATAAAAAAATAAATCGGGTCGGAGGATTTATGGATATTTCAAGGATGCTAGATGCAATCAAGCGTCATCCTGATTACAGCAGGGTGGGGATGATTTTGTGCCATAACGGCGTTGTCCGCTCGACATCACGCGGTGGTCGCAATGTCGGTGGATTGCGTGTTTCTGTTGATCATGAAAAATTGGATCGGATCATATCGGAGCAAAAACAAAGATCCGGCATCATTGATATTCACGTGGAAATTGCAGAAAACAAAGATCTGAAAGTTGGTGATGACGTGATGCTTTTGGCGGTTGCCGGTGACATTCGCGAAAACGTAATCGCGGTATTGACCGACACATTAAATGCAATCAAGTCGACGGTGACGAAAAAAACAGAACACTACATATAAAAAAGGAAACGGCATGGGAAAATTCACACATATAGACGATGAGGGCCGTGTTCGAATGGTGGATGTCACCGACAAAAAACCCTCTGTCCGCGAAGCCCTTGCCGGCGGTGTGGTTTTTATGGGCTCTGAAACGTTCGAATTGATCCGCAAACAAAAAATTAAAAAAGGCAACGTACTGGAGACGGCCCGGATCGCCGGAATCATGGCGGCTAAAAAAACTTCCGAGCTTATTCCCATGTGTCATCCGTTGAATATTACCCATGTTCAGGTGGATTTTCTACCGGATGCTGCCAACAAGGGTATAAAAATTGAAGCAGCCGTTCGGACCATTGACCAAACCGGGGTTGAGATGGAAGCGTTGACGGCCGTGTCGGTTGCAGCCCTGACAATTTACGACATGTGCAAATCCTACGACAAAGAGATGACCCTGTCGAATATAAGACTTTTGAAAAAAACCGGCGGGAAAAGTGGCACATTTGAAAGAAAGAAGAGCGAATAAAATGGGTTCCTTTATTTCAGCATCTCAAAGATTTCATCGGCGCGCAGAAATGAAAAAAATTTTCAATGTCGATCGCATGACCATCTTCGGTATAATCATCGCCTTTGCCTGGATGATGGCAGGATGCACACTTTTTATCGAGAAGCCACCCAAAGACGTCATAATGCAAAAAATTTCTTCCTATTCCTATCCGACGTTTTCAGACGATTTAGAATACAATGGCCTGCAGCACAGTATTTCTATGAGCCTGTCTTACCTTTATAAAATACCTCCGGATCGCATCTTTGTGTTTGGAAAAGATCGCTATGACACCCGGCACATGATCCAATCGCTCGAGCATTTCCTGGAATATATCGAGCAAAATCCTTCCCGGCACGAGCTTAAGAATTTTATTCGATCCCACTATCGCGTCTATCGATCCGTTGGCAGAGATGGGAGGGGAGAGGTGCTTTACACGGGATATTATGAACCCCACCTGAGAGGCAGCCTTAATCAAAGCGCGGAGTATCAATTTCCGATCTACGCCCGTCCGGATGATCTCATTTCAATTGATTTATCCCTTTTTTCCGAAAAATATTCTGGCGAAAAAATCATTGGTCGCATTGCCGAAAAGACCGTTGTGCCTTACCATGACCGCAAGGAAATCGACTCCGAAGGAGCGCTGGCAGGCAAGGCACAGGCGCTGGCCTGGGTCAAGGATCCGGTAGATGTCTTTTTTCTACAAATCCAGGGCTCCGGCAAAGTCTATCTGAACAACGGAGATGTTATAAATGTTCATTATCATACGACCAATGGACAACCCTATCGCAGTATTGGAAAACTGTTGATCGATGAGAAGAAAATATCGCTAGAACAAATGTCCATGCAGAAAATTCGTGCCTATTTGCACGAACACCCTGAAGAGATGAATACGGTGTTCAATTACAATCCCAGCTATGTCTTTTTTAAGATTGAGACGGACGGCCCTTTAGGTAACATAAATGTGCGTTTAACCCCGGGGCGATCCATCGCTCTGGATCGCAAAATTTTTCCCCCGGCAGCTCTGACATATATTGAGACCGAAAAACCATTGATCGACGGCACAGGCGATATAAACGGCTGGACAAAATGTTCCCGATTCGCATTGAATCAGGACACCGGTGGTGCAATTAAGGGGGCGGGTCGTGCGGATCTTTTTTGGGGCAACGGTCACTATGCCGAAATCGCCGCCGGCCACCTCAAACATCCCGGCAAGCTATATTTTCTGATACTTAAGCCCGATTCTTAATAGAAACTGGTTAACCTTGACACATTGATTGGAAATAAGTACTAAAGGACTCTTTTGTAAAAAAAGCCAGTCTAACCTTTTTAACCCTATTTAGGAGTACCCTATGTTTGGCATTGGAATGCCCGAGATGCTTTTGATTCTGGCGATTGCACTGATCGTCATTGGTCCGAAGAAGTTACCGGATCTTGCTAAATCACTGGGTCGTGCCATGCGTGAGTTCAAACGCGCCACCAGCGATTTCAAAGAAACCCTATCAATGGATGAAGACCTTTCCGACGTTAAGCAGGCTTTTGATGATATTGGTACGGATATCAAAGATACCGTCGATTTTACCGCCACACCTAAAGACAAACCCTCAAATAATGCGGAAACCGCTGAAAAACAAACCAACGAAAAACAGATTCATAGTGAAAGCGACGATAAGCTGGATGATCTTAAAAAGGCCTTTGATGATTTGAATGCAGAACCAAAAGCATCGGCGGAACCAGAACCTGACGTAAGCGATGAAAAAGATCGGGATTCTTTGGATGCTGAAAAAGATAAAGAATAGCCAAAAAGGATTTATTCGATAATGCGAGAGGATGAGAAAGTTCCTTTTACGTCACACCTGGAAGAGCTCAGGAATCGCCTGATAACCAGTTTTATCGCCATCGGCGTGGGTGCGGTGATTTCTTTTGCCTTCAAGGAAAGATTGTTTAATATACTCGTTCGGCCGCTAATCAAGGTGATGGAAGAAGGCGACACCTTAATTTTTACCGGCCTACCCGAAGCCTTCTTTACCTATTTAAAAGTCGCTTTGCTATCCGGTATCATTGTCTCAAGCCCGGTAATTCTGTATCAATTCTGGATGTTTGTCGCCCCCGGCTTATATAGAAAAGAACGCCGCATGATGGGCCCAATCGTGCTGCTTTCCTCCTTCTTTTTTATCGGCGGTGCCCTGTTTGGCTATTTCATCGTCTTTCCCTGGGGCTTTAAATTTTTTCTGGGCTTTGCCACCGAAACGATCCGGCCGCTTCCTTCGATGAAGGAATATTTTGCATTTTCGGCCAAGCTTTTGCTGGCATTCGGCCTGGTATTCGAGCTGCCGCTGGTTTTGACATTCTTAGCCAGACTGGGTATTGTTTCCGTCGATTTTCTAAAAAAAAATCGAAAGTATGCATTGCTGTTATTTTTTGCCGGTGCAGCGATCTTAACACCGCCGGATGTAGTCACCCAGGTTATGATGGCCTTACCGTTGATGGTGCTGTACGAAATTAGCATCATCGGCGCCCGTATCTTCGGCCGAAAAAAAACCGAGGTGGATGAAGCTGAAAAAATTGCAACATAAATAAAAATCTGGTAAACGAAACGAAGCATCAAACGTCAAACAAATTAGAGGGTTAACTGCATCCCCATTACACTGAAAATTTTCTTATATAATTTAAGGGGGTTATAATATATTTCGTGCTACTTTGTGTCATTGACAGGGCATTCATTGGCTGATAATAATACTAGAGAGTCAAATAATCACCGGTAATTGGAGATAAGGAAATTGAAAAAGGAGGGCGAATGGCGGATATGAATAGAAAACTTTTAAAAATTTCAGCAGTCGTCGGCATTGCCATCCTGTTTGTTGTGGCCGGGATTTATGCCAAAACCGTTCCGGACACGATTCCATTACAGGATCCGGCTTACGAGGAACATGAAAAAGGGGTCGTTCAGTTTGAACACAAGAAGCATTGGGACGATTACGCAAAAAAGTACCCGGAATTTTATAAAAACGGTTGCGGCGAATGCCACCACGATGAAAACAACAAGCCGCTAACCGAATTGAAAGATGGCGACGATGTCCAAAAGTGCATCGAATGCCACAAAATCGCAAGCGAAGCTCCAAAAGGTAAAAAAGCAAAGAAAAAGCTTTCCAAAAAGGAAAAGATAAAAGACTATCATGCCGAGGCGCTGCATGAAAACTGCAAGGGGTGTCACAAAAAGTACAATAAACAATACAAGCCGAAGAAGAAAGCACCGACCACCTGCGCCAAGTGCCATCCCAAGAAGGCAAAATAATACATAAATCAGTTCATCAAAAGGGGTAAGTATCAATATCGGTTATTGTACTTACCCTTTTTTATTTTAACTTTCTAAAGACAACACCCTCCCAATCGAGCTCCTGGCCCTGCCACAGACATTCAAAACCTTTTCTAGCATAGGCCTTTATTAGATCTGCCGATTCGTGACTGCGAATACCTGAAAAGACGAGAAATCCATTCGGAATGGTTATTTTTCGCAAACAGGAACCGATCTTTTTCAAAGTTGGAAATCTTAAATTCGCGGTTACCAGAGAAAAAAATTGATCGATGGTTTCCAGATATTGATCCGAGATGTCAATGCGATCCTCAAGGCCGTTTATTTTTATGTTTTCTCTGGCCTCCGAACGGGCGCAGGGATCAATATCGATTCCCAGTCCTTTGTGCATTCCCAGACGCACGGCTGTCATAGCCAAAATGCCGGTACCGGTACCGATATCCAGCATTGTATGTTGTAATAGCGGATCATCGAATTTGATTTCCTCGAGGACAACCCCAATGGCTCTAATCGCCAGGCGTGTGGTCGGATGCCGGCCGTCGCCAAAGGATGCCCCGGACTTTATCTGGATAACAATATCGCCTGAATCCGGTCGATAGTGATACGCGGGGGGTTTGATCACCACATGCGCTGAAATGCGAATTGGTTGATTAAAAGAGCGTTCCAGAAAGGTACTGCCAAATTCGTAAGTATAAACCAGTTCACCGCGTTTAACCAAATCTCTAATTACAGATTTGATTTGTTGTTTTTCTAATTTATATTGTTCAGATAATATTTTTCCCAACTTTAAGGAAGTAATCTTGGTGGGTGATGCCGATATGAATTGAAGGATTTCGTTGGGGATCGCGTCGTCCGACAGCTTTTTGGACAGTTCTGACATTGGATGATGGCTCTAGGTCGAAAACTAGCGCTTATTTTTTTTATGGACGATGGCATTGCGAACCAATGCCTCAGCCCACTGCGGCGTACCCAAGGCATGAATATGCGTATAGGTCGCCAACACATTCTTATAAAGAATTCCGTCTCTATCCTCCGATATGCCGACGCCCCTGTCCATGCGAAAAACCAGGTCTTTATCTTGTCCGTACCATTTCCTTACCCGTGAATAATGAAATTCATGGCCTTTGATTTCGGTACCAATCGGATAATACGGATTCTGGCCTTCAACCGTGACAATGGTGTAACCGTGTCCCTGAGGGCGTTTGTAAAAGTCGAACACCAGCGGCAGTATGCCGGCCATGGGATGAGATTTTCCTTCCAAAATCAATTCTTCTCCCAGATACATCAAGCCGCCGCATTCAGCGTAAATCGGAAAGCCGTCTTCCACCACCGCCCTTAACTGGCGGCTAAAATTTGTATTTTCTGACAGCTGTCTGGCATGGGTTTCCGGAAATCCGCCACCAATATACAGCGCGTCTAACTCGGGCAAATCTTGATCCTTCAATGGGCTTATAAATACAATCTCTGCCCCGTTTGCACGAAGTGCATCAAGGTTTTCCGGATAATAAAACTGGAATGCAGAATCTCGGATAATACCAATACGAGGTGTTGGTTTCTCGATACTGGATACTGGATGCTGGCTATTGGATAATGATTTTTTGTGTTTGTGGCTGGCTCTGAGCCGGGGGGCTTTCTTGGCAATCTCGACAACAGCGTCCAGATCAATATGCTTTTCGGCAATTTTGGTGATGGTCTCAATGGACTCCTGGGCCCAATCGTGTTCGGCGGTTGGTACCAGCCCTAAGTGCCGTTCGGGAAAATGCTGCTGACCGAGCCTGGGTATGGCACCGAGCACCGGAATGCCACAATAGTGTTCAATACTGTCGCGCAGCTTCTGTTCGTGTCTGGGGTTCGCGACTTGATTAAGAATCACGCCTTCAATCATGACGTTTTGATCGAACTGAAGACAGCCGGATATTACCGCGGCCATCGTGCGGGTCATCTTTGTACAATCAACGCACAATACCACCGGTGCTTCGAGCAACTTTGCCAATTCTGCCGTACTGGTGCTGCCCTTAAGGTCGATACCATCATAAAGACCCCGATTGCCTTCGATAACCGAGATATCACAATCTTCGGCATGCGATAGAAAGGATTTGCGATTGTCTGCATCTGACAAAAGGAAGGAATCCAGATTATAGCAGGGCCGACCCGCCGCAAGGGCCAGCCAGCCTGCATCGATATAATCCGGACCTTTTTTAAAGGGTGCGATGGATTTGCCTAGCTTGCTCCACGCAGCAATGATTCCGATGGACAGTATGGTTTTTCCCGAACCGCCGCGCAGGGCAGCAATGAAGATCCTGGGAAATTCCATTTCATTTTGCAGCATTGATAGATGTTCAAGGGGCAAAAAAACTGCTTTTGCCTGAAAAACGTCTAGTCTTCGTGTTCTGCCCCCGCCTGTTTCCCGGCGCCTTTAAGGCCATACAGGGAAGTACTGCCGCTGGACCAGTACTCGAGAACCTCTTCCTGCACCAACCTGTTGATCAGCTTTTTGGCTTCCCGAGGCTTTAAATCAAGAATCTTGGTCAAATCATTAAAGTAAAATTTGGTCTTGGTCTTTGATTTTTTCTCCAGCCCGGCGACAATTTTCTCTTTTGCTTCTTCGTAATCCATAACTAACCTCTTTTCGATAAAATTCAGGGGACATCATGCGTCGATGCCCCCTATAACGTTCAGCCGTCTTTAAAACTTGAATTGCGTGGTCTGACGCCACGTAAAGTAGGCCGGATCACGGAAATCGTCGATCAGGTGATGGGTAAATTCAAGCTCGCATTTCTCGAAGAATCGTTCCCATCCGATGCGTTCCGCCCATTCACCGAGGCGTTCGTATTTATTGGCGCCTTTGGCATAGGCCTCGACGATCTTCTTGATGGTGGCGGTGGTCTGCGGCCAGCGCGGTGCTTCGTTGGGAATAAAAGCCACCACGACCTTGGAAAACTTGGGCGCGCTAATGCGGTTGGAGACTTTCCCGCCGGCCATGATGACAATACCATCGCCTTCGGTGTCCGCCAACGGCATGGAAGGGCACATGGTGTAGCAATTTCCGCAGAACATGCAGCGCTCTTCCTTCACGGCCACACTGTTGACCTTCTGTCCCTCGATTTCAACTTTAGCCGGCTTGATGGCCGCCGTCGGACAGGCTGCAATCGCCAGCGGGACCTCGCACATCTTGTCCAGATATTCGTGGTCCAGCAACGGCGGTTTGCGGTGATATCCCAGAATGGCGATATCCGAGCAATGAACCGCGCCGCACATGTTCAGACAGCAGGCCAGGGAGACCCGCAGATGTGCCGGCAATCGGTGGTCTTTGAAATCATCAAACAGCACATCCATGGTAGATTTGACCGGACCGGATGCATCCGTGGCCGGTGTGTGGCAGTGGATCCAGCCCTGGGTATGAATAATGTTGGTGATACCGGCACCGGTGCCACCCACCGGGAATTTATAGCTGCCGCCGGCAAACTTGCGGCTTTCAAGATCCTGGATAAGCGGCTTAACTTTGTCTTCACTGTCCACCATAAATTCGATGTTATTTCGTGTGGTAAAGCGAACATAGCCGTCACAGTGTTTTTCGGCAATATCGCAGATCTCACGGACATGCGTGGTGCTCATCAGCCGGGCACCGCCGACCCTGACCGTGAAAACCTTATCGCCGGATTCGGCTACATGGTAATAAACGCCGGGTTGGATATATTCATGATAGAGCCAGGTGCCTTTATTCTTGGCAATCACCGGCGGATAAAATTCGTCGAACTTTTTCGGTCCGATGTCCGAAATTCGGTTTTCCATCGGTTTGTCAGGATTATAGCCTGAAGATATAAATGCCATGGTTTTTCCCCCTATCTCTGATGATATTTTCTGAATTCATTGATGTCACGAGCCCAACCACCTTCGACTTCTTCTTCTTTCCAGAAAATATAGGGGTTGGATCTGGGCTCTTGAACCATACGCGGATCGGGTTGAATTCCAGTCACCTCGAGTAACTTCTGGAATCCCTGACGTTTCATCAGCTCACCCAGCCGCTCGCGGTTCTTACCCTCTTCCATCCACCAATCCCAGATGTTTTCGATGACTTCCTTGATTTCCTCATAGGGCTCCTCAACCTTGATGAAGGGAACCAGCATTGAACTCATCTGGGCGCCATCAAGAATCGGGGCCTTGGCACCGACCAGGATCGAAAGACCTGTGTCTTCTCCAATCCTCAGGGCTCTGGGCATGACATTGATGCAGTGCATGCAGCGATTACACTCCTTGGTGTCGATCATCAACTTGTTGTCTTCCATCCACATGCAGTCGGTGGGGCAGTTATCGATGACCTCTGATTGGATATCAAACGGTCCCCAGTCACGACCGGAATGGGCGCCGCCATTGGGTGGAAGTTCTCCGCCGACGTAGGCCTGGACCGCTTCCTGGTCGATGCGGATATCATCTCTCCAGGTACCGATAAACGACATATCCGCCCGGGCAATGGAGGCCACACAACAGTTGGGGCAACCATCGAACTTAAACTTAAATTTATACGGGAATGCCGGCCGGTGGAGTTCGTCCTGGTACTCCTGGGTCAGATCGTAGCACAGGGCATGGGTGTCGTAGCAGGCATATTCGCAACGGGCCTGCCCGATGCAGTCAGACGGTGTTCTCAGGTTGGAGCCGGAACCACCCAGATCCTGGTTGAGATTATGGGTCATCTCATAGAAAACTTCTTCCAGCTGTGGGGTGGTGGTCCCCAGAAAAATAATGTCACCGGTGGATCCGTGCATATTGGTGATTCCGCTGCCGCGAAAATCCCACAGGTCACATATCTTTCGCAGGTATTCGGCCGTATAGAATTTACCACTCGGTTGATTTACCCGCATGGTGTGGAAGTGCGCCACACCCGGGAACTCTTGCGGCTGGTCGCAATAGCGTCCAATAACGCCGCCGCCGTACCCGAATACACCGACGATCCCGCCGTGCTTCCAGTGGGTGCGGCCGTGCTTGTAAGAAAGTTCCAGCACTCCGAGGAGGTCTTCCACAACATCTACAGGAATCTGGAATTCCACTTTCGCTTCGTTTTTTGCCCTCACTTCGGCCTGTTGTTTGAGGTCAGACACAAAGCTCGGCCAGGGCCCGCTTTCAAGCTGGTCCAATAAAGGGGTTTTATGTTTTGCCATTATCTACCTCCGTTTTGTTAATTTTTATCCTAAAAACTGAAAAAACAGCGTGTCAGCCCTCATGGGCGAATTCAGGGTCACCTCCTCTCAGCAATTGAATTTTCTAGTTTTATCTTTAATTTTCGTCAAAGAAATCATTTTTTAAATCAAAGAGGTCATATAGAATTAATCTGATTTGTTGTCAATAAAAAACCATCGATTCGAGGCCTAAAGGTGTTAAAAAATTTAAAATTCTGAATCACACTTTATCTTGCGCCACGCGGAAAACCAACCGCTTTATGTAGTGCTGTTGACCGGCGTGTGTTTCCGGGAAGGTTTTGAAACATCATAATTGACCAATGCAATGGTGTAAAATATCAACATGGCTGTCCAGATGCTGCCTGATGACATCGACCTCCTCTGCATCCGGGTTGAAGGTCTTCAGGATGGCTTTGGAAAGTTCGTGTAAATCAGTTTTTGAACACAGGGACAGATATTGATAAAAGCAGCGCAGCGGCGTATCCGGCAATGCGGGGACATTGGCCTTCAGATCAAGGGCGTTCAGAAAACCGATTAGCGTACCCTGAACAGCGGTGTTATCCGCCCAGATGATATCACCGACACCATCGAGACGATCAAGACGCATTTTTAAACAAAGGTCTAAAAAAAACACCAGCAAGGCCTGCAATATGAGCTCCGCATTATTTTCCGCATTTTTGAGATCATTTGTATTGTTGAATGTTGACGCGTACCGTCGCACCGTAATCAATTTCAAATCAACCTTTTCATTTTCAAGGCGAATGACAAAATCTCCAGCCGCATGGTGCCATGAACAGATTTGCTCGAATGAGGTTAAATTATAATAGCTGGTCAAGATTCCCGCAGCCTGGCTATAAAGATTCAGACTCTGGTTTGTAGAAAGGAAATAATCGCCCCGTTTTGAATCCCACACAACTATTTTATTTTGATTATCTGCGGGATCCCTGGAAATATGAAATTCGTAATAGTTGTTTAACCATTCCCCTAAAAACATAGCGATCTTGTAATCTGCGCTGATAAAAGCTTCATCCCGGCCATAAACCTGCGGTAGGTAGGCGAAAGCAAACTCCTGTGCCAGCCTTTTTAAAACACAATATTCATCCTTGATGGTGTTTTGGCCTGTTTGCGAAAATGCCACATTCAGTACACAATCAATTTGCCAATCATCAACGCTGGCCTCAATTCGGGATGGATGGTAAAATTCACCGTGCTTTAAGAGGAATATTGAAATTTGGGTAATGTCCTTCGATCGGATGTCGTGTTTGAAACGTCGCCGAAAGGCATTGGCAAGCATTTCAATTCCAATTCTTTCGAAAAACAAGCGCGCCACCCTGAAATAATCCCCGATGGTTATGAATTCGTCACCATTTTTTGTAGCCTCCCTAGCAAAGTGGTGCCGCGTCATGGGTAACGGCTCGTTCCAGATGGAGTTATCTTCTTGTACGGGATTTTCAAATCGGGATATGTAATATGAAAATCGGGGGGTGGGGGGCATGATTAAAAAAAATGGGAAATTTAGGAATTAAAATCGGATTTCATGCAGTTCATCCAGATTGACAATTCCTGAATTCCTAAATTCGCAATTCCTTAATCTTTATTTATTCCTGTGTTCATCGATTTCTTTAAGAATCTGGGGTGCAACCTCATATCCCAGTTTCACTGCCTTATCACAGTGTTTGACTGCCAGCTCATTTTCTCCTTTTTCAAGGTAAGCGATGGTCAGATTATTGTGAGCCGGTGCAAATTCTGGATGGAGCTCAAGGGCCTTATGGTTGGCTTCGATGCTATCGTCAATCCTGCCTTTCATCAGGTAGGCGTTGGCCAGGTTGGAAAAAGCCTGTATATATCTAAAATTAAAGGTGGTGGCCTTTTCCAGGGCGGTTATGGCTTCATCGACATGACCCCGTTGAAGCTCAATAAAACCGATATTGCCCCAGCCCTCAGAGAATCCGGGCTTGGCTTTAACGGCCATCCGATTGTTATGCAGACAGCCCTCCAGATCACCGCGCTGCAGGCAGATGCCTCCCAGCGCAACATATGCTTCGGCCAAGCCCTGACTGCATTCGATGGCCTCATACAGGTGCTTTTCGGCTTCATCGTATTTTTTCTGCCCGATAAGCGCGACAGCCAAATTGTAGTGCGAATTACCGCACTCCGGATTTTGAGCGATGGCCTGTCGTTGACGCGCAATGTATTCATCTGAGTTTCTGGATTTATCCATGATGTCGTTCCTCAATAGCGTAATTTTATGCAATCGTTCGAAGGTTCTGTGCTCAGCGGTTCAAGGTTCAAAGGTTCAGGGTTCAGAGGTTAAAGGCTTATAGATGATGCTATGCGCGATACCCCTGGCCGGATTGCTCACGCTAGACGCATTAAAACAGGGACAACCCTGAACGGTGAACCCAAAACCTCTGAACCTTCAAACTAATATCTCAAATTAAGGTTGTCAAAACAACCTATATTTTTCTTGACATCATAACAGCTTTAAACTACCGTCGTTACTGTAAAATCGCTTGTATTGATATACTGGCATGTTCCTGAAGGGGAACACTGGCATGTTCCTGAAGGGAACAAAACTTATTATTCATGTAGGGGGTGCC
>JASFPE010000013.1:0-27892 GCA_050116155.1 Desulfobacterales bacterium
AGTTCCTGACCAGCCTTGAAGTTAAAATTCAAGATTTTAAAATAGGGAGAATCATGTACAAGTAGTTTTTTGAAGGCTTTTTCGGAAAAGTCATTTTCTTCATATAGGTTCAATTGTTTCATCATCTATCTCCTTTCATTTAAATGTCCGCGCTCTAAGATTTTTTATTTATAATATTTAATACGCTATTTATCATCCCCATACATTGATTTAGGTCAAAACTGAAAAAAACATAGGTATTATTTTAAAGCCTTCGAGTCGGACTTCATAGCTGTGCTCAAATCCTGTTTGGATAAAGAAGCACGCAAGGAGTTGCGCAGCGATTGTGTGACAGCTATCGGTATGCTTGGAGAGGAAAGAAATTACGTGTCAAGAGAAAAGTCTTCTGCGACAATAGCGCGTAATACACGCTTATTTCTTTATGAAATCAATGGATTACTTTAGGGTTTGAAGCTGCGGTGCAATGGTAATATCAATGCGCCGGTTCATTGCTCGGCCTGCTTCTGTAGCGTTGGATGCCAGTGGCCGCATGGATCCATAGCCGACGGCAATGATTTTATCATACGGAATGGTTGCGTTGGCCACAAAATATTGCCTTACGGCTTCGGCTCTTTGCTGAGATAAATGCTCGTTTAACTCTTCGGGACCGGTGCTGTCGGTATGACCGCCGATGATAACGTCCGGTTCTCCAAAAAGGCGAATGGCACGCTGGACCTTGCTGAGGAGCATATAATTTTCTGGCATGATGATACTTTGTCCGACCGGGAAATGCATGGCCTTTAGGCGAATAATTACCTGTTTTTCCTTCTTGTACACTTCGGCTTCCCTGGGTTCAAAAAAGCTTTGAACGCTGCTGAGTTGCTCATTGAAACGTTTTTCAACGAGCAGGCGCTCTTTTTCCTCTTGTTCTTTGCGGGTTCGCCCCTCCAAAGTGGCGATCTTATTTTGTAGGCGATTGATCTGTGTCTCTTGATCCTTTGATTTTTTTAGCATAAATGTGCCATCGGCTTGCTGCGCCTCAATGGATGCCAGAATATTTTCTAACTGTTTGTCAAATGACCGATCCCGCATGTCGGGGGCGGAAAGCTTGCGGGTGGTGTTAAACAGCATCCCTTCCACCCACAGTGTGATCTCTTCCGGTTGCATGGTTTGCACGTTCTCACACTGCTTCATCACTTCAAGCAGACGCCGTGACATGAAGAGCGCTTCGGAGGCCATTTTGTGCATTTGTTCCTTTGCATACGGGTTTTTGGTAATAAAAGCGTCGGCTTCAATTAATTTATTCTGCGCTAAAGCATATGATTTCGGTGCGATTTCGGCAGCGTCTTTATTTTGCGCAATCCGCAAGAGACTGCGAACCTCACCAAGGGTTCGAATTTTGATTGCCCTTAGTTCCAGTGTGCGGAATTGCTCGCTTACTTTTGCTTGATTGCGTTGTGCATAGCTTAAATTGTCTTTTTCAATCGCACGGGTAAGTTTCAGAAACTGTTCTTCGGCCTCAAGATAGTCTTTGCCGAGGGTCGCTGCTCCGGCATTGCGTGCAAGATTGCGGCCTTTAATTACTTCCGGTATGGCGGCCTTTGAAGTTTTTGCTATTTCCTCAGCACGTCGGAGCTGGGCACGCCCGGTGGCTGCATTATCAAAAATTTCCGAAACTTCATCGCCCTGGTCCAATGCTTCTTTTGCTTTGTTTAGTGACGACTCCGCCCTTTCAAACCACGTGGGTGCCAGTACGTTGACCTGATCTTTGCGAGCAAGGGCGATTTCGTTGTCTAATTTGTTGATAACTTGCTGAGGATTTTCTGATTTTGCGATGGACTGCACCTCCAACGGTTTCCCGGCGCAGGCCAAAAACAAAACAGCAATGGCGAGCAGTGCTGCCAAATGAAAAGTCTGAAGATGGGCTATTATTTTTTTCATCCTTCCGTCGTCCTCCCACTGGTTCTTGTTTATCATTAGTCTGGCCATATAATGCGTTTGTTCGTCTGATTTTTTTTCAGATACGTATAATATTTTTAGTTTTAATATTTAGCAAGCCCAAAGGAGAGCAAATGCTCAAAATATTCATTTAGAACTGCTTTATGTTGCCGATATATTCTTAGAAGCCATCTCAAAAATGTCTTTTTGTTCAGGAAAATGGATGGCTTTTGACCTGTACCTTTCAATCTGCTATGGTAGAGCTTTATCCGAAATTCTAATTACTTGAACCTATCTAAAAAATAATGAACTATAATAATCCCCAACATATCGCGGTGTCTGAAAACCACCACAAGAATCGCTGCTTGTCCTGTGGTACCGCTGAAAATATGTACAGACGCCGCTATTGTTCCATTGAGTGCCGCCAGCGGTTGCGTTACAATCTGAATATGAGAACCGGCCTGTTGTGTGCACTGAATACCAAATATGCCACATTTTATTTCACTGAATTCATTATTATTTTAGATGTTTTGCCTTACGGTTCTGGCGAGTTATTCAGCTTTATTTTTCCACGTACCAAAGATAAAAAGCCGGTTGAAGATTTCTGCACGATGAGCAATATATTGGGCAATGCTTGGTGGGCTGAAAAGCGACGCACCAACAAGCGCTACCTGGCTTCCCAGCTTATACTCGAAAAGGCAAACAGTAAGAATGTCGATTCGAAGTCAATAAAACCGATAGAAATTAAAGAACCCGTGCGGACGGCCAAATCCTTAACTTTTTTAAAACTCAGCAAGACGGATTTAAGTTCACCAAAACTCCAGCAAATTATTAAAAAAGCGTACTGGAAACAGGCGAAACATCACCACCCTGACCAGGGGGGTGACCCTGCGGTATTTCGAAAACTGCACGAGGCCT
Source organism: Desulfobacterales bacterium (assembly GCA_050116155.1). GTDB lineage: Bacteria > Desulfobacterota > Desulfobacteria > Desulfobacterales > JAHEIW01. The sequence continues at coordinate 2,836 of JASFPE010000013.1, forward strand.
ATCTGCAACTCATTCAATGGTCTGAAAATCCTGTTTTTATTTCGCGCCGTGGATTTCCAGATAAATGGTTTTATTATGGTACCAGCAATAAGTGGATCCAACCTGCGCCAATTAAGTTGACCATCTTTTAATCGATGGCTGCGGCGACCATCGCTCGTACATTATCCATTTTAGCATTTGCTGGAATATCGCATCCCGAATGAAGAATAAAGCCCTCCGGACCTAACTGACGAACCAGTTTACAGCTGTATTTATAGACATTTTCTGGAGATTCCATGTACAACATGGATGCCGGTACATCGCCCATAATGCACAGGTGATCGCTTAATATTTTTTTTGCCTTATAAATATCGGTTTCCCCATCGAGCGCCAGAATGCATTTTGCCCTGGGCAATTCCCGGAATCGTTGCAGTTCTCGAGTCCAATCCGAATCTAAATGCAGCAGCGCGATCAATCCCGCAGCAACCACTTCGTTTGCCAATTGCCGGAAATAAGGCCAGACAAACCGATCCCACATGGCCGGCGAAAGCAGACAGGGGGCCGATCTCCAGCCGCCAATCCATACTGCGGGATAGTCCAATTTGTTGGCACGTTCTATGGCCTTATGCGCCAGGTGGGGAACAATTTCATCCATGGCCGCCTGAACCCTGTCGGGAATCTGGATCAAATCAACGGCAAATTCCATTAACGAACGGGCTCCGCACAGCACTTCAATGGGGGTCGTGATGTCTCCACCGCTGAGAACCGGAACGCCATTGGCCTGCCATTTTTTGCGTGCATTTACCGGTTTTCTATGGGGAGGAAAAAATTCTGCCGGAGCATCATCGAAAATCCGTTTTTTCATAAATTCTTCAGAAAATGCAGGCCAGCCTTTTTCGAGGATTTGATCATAATCGGCGGGTATCATCAGTTCGGTTTCCACCACCTGCCACATCTCGTTTTTCGGCAAATCCACTCCCGGAACGCGTACCTTGGCCATGAAATCATAACTAAGGCCATACGGCCAGAATGTCCCGTAATTAATGGCATCGCCATCACCGACGAGATGATACGCCTGGATCATGGTCTCTATGTTTTTGGCAGGTGAACTGAGGTAATCCGCCATTGTGGTGTTGGTAATGTGGGCGGCAAAGCCGGAGTATTGCAAAATCACGGGCGTGCGATCGGGCTTTTTTAAAGCGACCGCCTCTAATATTCGGGTCAGGCGCTGCTGATATAAATCTTCGTTGCTCACAGTCTGTTGCTCATTAATTCGCTTTTGATCGGCCTTTTAGGCCTTGAGGATCGTTCCGCTCGGCGGAACTAGAGGGGCGTTTCGCTTTAGGTTTGAGGTAAAATAGGATCGGCTCATTTTTCTTTTTAGTGCTAGTTCTTTTGCCTCCAACCTCAAACCTCCAGCCTCTAACAGCTGATAAACAGCAACCAGAGAGCAGTAACGAGTAACTAGCAACCAGGCTATCGTGGAAAAACCGCCCCTTTATCCGCGCTGGAGACCATCTGGGCATAGCGGGCTAGATACCCGGTCTTTATTTTCGGTTCAAAATCCGGTAAGGCTGCAATTCTTTCCTGGATTTCGGCGTCTTCAAGTTGAACATTCAGAGATTTGCCGGGAATATCGATTTCAATAATGTCTCCGTCTTTTAGAGCGGCAATCGGTCCTTTGGCGGCAGCCTCCGGAGATATGTGTCCGATTGCTGCCCCCCGGCTGGCCCCGGAAAACCGGCCATCGGTAATTAAGGCGACCTCCTTATCCATGCCCATTCCGGCCAATGCGGAAGTTGGTGAGAGCATCTCCTGCATTCCCGGACCGCCTCTGGGGCCTTCGTTGCGAACGACGATCACATCGCCTTTGCGGATTTTTGCGTCTACAATAGCCTGAAACGCGTCCTCTTCGGAGTTGAAAATGCGGGCCGGACCGGAGTGGCTGAGCATTTCGTCGGCCACCGCCGCCTGTTTGACAATGGCGCCGTCCGGCGCCAGATTTCCAGCTAAAATTGCCAGACCACCGGTTTTATGGACCGGCTTTTTGGTGGAGCGAATCACGGACTCATCTTTGATACCGGCCTTTAAGTCATCCAGCATTTCTGCCATTGTTTTTCCGTAGACGGTCATCGGTCTGGCATTGATCAAATCCGATTTGTGCAGTTCGGCCATAATTGCCGGAATACCTCCGGCATGGAATAGATCGACGACATGATGGGGCCCTACGGGCGCCATGGAGGTTAGGTGCGGGATTTTTTCTGTTAAATTACCGAAGTCTTTCAGGGTTAAATCAACCTCCGCATAATATGCAATGGCCGGAATGTGCAGGGCGGTATTGGTGGAGCCACCTAAAGCCATATCGGCTGCAATGGCATTATAAAATGCTTCTTTGGTCATAATATCCCTTGGCGTTAGGTTTTTGTTGACCAGCTCAACGGCTTTATATCCGGTCTGCTTCGCCAGCCAGATTCGTTCGGCATAAACAGCCGGTGCGCTGCCGTTAAATGGCAACGACATCCCTAGTGCCTCAGACAAATTGTTCATGGTGTTGGCCGTAAACATTCCCGAGCAGGAGCCGGCTCCCGGACAGGCCGTGCATTCATAATAATCCAGCTCCTGCTGGGTAATCTTGCCACTTGAAAATCGACCCACCGCCTCGAATACTTTGTCCAGGCCGGTATCTTTACCGTGAATCTTACCGGGCAGCATCGGGCCACCGGAAAGAAAAATCGATGGTATGTTCAGCCGGGCAGCAGCGATCAGCATACCGGGAATGATTTTATCGCAGGAGGCCATCAGTATCAGACCGTCAAAGGGATGGGAGGTGGCCATAATTTCGAGGGAATCGGCAATCAACTCCCGGCTGGGCAGGGAATATTTCATGCCCACATGGTTCATGGCGATGCCATCACAAACGCCGATGGTGTTGAAAACCATAGGTGTGCCCCCGGCGGCATAAACACCGGCCTTGACGGCATCTACCAGTTTGTCCAGATGCATATGGCCCGGTATGATTTCGTTAAAGGAATTGGCGATGCCGATCATCGGCCGCTCCAGTTCCCAGTCCGTTAATCCATCCGCCCGCAGCAAAGCACGATGCGGTGCTCTTTCCGGTCCCTTGGTCATTAAATCACTTCGTTTAGCCATTTTTCGTTCCTTTATTTTAGGGGTGCGCCAAAATTAATAAAATTTTTCAGATATAAATTTGGTTCAAAGTGCGACTCTTTTCTCCACCACGGATATGGTTTGGTCGATGATATCGATCATTTCATCTATTTGGTCTTTGGTGATAATAAACGGAGGACCAAAAATAATCGTGTCACCGGCCTGTCCGCGATCGCATCCGGAAGAGGACTCGATGTGCACACCGCGTAGCAGGGCCTCATCCTGGATTTGCTGGGAAAAGTGCAGTTGCGCATCAAGCGGCGCTTTGGTTTTCTTGTCTTTGACAAATTCCACCCCCCGCTGGAGGCCTTTGCCCCGAATGTCGCCCACGGTAGGATGGGAGCGCAGGGCTTCCAATTTCTCAACCAGATAGTCCCCCATTGCGGCACAATGCTCGATCAGGTTGTGTTCTTTTAAATAGTCGATGACGCGGCATACTACCGCTGCCGCCAGCGGGTTTCCGCCATACGTGTGACCGGATCCAAAGACACCGGATTTGTTGGCAATGGTGTCGTGAATTTTGGCTTGTACAGCAGTTGCGCCCACCGGAAAATAGCCGGCACTCAGACCCTTTGCCAGTGCAATGATATCGGGGACCACCTCGTGGTGTTGATAGGCATACCATTTGCCGGTTCGGCCCACGCCGCTCATGACTTCGTCTAAAATCATCAAGACATCGTATTGATCACAGATTTCCCGGATACGTGTGAAGTGCGCATTTGGTGGGGAGGCAGCCGCCAGGGAATGGCCGGAAACCGGTTCGGCAATATAGGCGGACACCGTCTCCGGTCCCAGACATAGAATTTCGTTTTCCAAAGCCTCGGCGCATTCGAGATCGCAGGAATCCGGCGATCTTCCGTACCAACAGCGATAACAGAGGGTTGCTGGCAAGTGGACGAAGTCGTTCAAATAGGGTGTGAAATCAGCCCGTCGCGAAGTGAAACCGCTCCAGGATGCAGCTCCCATGGTCGAACCGTGATAGCTCTGCCAGCGAGAGATGACCCTGAATTTGCCCGGATTGCCGTTGTCGATGTGGTATTTGCGCGCCAGCTTGATGGCCGTTTCAGTCGCTTCTGAGCCACCGGAAACAAAGAATACCCGGTCCATGTCCCAATTGGTGGTCTCACAGATCTTGGTGGCCGCTTCCTCGAGCTCCGGCGTATGGAAGGCCCGCCGAAAGACAAAGGCGACTTTTTCCATCTGAGTGGCAACCGTATCGGCGATTTCTCGAACACCATGGCCGATGCTGCATACAATCGCTCCGCCACTGGCATCGATGATGCGATGGCCCTGGTCATCGTAAAGGTAAATTCCTTCCGCCTTCACAATAGCCGGGGTCTCCTTGTTCAATGCAAAGCTTAAAATGTGACCCTTTTGATTTGCGTGCATTTCTATCTCCTTTGAGGATTAGGGTAAGTCTGGCTGCCACACTACGTATTGATTATTTTCAGTATTTGTCAAGAGCAATTTACTATGTTCTCTCTTGATGAGTTGCCAGAGAGGACTCGTCGATTGGGGAAAGCATTGCGTCGGAGGTAATTCAACCGAAGCTGGCAAAGTTATTACCTGGTGGGAGGGAGAGTTAAAGAATCATTTAGGGTCGACCAAAGCGCCGACCCTAAATAGATCGCGGTTTCTTATACATCGTTGAACCAATGAATGCCTGTCTTCATCCACGGAAGAAAAAAGTATGGTTTTCGACCGGTTAATTCTAACTTTTAGTTCAGCGGCATCAATAATTTTTCCACATGTACGGGAGCCGGAATCAGCTTTTGGGAGAGCATGATTTCTTCGGTTTGCTTCCAGGCGGCCACATCGATTTTGCCAAACGAAAAATCGGCAGTTGGCATCATGAGTTTACGCGTGACCGGCAATTGTTGACGCACAATGGCTTCCGGGGTTTCTTTGTTAAACTGCAACACGGTCTTGATGGCGCGTTCGTTGTTGGCCGGATCCAGGGCTTCTCGCCAGCCCTGAACCAGGGCGTTGATAAATCGCTTTACCGTATCGGGTCGGGATTCAATCATTTTTTTGGAAGTAACCACCGAATTGGCGACGAATTGAATCCCAAAATCAGCCGGACTTACAAAGCTGTAAGATTCCCCTGCTTTTTTGAGTTTGGCCCCGATAATGGGTGCCTGGGCATTAATGTAAAGCGGCCAAAAATCTACTTTTCCCTGATAAAACGGCGTGTAGTCGTAACGGACACTGAAAAGCTTCAAATCATTGTCTTTGATATCGTATTTGGCGAGCAGGGCCCGCATAATGGTCTCATCATTTCCGCCGTAAGTGATGCCGACCGTCTGTCCTTTGAAGTCAAGCGGGTTTTTAAATGCCGATTTATCGGGCCGATAGATCCAGTGCAACGGATTGGTTTGAAACAATTGGGCCAGTACAACAATCGGTGCGCCTTTGGAAACCGCCCGGATAACCTGATCGGCGGATGCCACCCCAAACTGGGCACGTCCCAACTCCAATTCCTTGATGGCATCCCGTTCGGGGCCGCCCGGCTTGACGGTTACCTTAAGTCCCTTGCTGGCAAAGTTTCCGTTGACGTCTGCCCACAGATCGCCAACCACACTGACGTTGAACAGCCACTTAAGACGGTAGGCCACCTCCTCCTTTTCCTGAGCAAGTGCCTCGGCGCTGAAGCCGAACAAACATACAATAATCAGTATAGCCAGGGTTCGATATCCGATTATTTTTCGTTGTTGGGGTCTCATGTTAACCTCCTTCGGGAATTTCCCATCGCTTTTGGATCAAATGCCCGATCCATTCTAATAATACCAGGTATAATGATGTGCACACCCCGATTAAAAAAAGCGCTACCAGAATCTTGGCAAGATCACTCTGAAACAAAGCAATTCGGATGCTGTATCCAATACCGGCGTCAGCCGCAATGAATTCTGCTACAATGGTGCCGACCATTGCCAGGGTCGCACTGCCGACAATGACGGTTATCAGTTTATTGATATTTTCAAACGCACGGATTTTGACCTGCAACCACCAGGTCATTTTTAAGGTGGATTCGAAAAAATGCTCAATTTCAGAAATTGGTTCGGAAAATATACCGATAAATGAAAGCAGCAACGGAAAATAGCAAATCATGGCAGCGATCAAGAGCCGGGAAGACAGGCCGTCACCCAATAGAATAAAAATAATTGGTGCCACCGCAACGATGGGATAGGCTTGAATATTATAGGCCGCCACCCGAATGAAAGAACCCACCCAAATCGTTAAGCGACCGACAATGCCGACGATTGTCGCCAGGCAGATGGACAGAATATGACCGAGAATCGCTACCGAAAGTGTGTTAAGGACAGCAACAAAATAAACTGCAAAAAATTGACAGGCGGTTTGCCATATTTCGCCAAGGCCGGGGATGACATAATCTGAAAGGCTTAAGCTGTATTTGATCACCATCAACACAGCCAGGACCAAAAAATAGATGATGAAGAATTGATATATACGCCTATGAAGCATTTACAATCTCCAGCATAGTATGCTCAAGTGCTTGTTTATCCAGCGTTTGGCCATTTTTATGGTTCTGTCCGGCAAGGTTTATCGTTTGGGGTACTTTATGGTGGCTGCGCAGAACAAGAATCTGATCGCAGAATTTCGCAACCTCCACCACGTTATGGGATATATAAAGAAAGCAGCGCTCGGGGAACATGTCCTTGATCTTTAGGATGATTTTTTCTTTGGTAACTTCGTCGACATTGGCCAGGCTTTCATCCATGATCAACAGGTCGAAATCCTGCAGAAGATAGCGGGTCAGGTTGGTGCGGTTTTGCTGCCCGAGAGATAATTGGGCAAACCGCGATTCCATTAGGGTCTGTAGCCCAAATGAGTCAATCAGTTCGGATACGATATGCTGGTTTGCGGCGGGTGTGTTTAATTCAAGATGTTCCCGAACACTCGACCAGCCGGGGATTCTTTCCAAATTGTGGGTATATAGAATTCGATTCATATCATTTGTCGTAATCTCGCCGGTATAATCGTTGAGTTTACCACAAATCATTTTGGCCAGCGTGGTTTTACCGACACCTGAGGGACCAAATAATGCATGGAAACCCGGTCCTACCAATTGCATGCTTAAGGCTTTAAACACCTGCAGGTTGGTTCCCGGATACTGATATTTTAGATCTGTACATTCAAGCTGCATGGATTGCCGAATGATTAATATTTCGTTTGATTCGTTTTATATCGATGGGATCATGAAGCCGCTTCTCAGTTAAGTATCGGAGATTTTTAGATCTAGCCGTTCTGTTTATTGCGTATATCTAAAAGGTGCATCTGAGTCAACCTAAGCCTTTAATTCCTTTTTTAGCTGTTTTCCGACATTCCAGCAGTTCGCAACAACCTCACCCAGAGACCAATATTTGATGCTGCTCATGTCGAACAACAGCGGTTTCACTTTGGCGATGTTAAGCACTTTTCAGCCAAGTGGATATTTTTTATCCAGATGAAGTCCAATTTCCTGAATGGCCGGGTACTTTTTATACACATGTAGTTTCACACAAATATGCCGAAGATTTTTTAATATATAACAATCCTTAATATATCAATAGATTAAAAGATTTATTAATATCAAATCTAAAAATTTAGATCCTGGCATGAGAAATGCTCTGTCTATATTCCAATTTGATGATTCGTGTTTATTATTTGGCATATGTGATGACAATCAAATTAACTTGGAGGCAACACATGACCGAAAAATTTGCTAAAAAAATCGTGTTTCTTTCTGCCTTGATCGCCATTTTGGGTTTTAGTGCCCAGGGGTTTGCCCAGATGGGAATGGGTCAGCATCATTATGGGGGCATGCATCATGGACCCGGTTGGCACCATCAGGGGTGTGGTCCTCGGGGTTATGATTCTTGGGGGAATTTGAGCGAGGATGAACTTAAGCAAATAGAGGAAGAACGCAAAGCCTTTTTTGAGGCCACGAAGGAGATTCGGCAGCAACTCTATCAAAAGCGGCTCGAAATTCGCAGTGAACTTGCGAAAAAGATCCCGGATGCTGAAGTCGCTGCTGAGCTTCAGAAAGAGATATCCGCTTTGAAGGCTCAAATGGGCCAGAAGCGATTGGATCACATTCTAAAATTGAAAAAGATAAATCCCGATATTGGTCGAGGTTTAATGGGCCGGGGTCGAATGGGCTACCTAATGAGGGGCTCCAGGGGATATGGTGGTTGCCCGAATTGCCCCTACCATAAAAACTTAATGGAGCAATAATGAAATCTATTGAATTTATACTGGCCAAAATAGTTTTCGGCTTTGCCTTTCTAATTGTGTTTTTTTCTTCAAATGCGGCTATGGCCCAATCGGGTGAATACGGCGGCTGGCATATGGGCCCCGGTATGATGGGCGGTTGGGGTATGGGATGGTTCGGAGGTATTTTTATGATTGTTTTCTGGATCCTGATCATCGTGGGATTGGTTTTCCTGATCAAGTGGCTGATTCAGTCAACCGGACGGGAAAAATTAGTGGGAAGCAGCGACAGAGCCCTTGATATTCTCAAAGAGCGCTATGCACGCGGTGAAATCAACAAGGCTGAATTTGAAGCAATGCGAAAGGATTTGGCATGATCAGCCGACGCCGGTTTTTGCAGATGACCGCTGCCGGGGCGGCGGGTATTGTTAGCGGAGGTTTCGGCTCGTTGCTGGATAGCCAACCAGCAAATGCTCAAACCAAATCAAACCCTAATTTCATGCCGGATCTGGACATTTCCCTGAAGGCAACCCCGACTGAAATACCGATATTTCCGGGAAACCCCACCGGCGTGTGGCATTTTCAGGGGCAGGTGCTGAAGGGAGACCCGGCGAGTCTGATGAATCTCGAAAGAACGTATTTGGGACCCATCATCCGGGTGCATAAAGGGCAGAGAGTCCGAATCCGCTTTACCAACGACATTCCCCAGGAGACCATTGTGCACTGGCACGGATTGCATGTGCCTGCCGATATGGACGGGCACCCGCGCTACGTCATCCCAAGGGGCCAAACATATATTTATGAGTTTGAGGTACGCAACCGTGCCGGAACCTACTGGTACCACCCCCATCCCCACGGTATGACCGGACCCCAGGTATACGGCGGCTTGGCCGGTTTATTTCTGGTCTCAGATGATGAAGAAAAAGATGCAGGATTGCCGACCGGCGAATACGACATCCCGCTGGTCATCCAGGATCGCGCATTTGATAACAGCAATCAGCTGATTTATCTCTCTGGACACCATATGGAACAAATGACCGGCTTTTTGGGAGACTGGATCCTGGTTAACGGAAATCCGGATTTTATTTTACCTGTAGCGACAAGAGCCTATAGACTGCGGCTTCTGAATGGATCCAACTCCCGCATCTATAAACTGGCATGGCAGGACGGCAGTCCTCTCATCATTATCGGAAATGACGGTGGGCTTTTGGAAAAACCCGTAAACCGGCGCTATGTGATGTTGGCACCTGGTGAGCGTATAGAGATTTGGGCCGATTTCAGCACCTATGCGGTGGGGTCAGAAACGGTTTTGATGAGCCTGCCGTTTGACGCCGGCATGCCTGGGGGCAGGCGCATGGGCCGCGGTATGATGGGCGGTGGCATGATGGGCTCCGGTGCGACTCTTCCCAACGGCGCAGGGTTTCCGATTTTAAGAGTAAGGGTCAACCGCAGGGAGACTGCCAAGATTGTCCTGCCACAACGGCTTTCCACGATCAAGCCTATTAGGGCCTCCGAGGCCGTAAACCTCAGGCATCCGCGAAGATTTCATCTCGTCATGCGGCGTATGAACTGGACCATCAACGGCAGAACGTTTCGGATGGAAACGGTGGCCAATGACGAGAAGGTGCGCATGAACACCTTTGAGCAATGGGAGTTCATCAATGAGGTCGGCGGCATGGGAATGATGGGCATGATGAATATGCCCCATCCTATTCACTTGCATGGCAAGCAGTTTCAGGTTCTGGAGCGCCGGGGTGTCACACATACTGGATACGTGGACGAAGGCTGGAAAGATACGGTACTGCTCATGCCCGGTGAGCGTATCAAACTGCTGGTCAAGTTCGAAGACTATCCGGGCCTTTTCCTCTATCACTGCCACAACCTGGAGCATGAGGACATGGGGATGATGCGCAATTACTTGGTTGAGAATTGATATACTGCTTGAAACAGCTAAAACATAAGACAATTGATATGTGAGTAATAGACTCCTTATCTACCGCTTTAAAAGACACTCGGACAACGGTCTAAACCGCTGCGAAAATTTTTTGCACCGCAAACCGTGCCTGAACTCCCAGCATCCTGTGTTTGAAATTAAGATCTCATAATTTTTCAAGTCCATTTTTATTTTCTGTTATAATCTAAACACCTTATATGCAAGTCGGATGAGGTCCAAGTTCAGCCGATATTTTTGTAATCTTTGGCATGCTGCTTGCTTTGGGGAAAGAAAGCTTACGATTCTTTTTCGAGGGTTTCAGCTCGGATCCGGACGCATTTCATTTAGGAGGAGAAAACAATGACAATTAGATATTTATCAGGACTTAGGATTCAAACATGGATGATTATTCCACTCATAATGCTTGGGTTTTTTATATTTTCAACTTCGGTTTTCGGCCATGGAGGTAAGCATGCCGCCGATGAGTTCACTCACCTGCAGGCACTTCAGAAAGCCACCGAACTGTATGATCGTCTCATTGGAAATGGCAAACTGGATCAAGGTTGGGAAACCACTTTGATTCGCGTGAATGTTTCAAACCGTCAGAAAGGAAATGAAAAGGAGGTTGTGGTTTCCTTTGAGCGTGCCGAAGGAGAACCCAAAACGGTTTACATTTTCTTTACTGCCAATGGCAAATATGCCGGATCGAATTTCACTGGGGAATAAAGATCAGCTCTCTGATCCATCAAACAAAGGATTTAATTTTCTAGGAACATCAATGATCGTTACATTCGAAGAAATAAGGGCAGGGTGATGGGAGGCGATATTGAATGAGTAATTCTGGTAATCAACTAACGAGCTATAAATGGTCGACGCTGGCAACCTTTCCTCGGCCGGCAAAAGTTTTGGTATCAGTGGTTATTTTAACAATGGCCTTCGCAATGGTCGGCGCCCTGGGCCAGATCGTTGCTCATGATATTATCCCCACTTTTTTTTCGGACCCGCTTTCGGAAGATAAATCCGGGCATAGCGTGGAAGACATGAAACCTTCCAAAGTATCAGAGGAAAGTGAATCCGTTACCGGCAGGGGAGATCTTTTTTCGGAGGCTCCGGCTATGGGAAAAAGCACGGAATCAGAGCCATTTTACAAATCAGAACAATTTGTCTGGACGCTTAAATGGACCCATATTCATTATTAGGTATTCAATTTCTATTAAGAATTTGAGGATTCGATAGATGCAAAATTTATATAATAGAGCCTTTGGATCGATTTTCAGCGGTTTTATAATTTTCTTCGTGTTGGCTTGCGCGGGTGAACCTGTCAAAATCGATTTGCCGCAAAACCATCCGGCAAATCCGGAGGCACAGGAAAGTGCATTCATCTTGCTACCAAATCCATTCCAGGGCCATATGCAGAAGGAAATTGGCGGTAGTCCGCCAAGCACTCAAAAAAGACACTTACCCTCGAATGAGTATCAAATGACTCACGAAATGGATCAAATGGATAAGGATTCAATGTCAGCACCGGAGCCCGGAGTCGAAAAGGATGACCATCAGCATGAGGAACACAAACAATGAATGATAGCATACGATACATAGGTTTTATTCTGTTTCTGGCTTTGTTGATGACAGGCTGTGCGCAGGTCCCCAAGGAAGCAGGCTACAGTGAAGTGGAAGAATTCGTCGGGCAACGGGTTGACTATCGGCTGCACTGGAATCAAGGAACTGAAGCGGACCGGGAGGTTGGAAAAGCCATTGAGGAGTTGCTTAAATTTAAGCTGACACCTGAAGCGGCGGTGCAAATTGCTTTGCTAAATAACCCAAACTTACAAGCTGTATACGAGGAGCTTGGAATAACCCAGGCCGATGTAGTTGAGGCAGGCCTACTTGAAAATCCGGTATTGTTTGGACAGGCGCGCTGGCCGGATAAATCCGGGGATTCGACTAATTATGATTTCGGGATCACCCAAAATTTTCTAAATTTGCTGATGCAGCCGGCCCGTAAGAAACTCTCCATCATCCGATTTGAGAAGGTAAAACTGCATGTGGCCGACGAGGTGATTCGATTGGTTGCTGAAGTTCAAAAGTCATATTTCGTTGTAGTCGGTGCCAGGCAGATCCGGAATTTAAGAAATGAAATCACCCTGGCTGCGGAGAGTTCCTTTGAATTGGCGCAGCGCCTGTACGCTGCCGGCAATATCGGTGATCTGGGTCTAGCCAAAGAAAATGCCTTGTATGAACAGGCCAGGCTTGAGCTGGCAAACACAGAGGCGACTTTACTTGATGCGCGTGAGCAGTTGACTCGCTTAATGGGCCTTTGGGGACCTCAAATTCATTGGAGTTTGCCTGAGCAACTGCCTGATATCCCAACTGATGAAATGCCGCTGGAACATTTGGAATCGGTGGCCATCGAAAATCGGCTTGATCTCGCTGCCGAAAAGAAAGAGCTGGAAGCCCTGGCACAGGCTCTGGGAATTACCATCGACTGGCGCTGGGTCGGGCAGATAGAAGTCGGGGTCAGCACCGAGCGTGAGACAGACCGGACTTGGGTTACCGGACCCTCCCTGGCAATAGAGTTGCCGATATTTAATCAACGGCAGGCGGATATTGCCCGGTTGGAAGCTCAGCTGCGACGCAGTCAGAAAAGATTGACGGCCCAGGCGATCAATATTCGCTCAGAGGTGCGTTTCCTTAGAAATCGTCTGGTCATGCAACGAAATCTAATTGATCACTATCGCCGTACCGTTCTGCCACTCAGGGAACGGATTGTCGATCTGACGCTTAAGAATTATAACTATATGCTACTGGGGGCTTTTGAATTAATTATGGCCAAACAACAGGAGTTCGAAGCATATCAAAAGTATCTCGAAGCCCTCAGAGATTACTGGATTATTCGAGCTGATATGCAGCGATCTTTGGGCGGTCGCCTTCCAATAGCTGAACGGAGCAAAAGTGACATTCAAACATTTCCAGATACAGTTGCATTTGTGCCAAAACAAGATGCCCGCTTAAATAAATCCGTCGAAAAATGAATTTAATTCGACTGAGGAGTAAATAAAAATGATGACAAGACGTCAAATGCTCGTCAGCGCGATGTCCGCCTTAACCGGTGGCATGATTTTAAGAAAGGCTGATGCAGCTTCAAATAAAGAGGAATCCCATGCACACGAAATGCATTTTAAAAAGCAACAACGCCACGCAAATTACACACCGGTGGTCACCCCAAACGGCAGGAGTCTGCCGTATAAGATGAACAATGGAGTTAAGGAATTTCATTTAATTGCCGAAGCAGTGGAACGTGAGTTCGCTCCCGGCATGATGGTCAAATGCTGGGGTTACAATGGGCAGACACCCGGTCCTACGATCGAGGCCGTAGAAGGAGATCGAATTCGTATCCTGGTCACCAATAAATTGCCTGAACACACCACCATCCATTGGCACGGCATTTTTTTGCCCAATGGCATGGATGGAGTTGGTGGCCTGAATCAGCCCCATATCAAGCCCGGTGAAACCTATGTGTATGAATTTACGCTCAAGCAACACGGTACTTTTATGTACCACCCCCATGCAGATGAGATGGTTCAACTGGCCGTTGGGATGATGGGCTTTTTTATCATCCATCCTAAAAAGCCGGAAAGCCCGAGAATCGACCGGGATTTTGCCATTATGCTTCATGAGTGGGCCATTCATCCAGGCACTTATCGTCCGGATCCGGCCATTATGACAGATTTTAATATCTTCAGCTTCAACAGCAAGGTGTTTCCGGCCATCGATCATCTGGTCGTGAAAACCGGGGATCGCGTTCGGATCCGGATCGCAAATCTGAGTATGGACGAGCACCCCATCCATATACACGGACACGCATTTAAAATTACGGCAACGGATGGCGGGAAGATACCCAGAGCCGGGCAGTGGCCGGAAACCACCGTGCTGGTTCCGGTGGGTGCAACCCGGGATGTGGAGTTTATCGCCGATGCCCCGGGGGACTGGGCCCTGCATTGCCACAAATCCCATCACACCATGAACCCCATGGGGCATGATATTCCCAACACGCTCGGCGCGAGCCAGAAAGACCTAGAGGAAAGGATTCGATCGTTGATTCCCGGATACATGGCCATGGGTGAAACCGGTATGGCCGAACATGCCGACCATGTAAACCATATGCAAGGACCCAAGAACACCTTACCTATGATGATGGGTAAGGGCCCCTTTGGTAATATCGAAATGGGCGGTATGTTTACGGTGGTTAAAGTGCGGGATTACCTGCAGTCCTATGATGAAGATCCGGGCTGGTACGCACACCCCGAAGCGACGGTAGCTTATCGGTTGGCCTGAACCCTGAATCTTGCATGAAAATTAATGAGAAGCTAGTTTTAAAAAACTGAAAAGACGAACATCGAACTCGCCGGAGGCGAGCAAGCACTTGTTCGCCTTTGGCGGATCCAACGTTCAACATTGAACAATGAAGTCGCTTCACTCCGCAATTTTATTTCATTCAGGTATTAACAGGTGAGTTTTGATCAGGGCGGGTTGATTCCGTATTCCTTTAATTTCAATTGCAGGGTACGGCGGCTGATTCCCAGAATCTTAGCTGCGTGGGTTCGATTGCCGCCGGTTTCCTCAAGGGTGCGCAGGATCATATCCTTTTCGACTTCTTTCAGAGATCTCCCGGGAGATAAATCGACCTGTGCCGTTTTCAGCTCCTCATCGAGTTTTTGCAGCTCATTTGGAAACTCCAGAGGCGTGATGACCTCACCTCTGGCCATAATTACTGCCCGTTCAATAATATTTTCCAGTTCACGAACATTGCCCGGCCAATCGTAGCGCATTAACAGATCCGTAGCTCTGGGAGTAAAGCCTTTAATGAGACGACGATTCTTTTCGGCATACTGCTTGAGGAAAAAATCAGCCAGAAGAGGTATGTCTTCGCGACGCCGGCGTATTGGTGGAACTTCCACAGTTACGACATTGAGCCGATAGTAGAGATCCTCGCGGAAACGACCGGCCTGGATTTCTTCTTCCAGATTTCGATTGGTAGCAGCAATTACACGTGTATCTACTTTTATGGTCTGGGTGCTGCCCAAAAGCTCAAATTCGCGTTCTTGAAGCACCCGCAGAATCTTAGCCTGGGTGGCAGGGGCCATTTCGGCGATCTCGTCTAAAAAAATAGAAGAATTATGGGCCAGTTGGAAGCGTCCCTGTTTGCGGGCGATGGCACCGGTAAATGCTCCTTTTTCGTGACCGAACAGCTCGCTTTCCAAAAGGGTTTCAGGCAGCGCGGCACAGTTGACTTTGATAAGCGGTTTTTCCCCGCGAGGGCTGTTTTGGTGAATGGCATTGACAATCAGCTCCTTTCCGGTTCCACTTTCACCGACAATGAGAACGGTAGCCTCGGATGGCGCCACCATACCCATGGTTTCGAAAAGTTTGCTCATTGCAGGGCTGCGACCGATGATGTTCGAAAAATCGAAACGGTCGTTTAATCGTTCTTTTAGAAAAAGGTTTTCTTTTTCCAGCTCCTGATGGCGCAACGCTTTTGCAACCAGAATTTTCAACTCTTCGATATCAAGCGGTTTGGTTAAATAATCATATGCCCCTGATTTCAGCGCATCTACGGCGGTGCCCACCGAAGCGTAGGCCGTCATAATGATGATGGGAATCCCCGGGCTGATTTTTTTTATTTCCTTGAGCGCCTCAATGCCCCCGACCTGCTTCATGCGAATGTCCATGATGATGAGGTCGTAGAACTTCTCCTCGATTGCGGCGATGGCAGATTGGCCATCATCAGCCTGCTGTACCTCATAGCCTTCGGTAGAGAGAACAGCTTCGATCATTTGACGATGAGAAGATTCATCATCGACTACCAAAATCGTTGACTTCATAAACCCTCCCTAATTTAGCGGTATAATGATCGTAAATCGACTACCGCAGTTCTTCTCACCCGGCGGACTCTCAACTCGAATCTCTCCGTTGTGGTTTTCTATGATTTTGTGAACAATTGAAAGCCCCAGGCCGGTGCCCTTTTCACGGGTGGTGAAAAAGGGTTCAAATATTTTTTCTATTTGATGCTCGGCAATTCCTGGGCCATCGTCTTCTATCCAAAGATGCAAACTTGAATTCCGGGCATTAAATTCCGCACCGATTTCGATGTGTCCTCCCTTCTCTACCGCCTGCAGAGAATTCAGCAACAGGTTAAGCAGTGCCTGAGTTAGTTGACTGGCGTCCAGTTTAACTTCAGGGAGCTCCGCGATATTCATGTGGATTTCTAATTCCTGCGATTTAGCATCTGCTTCCACAAGACGAACAGAATGTTCGACCAGTTCGGCTACATCTGTCGGAGCGAAATCAGCTTCCATGGGTCGTGCAAAGGTCAGTAGATCCGTCACGACATTGTTGATGCGGTCCACCTCCGATACCATGGTTTCAGCATACTGTTGATCCTGAGGCCTTTCTCTTAGCGCATGCCTCAGAAATTGGGCAAATCCGCGAATCGAGCTTAATGGATTCCGGATTTCGTGCGCGACACCGGCAGCTAATTCGCCAATGGCCGCCAGTTTTTCAGAGCGCCGTACTTTTTCTTCCAATTGCTTAATTTCGCTAAGGTCCCGGAGCACGATAACGGCACCTTCACACACACCCTCCTCGCTTCTAATCGGCGTTGCACTCAACGCCAGCGGTATCATTTTTCCGGATTTTTGTTTATAATTGATTTCTCGATCAATAACCGGAACGCAGTTCTCTAAAGTTTGCTGAATGGCGCTATCATGGAAATCAAAAACATTTTTGAAATCCATATTTTGCGTTTCGCTTTCATTTAATTGCAATAGATCAAGGGCTAAGGCGTTGTAGGAGACTATTCTGCCTTTGATATCAATGCTTACCAGCCCATTGGCCATGCTGGCCAACACCTGCCTCGCATAGTCTTTTGTTTGTTTTAATGTTCGATCTACCAGGTAATAGTTTTGAATAACGAAGATAAAGAATAAAGCAGCCGTTCCAAGAACCAGTAAAATGGCGGCCATAACGAAGGCATGATGTAAGTCGGCTTGCCGGGCTTCATCGTACGCGGTCATTTTTAATCCCAAAATGACCGTCTCTCCGCGATGGACATGAGGCCGAACGATATGTCCGTGGCCCTTCATCTTGCCCGCTTGATGCATTCTTGAAGGGCTGTTTAATGGCGAGAAGCGTTTTGCGAGTTCATAGATTTGTGATCCCTCCGGTAATTTGCGGATTCTGGTGTCAATTTGGTTGCCTTCTTTATTCAATTGAGGTTTCCAGGGAGTCTGCTTGCCTTCCTTTGACGGGTCCGAGTGATGAGTGACAATGTCCTGATCATCAACGAGATATATGTATTCGATATCTTCACTTTTCCCGGTTTCCTGAATGAGGTTTCCTATGGAATCCTCCTGCCACATGGGCAACATTCCCCAGGCCCTGGCGCTGGCCTCAAGTGAGTGCAGGATGGACAGCCCTTGACGATGAAGGGAGTTTAGAGCCATGATTTTTTCGCGATTGATATTGCGGTAGGTGGATACACTGATGAGGATTAGGAGCAGAAAAACGACCGCAACGATTGACAGTGCGGGTAAATATAGCTTTTTAATCGGAAGGATTCGCATTTACAGGGTTGAACCTAATCTGGCAGTATTAATATGGATTGAGCAAAAATTAGAAGCTATTCACTGATTGATAACACTATACAGATAGAAATGCAATTTATGCTTGCGTCGTCATTAATCGATTGCTGCAGAAGGGAAATATTTTATGAATTTCTGGGTCAGTAGCGGATAAATTTACTAAAGTCCCATGGATAAAATAGCAAAGGCAACACTCCCATTAATCCAATCGGTATTGCGTCAACGATGAGATGGAGGAGGCTTTTAGCATAAACCACCATGACTATGGCATGCAGAATGTTTGCAATAAAGATAACTGGCACAGTAAATGAAATAATTAATATATTGAAAAGCCCAAACACCCAGAAATAATATTTCAAAAACCGCAACTTATCCATAAAGGACTTTCATCGACCATCTGTTTTTTCTGCCGGATCGCTTCTCTCAATTTTTCGGTTTCGGTTTGTTTATATTGATATGATGGATATTGGTTTCCTGGTTGTCCTTGCCACGGATTAGACATCATGTGTCCACCCATCATTCCGGAATTACCGCTACCCATTCCACCCATGCCACCACCGCCGGAGCCGCCCGCAAAAGCGATTCCGGAAATTAAGATTGAGACGATCAGAGCACATGAAATTAGAAAACCACATCTGTTCATTTTAATTCGCCTTTTTTTCGTGCTAATGACATTTAATCGATTTGCCACCGGAGGCTTTTTCCAGTCTTTCGAGATACCGGCACCATAGACTTTTCTTTTTTGCAACCTTCGGTTCGAGAAATTTTTGTGGATTTTCCTCAAAAGATTTACGACAGCCTTCGGCACAGAAAAAGTAAGTTTCTCCATCAACAATAGCTTTTATCACTGTCGCGTCTGGTACGACAGTCATACCGCAAACCGGATCGATGACTGTTTTTTCTTGGTTAACGGATAAATGCATTTGGTTTACCTCTCTTTTCGTTTTCAGGATTTTGTTAAATAATAAGCAATCATTGTGCCACAAAGTGGTAAATTTGTTTAACATACTAATATGATTAAAAAATTAAGTATCTTTTGATTATTTTACATTTTAGTTTTGCGAAATTTAAATGGCAGGTGCAAAAATATTTCTCTCTTTTTTGGTCAATGATTCGTGTGATATGGGTAAAAAGTATCCATGCTGTTACAGTGATACCCCGGGAATTTGTAATTATCCCACAAATGGGTTATTTTAATGCTATTAATCAAGGTACAATCTATTAGCTTTTTCTCCTCAGTAATCATATGCCGAAAAATATTCTAATTATCGAAGACAACCGCGATCTTGCTCACCTATTGGAAAGCCATCTGCGGGATTTATCCTTTCAGGTGGATGTGGCTTTTGACGGCATCGCGGGGTTTGCCAAGGCGGATTCCGATAATTACGATTTAATTATTCTTGATTTGATGTTGCCGGGCCTCGACGGCATTGAAATCTGCCGACGTCTGCGCCGCAAGTCTTCTTATGTACCGATTTTGATGCTTACGGCCAAATCATCGGAAATGGACCGGGTGGTCGGCCTGGAGATCGGGGCGGACGACTACGTCACCAAGCCATTCAGTATCAGGGAACTCCTGGCTCGGGTAAAGGCAATATTGAGACGCGTAGAAGAATTGACAAATGATGCCAGAGCGCATATCCCCGCTGTGCTTAGGGCCGGAGATCTGGTGATAAATCCGATCAAAAGAAGCGCGACCATAGAGGGTCGCTCCATTGATCTCACGGCAAAGGAGTTTGACGTGCTGTTACATTTTGCGCGCAATCCCGGAAAAGTTTACACCCGGTCTCAACTGCTGGACATGGTTTGGGGTTACGGGCATGACGGCTACGAGCATACGGTCAACTCGCATATTAACCGGCTGCGCGCCAAAATCGAGAAAGATCCCGCTCACCCCGCTTACATACTCACTGTTTGGGGAGTAGGCTATAAGTTTGCCGACCTGGAAATGTCTTGAGCATAAGACGATCATCGTGAAATCACTATATTCAAAACTTGCCATTGCGCTTCTCGGCCTGTTTTGCTTGCTGGGGGTATCCATCTTGATTTTAACTCAGTTCGCCTCCGATATGTATCAACAGGAGGTCGTCCAGAAACTCAATCGAAATCTGGCCAGACAAATAGTTTCCCAAAAGATCCTCATGCAGGATCATCAAATCAATCAGAAAGGACTCAAAGAAATCTTCAATATGCTGATGGTGGTCAATCCCGGCATTGAAGTTTATCTTCTCAATCCCGGCGGTGAAATTCTGGCTTACTCGGCCCCACCTGGTAAGGTGAAGTTGAAACGGGTTGAGCTGGAACCGATAAAAAAGTGGTTTGAAGCCGGAACGGTTTTCCCCCTGACCGGCGATGATCCCCGCAACCCCGGAAGACAAAAAGTATTTAGCGTTGCCCGTATCCCGCAACAGGGACCGCTGCAAGGATATCTTTACATCATACTGGGCGGAGAGATTTTCGACAGCATCGTCCAAAAACTGAAAGGCAGCTACATTCTACAACTCAGTGCCTGGTGGATTGCGGCAAGCCTGCTTTTTGTTCTCGTAACGGGCTTGATGTTGTTTGCCTATCTGACCCGCAGGCTGAGGCGTCTGGCTTCCGTCATGGATTCTTTTGAATTGGCAGAAACATCCACGCAATTGGATACGATTCTCGGCCAGGACCGGCAGCGTAGCGATGAAATCCACCGCCTGACTTTTGCTTTCAAACAGCTGGTTGAACGCATCCAAATGCAAATGGTAAAATTGAAAGAAGCCGACGTGCTGCGCCGGGAACTCGTTGCCAATGTATCTCATGATCTGCGCACGCCGCTGGCAACCTTACGAGGCTACATCGAAACCCTTTATCTCAAGGATAAAAACCTGACTACCCAGGAGCGAAGCCATCACCTCGAGATTGCCATCCAGCATTGTAAGCGGCTCGGCCAACTGGTCGATGCGCTCTTTGAGCTGGCAAAATTGGATTCCGGTGAGATAGAGGTCCGCTGCGAGCCGTTTAACATCAGCGAGCTGGCCCATGACGTGGCACAAAAATTTGATTTGTCGGCCAGGGAAAAACAAATAACCATCCAAGTTGATCAACAACCAGGACTTCCGTTCGTGAACGCCGACATCGCCATGATAGAACGCGTGATTGAGAACCTGATTGAAAATGCGCTTCGCTTCACTCCCGTCGGTGGCTCTATTCGGCTGACGTTTGTTACGCAAAATGAGGATGTATCCGTTTGTGTGCGCGATACCGGCTGCGGTATCCCCGAGGAAGATTTGCCTTTTATTTTTGACCGCTTTTATCAGAGAGATAAAACTGAAGCGGGCAAAATGGGATATTCTGGACTCGGCCTGGCAATTGCCAAGCGTATCCTAGAATTGCACAACAAACCGATCCATGTAGATAGCACTCCCGGATGTGGGACCGCATTCACCTTTCTCCTGCCTGCTGATCAATCTGCCTGATCCAATACCGGCTCTTATCGTATTTGTTACAAAAAAGTTATATTTTCGTGAGGATCCTGTGATTTGCACAGGTTACTTTCTGGTCTAACTGACAATGGTTTCGGTGTAAGGACCGCGACGGGTCAAGCGACCATCTAGAACGGTTCATCCTCGACATAATGCAATCGATGGTTAGGTTTATCAAATATGCTTAAGAAACGAACTAAAACGGATAATATCCAGAAAGATATTGCCATGGAAAAACGACGACAATTCATCAAACTGATGCTGGGGTTTTTCGCCGGACTAGGGGTTTTATTCAGCCCGCTTGCCGCAGGGGTTCGATTGGTTTGGGCCAAGGCCAAAAAGATTATTCTGCCCAAAGGAACCCGCATGGACACACTTGTCGGAAAAGACCCTGCCGATTTGGACACGCGCAATTTAGATCTGACACCTGTAAAAGAATTTGAGACCATGGGATTGAGTGATCACCACGTCAATCTTGAGAAATGGCGGCTTGAAATCGACGGCCATGTTCATCGCCCCCTGAAACTTACTTATGATCAAGTCTTAGAGATGCCATTAGTTGAGAGAGATGTTCTTCTAATCTGTCCGGGTTTTTTTGCCTACCACGCCCGCTGGCAAGGCATTTCCGTGGCCAAATTATTGGAAACGGCTCAGCTGGACTCCGAGGTGACACAGATTGCTTTCACCGGTCCGCAGGGAAGCTATGAAAGAACAGAGAAATTCCCCCTCGAGGATATCCGTTCGGACAAGGTGTTTCTGGCCTACAATGTAAACGACATTGCTTTGCCCAAGAGGCACGGATTCCCTCTGCGTGTCGTTGCTGAAGACTATTATGGTGGGGAATGGGTCAAGTATGTATATAAAATTACTGCGGAAAAAGCGTAACTCGAAAAGGAGAAATTTTCGATGAAAACCAAATACCAATTTAACGTGCTGTTTTTGCCGGTTTTTGTCCTGATCTCATTGCTTGTCGCCGGCGGTTTCGGATCTTCTTTTGCCGAGAGTTCGGAATTATCTACTGCGGTGTTCTACGTACAGTGATACGATGTAGGCGAAGCAGCCCTGGAAGGGCTG
Source organism: Desulfobacterales bacterium (assembly GCA_050116155.1). GTDB lineage: Bacteria > Desulfobacterota > Desulfobacteria > Desulfobacterales > JAHEIW01. Next base: position 25,299 of record JASFPE010000013.1, read on the forward strand.
GAGGGCATAAAACGGATCGATAAAGGATTCCAAAACCTCAAAGAGATAAACACAGCTTACTATGATGCCTCTGCAATTACGATAGAAGAAATGGAGGAGGCATTGAAAAAATCCGGCACTTACCTGGGAACCGTGAAGTAGGATGAGGACTTGAGAGGAGAGGTAATAATGAAATTTTCGGTGATGCTTTTGAGATTATGTGTCGTAATCGCAATCTCCACATTCATCGTTGCCCCGATTCCTGCATGGACCCAATCCCCCGTCAACAAGAATTGGAGAGGGTTGGCCATTAAAGGATATGATCCGGTTGCCTATTTTACGCTGGGCAAGCCGGTGGAGGGCAAGAAAGAATTTGAATATAAATGGCAGGGCGCCAAATGGCGCTTCGCAAATGAGGATCATCTGAATCTATTTAGATCTGATCCTGAAAAATATGCTCCTCAATACGGCGGCTACTGAGCGTATGCCGTTGCGATGGGGACCACCGCAGATATCGATCCGGTCGAAGGATGGAAGATTGTCGATGGTAAGTTGTTTTTGAATTATAACCGGGAAATTCAAAGCAAATGGGAAAAAGACATCCCCGGTTATATTAAGAAGGCAAATCAAAATTGGCCGGGTGTGTTAGATTAATAAGGAGAATTATCATGAAAAAAATCTTTATTATTGGACTGACAATCCTCACCGGACTGGTCCTGTTAGGATTTCAATATACAAAAACCCAAGCGCAGGAAGAAAATGCCGGGAAGGATAAGACCTATGACGAAGCAAAATTGGCCAAGGCAACATTTGCCGGGGGTTGCTTCTGGTGTACGGAATCGGATTTTGAAAAAATCGAGGGCGTGGTTGAAGCCATATCCGGATATACGGGTGGCGATGAGAAAAATCCCACCTATGCGCAGGTATCCTCAGGCATGACCGGCCACACTGAAGCGGTTCAGGTTTTATACGACCCTGAGAAAGTCAGCTATGCCGAATTGCTGGAAGTATTCTGGCGCCATATGGATCCGACCGATGCGGGCGGCCAGTTTGTCGACCGCGGCTCACAATACCGCCCCGCCATTTTCTATCATAACGAGGAGCAGCGACGGCTGGCGGAAGAATCCAGGCAGAAGCTGGAACAATCTGGCCGATTCGACAAACCGATTGTCACGGAAATCGTCGCGCTGGGTCAATTTTATCCGGCCGAGGCGTATCATCAGGACTATTACAGAAAAAATCCGATGCGATATAAATTCTATCGTTTCGGCTCCGGTCGGGATCAGTTCCTGAGCAAAGTCTGGGGCAATGAGGACATGACCGCCAAAGATGAAAAATCCATATCCCCCGACGATAAAAAGTACACCAAGCCCAGTGATGAGGTTTTAAAACAAAAATTGACATCCTTGCAATACAAGGTCACCCAGCAAGATGGCACCGAGCCGCCGTTTAACAATGAATACTGGGACAATAAAAAGAAAGGAATTTATGTGGACATTGTTTCCGGAGAGCCGCTGTTCAGCTCACTGGACAAATATGACTCCAAAACAGGGTGGCCCAGCTTCACCAAGCCACTGGTGGCCGGCAACATCGTGGAGCGCGAGGACCGCAGTCTGTTTATGGTTCGTACCGAAGTCAGAAGCAAACACGGCGATTCCCATCTGGGACATTTATTTCCGGACGGGCCACCGCCGACCGGACTGAGGTACTGTATCAACTCCGCCGCGCTTCGATTTATCCCCGAGGAAAATCTTGAACAAGAGGGATACGGGGCGTATCTGGAGTTTTTTTCAAAAAATGTTACTCAAAAGTAAGAGGACATGAAAACATGCGCATTGGGGCCGAAATCTTCACACAAGGCTTCAGGACAAATGTGCAGAAATATTAGAGGTAAAATACAATTTTATAATTTTGCCTACGACATGTCATGCTAACGGGCCACAGCCCTTTCGATGGTCTGTCTCAGGTCATCGAGATCGAAAGGTTTGGGAAGGTAATCAAAAGCGCCCTTTTTTCGAGCTTCATCGGCTATCTGATCAGACCAATATGCCGTCATCATGACCACCGGAATTTCCGGCCTGAGCGTTTTTATTGCATCCAGTGCTTCCAGGCCGGATACGTTGGACATTCGAATGTCCATGATAACCAGGTCGAACGTATCGCCTTGTATCTTTTCAAGTGCCACTGATCCGTCATCAGCCTCAAATATTTCATAATTCCAGTCTAAGAGAATCCGAAGCATGGTGCGGTGAGCGATATCGTCATCGACAATTAATATGGATTTCTTGGGCAGCATAGGTTTTCTCCCATTTCTCAAAACAAGTGCATTAGCACTAATGTTTTGTCATGTTGATCTCCCATTAAGAAATATAGTGAAATGATGTTACCTCCTCCTTATCAACATAAGCGCAACAGGTGTGCCAGAATTGCAATAAATATCCAACTGACTGAGTTATATCTATTTTTTTAGAATCCAATGGTTATCAAAAATAGAATTGATCACATCCAATGGGGTCTGATGGGTAAATAATATCCATGTAACCAAGCATTGCTGCTTAAAAAATGCGCATTTTTTAAATAATGAGGCGATGCCTAGGTTCTCTTTTCTTCCTTTC
>JASFPE010000014.1:0-27041 GCA_050116155.1 Desulfobacterales bacterium
AAGATCCTATTCGGCATTTAAAACCTTTACTTTGAGAATAACCATTTAACTACCAAAAACAAGGTACCGGGTGTCATGGACGAAACGGCCGAAAAAAAATCCAGGCCCTGGCCCAATTGCTTTATGAGGCCCGCTATCCCGTTGCCAACTTGAGATTTTTCGAGCGTATTGGTGAGGTTTTGCCCGGGGTGGTGAAGAGACTGAAACGTTTAATGGGACTTTTTGAGTAGAAGTGGTTTTAAAACCACTTCTAAACAAATTGACACAAGCGCAGCCGGGTTTCTTAACGCAAATGCTTAAGTGTTATTGTGAAGCGGGCTGCACAAGGATCACTGTCTATCAAGATTTCAAAAACTCCCAACCTGATATGATCTCATTTGCACCGTTTATAATATTATCAACAAATTCTTTTACCGTTGGAATGTCATCTACATAGGTAGCTGCGAAAGACATCAGGCTGCTCAACCGGTCGTAATCTTCATTCCACATTTCGGGTGCAACTTCCCAGTCACTGTGTTTAAGCATCACCCTTTCCAACGCCGTTAGCCAGTTTTCTAAAGGCATTTCGCCACGCTTCTTCATTACTTCTTCATAATCTTTAGGGTTGGGAGGAGCAAGCACTGTTGTCCGAAAGTGTGGATTGTCAGGAGAAGCCGTCTTCATTCTATTCTTGAACTTGTCAGATATGGGGCACTCCTTGGTGGCCATGAAGGCGGTTCCCATCATCACGCCCTCAGCACCCAGCGCCAAGGCACCCAGAAAGGTCCGGGCATCGCCTATCCCTCCTGCGGCGATGATGGGCACGTTTATGTGTCTTGCCGCCCAGGCAATAGTTGTCATCGTAGGAAGCTGAAGGATATTCTTGAATCCGATCCCCTCCAGCCCAACCAGAATTATCGCGTCTGCCCCTGTCTTCTCGGCATGTAAGGCATGTTTGAGGGTGGCCGTTTTGTGAACCCACTTGCGTCCGGCCTCCTTGATTCGCTTGCCATATTCGTCAGCGCTGAAGACCGCCGTTTCGATCACCCCAATTCCTTCCTCCAGACATGCCTCCAGCATTTCATCGATGTGCGGACACATGCCAATGGTAATATTGACGCTGAAGGGCTTGTCCGTGGCATCCTGGCACCTGCGAATGTCGTCGCGCAGCTTCTGAGGAGTCAATGAGACAGCAGCCGTGAGACAGCCATGGGCACCTGTTTCACTGACAGATGCCGCAAGTTTCCAATTGCCGATGCGGCTCAAAGCTGCCTGGAGTATGGGATACTCACAGTCCATAAGTTCGGTTACTCTGGTCTTCCATTTCATGGCGGTTTACCTCCTCTCGACATGGTTTCACTTGTGCGGTTTTTCATATTTTGCTTACCCTTTTTAATTAAAGAAAAGGCATAGGTTTTCCGGTCTTATATGCCAGAGCCTGACTGGTCGCAATAATTTTACCATCCGGGTCCGTGATCTTGATAGCAAAACATGCCGTTTCTCTCGTATCACTGATCTGGTTTGCTTCAGCACGTAATTTGGAGCCGGGTTTCGGGCTGGCCACAAAGGTTACATTCATATTCAAAGCTACTGCGATGGTGCCTTTGGTGTGACAGGCAGCTTCAAAAGCCTCATCCATCAGCCCGAACAACGCGCCGCCATGCGCACCGTTGTGGATGTTGTTCATATTTTCCGGTGTATAGATCATCTTCACAACCGAATGCCCGTCCTCCAGTTCGACTAACTTCATCTTCAACGCCTGTGCAAAAGTTTCTTTTTTCATTGCATTTTTAATTGCTTCTCTAACCCTGTCATCCATAAAATATCTCCCTGCATTAATTAAGGCCTGTTGAGAAACAGCTTCTAACGAAAACAGCAAAAATTTATCCGTTTAGTCAACAGCCCATATATTATGCATGTCGACATAATTAAGGCAACACAAAGGACCAAATATTTTTTTAGTTTAGCAGATAATATGAAGGACAGCCACTATGCCAACCCAAAACTTAACGACATCGTCGACATTCTATGGTTTACTTTTTAGTTTTTATGCAAAACTCGATTAGAGGACTGGCTTTCGGCGAACTTGGATGATATGGTATTTCAGGCTACTTTTCTAAAAGAATAAATCTTTGCTTATCATCCACAATCAAAAGGGATAGATAATGATTCAATTAGAGTATTTAGCACAGGTTGATGAGGAAAAATGCACCGGATGTAAACTTTGCGAGAGTGTCTGTCCTGCCGGTGCCATTGAGATGGAGGCAAATTTGGCAATGATCGATTCAGATCGGTGCATCGACTGTCAGCGCTGCATCGACCGCTGCAATCGGGAAAACGCCATCAGCCGAAAACCCCGTCCGTCGAAGATCATTCGATTTGTGGACCATTCAGATATTGATGAACTGCAGCTGAAAACGCTTTGCGCAAAGGCTGGCCTGCTTCCCGACATGCCGATTTGCGGATGTACCCGGACCACAGCAAAAGAGGCCGTCGCTGCCATTTTAAAGGGTGCCGAAACTCCCGAGGATCTTTGCGCCATGACGGGTCTTCGCGCGGGTTGCGGCATTTACTGTATAACAAGGATTTTTCAGGTACTGGAAGCCTGCGGGGTTGATGTGGATAATCCTCCGGACCGGCGGTGGATTAAGCTAACGCTTTCCCTTAGCGATCTTCCGGAGGAGAAGGTGATGCAGATCGACACAGCCTACCCCCAATGTTGTGTGGGAGAAGACTGGAAAAGGTTGAAACAAAGGCGTACACGCTCTGATGCAAAGGAGGAAAAACATGTATAGCCTGGCAGTCCAACCACCAGAGTTAATGGAATCATTTTATGGTCCCAAGCTCAAAGAGCGGGCAGTGAATATACTGGATATGGTTTCCGTAGCGGTCGGCGATCTTTTCCCGGACATTACGGAGCGTATCTATGTAGATGGAGACGACCTTTCTGTTATAGAAAAGGCCACTGGTGAGGCGCTCTCAACCGTCGATATGGAGATGATAAAACCCTCAGATACGGTCAACCTGCTAAGCTCAGAGCATGGTTTTAGCATAATGGGGGGGGAGCCCTATGTGAGGATGCTTAAAGCGCTCAAAGCCGATATTCAGAGCAGAACCGGCTGTGAGGATGTTCGGCTGATGGTGGGGGCCTATAATGGCTTCAGGGAATCGGATGAATTTATTGCCCATTATGACCTTAAACGCCGTTTTGACGGCCAGGTGTACCGATACGGTCCTTATGACAGGGATGTAGCTATTGAGACGGAAATTGGAACCGTTTATGGGATCAAGAAGATATTCGATGGGGACTGGTTTGTGCATTCATATTATGATGACCCCAGGGAAATTTATTATAATCGACAGATTCAAAGGGCATATAAGCCGTTTGGTATGTCGTACGTTCGTTTCGAGACGCGATCCATTTATCACATGAATTTTGCCAATCGGTCATGCAATTTCCTGCCGATGGCCGTTTTTAACTCACCGTTTATCCAGGAGCGTTATGCTTTTTCCTGTGTTTTAAGACATTCTCCAGCCGGGATATTGGCTATAGATGCCGACAAAGATCTTGCAGCCATCGATAAACGAATCACGATCAGTCATCTGAGAAAGTACGGGAAAATGATGCTGCTCTTTAATGCGATCGATGAATGTATTGCGGTGGTGGATGGCGGGCGGTGGGGATTTTATATCCATGCCGGTGGTGTCATTTTCGGCGTTTTTATGCACGCTCACGACGATCTCTTTGACCTTACAATTCCAAAAGTCCTGGGCGGCTTCAAAAAGAATGAAAAGGGTGAAGTTGTCCCCATGCTCATCAATCCGGCGATTAAGGTAATCGTCTTGAATCAGGCCTGGCCGGGAATAAACTACCTGGGCCTGGAACAAACGCCGATTCTAATCGCCGGTGAAGACCATGCCGCTATGTGGAAGACGGACCATTGCAACCCGTATATCACTGAGGTTGCCCGGACCGCCAGGGATTTAAACGACGCAATGGACAAGGCCAAGGATCTCTATAAGACCGATAAAATCATTATCTTTGACGGCAATTTCGGACATATCAATTGCAGCCCCTCCATGGCTCAGCTTTTGATGGACAAAGCGCCTGAAGTCAGCCGCAAGGTGGATGAAGAGCTTATGCCCATGTGGCTGAAACAGCGCGGAATTGATCCTTCTGAGGCTATATGAGGCTGAATGCAAGATTTAAGAGATGACATATTTAAATGTGTAATGACCAGGTCGGTGACCGCCGACATTATTGCAGAAGACGACGGGGTTCTTTCCGGGATACAGGCAACAGAAGACAAAGCCAAATCCCTGGGGCTGGACATCATCCAGATGGCGGAAGAAGGGCAATCCGTTCAGAGAGGGGATCTGGTCGCAAAGGTATCCGGTAATCCGAAACAAATCGCCGTTGCGGAGGATCTACTGATAGGGCTTGTGGCAAAGCCCTCGGGGATTGCAACTGCCACCCGAAATTGTGTTGACCGGGCCGGCCCAGACATTAAGATCGTCTGCGGTGCCTGGAAAAAAATGCCGTTTGTCCTTAAACAGACCATACGCGATGCGATCGTTACCGGTGGTGGCGATTTTCGAATAAGCAAGGATCCGTTTATTTATCTGGACAAGAATTATATTCAGATGCTGGGAGGCATCAAAAACAGTCTGCAGGCGGTGGCGCATCTTGCGGATTTTATAAAAGTCGTGCAGATCAAAGGCAGGCAAAAAGATATCGCTCTGGAAGCCTGTGAAGCTGCAGAACTCAGTGCGGATATAATATTTGTTGACAGCGGACAACCGCAGGACCTTCGAGAGATAGCAGACCTGCTGAATCGCAAATGTCTAAGAGACAGGGTAAAGATCGCATTTGGCGGCAGCGTAAAAATTAAAGATATTGATCGGTTTAAGAATCTGCCGGTGGATATATTGGAGATCGGAAGACAAATCGTTGATGCGCCCCTGTTGGACCTTAAACTGGAAATAGTGGATATCAAAGAAGCGTGAACCGCAGATCTGTCAATTACTCATAATCATGAAAAAACATGACCTTTTAACAAAGACAGAATTAAAAATTGAGAAAATATTTCTGCATGACGCGAATCTGACCGAGATTGCAGCCAAGGCAGCAGAAATCCTGAGTTTAAATCGAAATGAAGTATTGGTCGTGGACTATCACGATGCGTCTTTGACCCTGGATATCCTGAATAGCTGCGTAAACGCTTATAATATTGTCGGGAAAAAACAGCTGTTATTGCATGAATTGGACAAACTCCCCGGGGTTTCTGTATCTGCTGAAACTTCCGTCCATTCAGATGGCATGCTGGGTTGGATTGCTATGGATCAGGAGCCGGCGGTACAGGCCTTGCGCCGATCCGAGCAGATGGCCTCTGAAATACTCCAAAATATTTCCAGGAGGGTAATGGTGTTCTCCACCGGAACCGAGGTGGCCCAAGGCCTGATCGAAGACACTAACGCCCCGGCAATTATGCAATACCTCGATGCCCGCGGTTACAAAGTCACTCAAGGTGAGACACTGAAAGATGACCGGTTGTATATTGCTGCAAAATTGCGGGAGGCTGCTGAGTATGGCGGATATGGTTTGATCGTAACCACCGGCGGCGTGGGGGCAGAGGACAAGGATCAAACCGTGGAGGCTGTCAAAGACCTTGATTCAGAGGCTGCAACACCCTATATTTGCCACTTCAAAATCGGTACCGGGCGGCATGTGAAGGACGGGATTAAAATTGCAGTGGGGCAGCATAATGACACCCTCGTCGTTGCATTGCCAGGGCCAAATGATGAAGTAATGGCAAGTTTGAGTATTCTTGTTGATGGGCTTAAAGCCGGGTTGGACAAACATCTTCTGGCGGAAAGCATTGCCGCGAACCTGAGGCAGATTTTAAGAAAAAAAACAGCCCATCGCCATTCGTGAGCATAAATTTGTGTATTTTCAGATTTCGCAATCGCAAAGACACAATCTTTATGGAAAAAATGGCCAACCTTGCGGCAATTGTTGATGAATCCTAGTTATCGTGGTTTTAAAAATTTACCATCTCTAATAATATCAAAAAATAGGAGTGCGAAATGAGCAAATTTATCGTTACAACGGCCATTACAGGCAGTATTCATACGCCCACCATGTCGTCGAGTTTGCCGATAACACCGGCTGAAATCTCGGAAGAAGCGCGCCGGGCCTGTGAGGCCGGATCAGCGGTGGTCCACATCCATGCGCGCGATCCGCAAACCGGTCAACCTTCGGCAGATCCTGATTTATTTGGTGAAATTCTGTCGAAAATCAAAAGCACCTGCAATGTGGTGGTCTGTACGACCACCGGTGGCGGATTCGGGCAAACCGCCGAGCAGCGCGTGATGGTGGTCAATACCTATAGCCCGGAGCTGGCGTCGCTAAATGCCGGATCGATGAATTTTGCCCTGTTTCCCGTGCTTGAGAAAATCAAAGAATTCAAATACGACTGGGAACCCCAGTTTCTGGCCATGAGTGAAGATCATATTTTCCCCAACACTTTTAAGACTTTGAAGGAATTCAGCCGGTATTTTGCCGAGCAAAACACCAAACCGGAGTTTGAAGTGTATGACGCCGGTATGCTCAACAATATCGCCTTTTTGGTTTCCAGGGGTTATGTCCAAAAGCCTATTTATTTGCAGTTTGTTCTCGGTATTCTGGGCGGAATGCAGGCCACGGTGAACAATCTTGTATTTTTGTACAACTCTGCCCGGGAACTTTTGGGAGATGATTTTCAATGGTCTGTTTGTGCCGCCGGGAAGCACCAATTCAGGATGTGCAATACGTCGCTGTTGATGGGGGGACACACCCGTGTCGGGCTCGAAGATAATCTCTATTTAGAAAAGGGTCGCATGGCGCAAAGCAATGTCCAGCAGGTTGAAAAGATTATCCGGATTGCCAGGGAGCACGGAATCGAGCCGGCCACACCGGATGAAGCCCGTGAAATTCTGGGTCTTAAAGGGCTAGAGAAAGTAAAATTTTAAAAATGTATTCAGACAGCAAACATGACCTACCTAGTTCAGCACCCCTCATTACCCTTGACAGCGTCACCATCAGGGTCCGCGATACGTTTGCTTTGACAGATGCCACTTGGATTATCAAAAGACATCAGCAGTGGGCAATCATCGGCGCCAATGGAGCCGGAAAAACTTCATTGGTTCGTGCCATCGTCGGTGAGCTTCCGGTGATTCGGGGAAAAATCGATTATCATGGTGACGGGTCATTTCATGGTCGAATTAGCTATGTGTCTTTTGAACGTCATCAACGCCTGATTGCCCGCGAAGCAGAGCGGGATGCCTCCCGTTATTTCAGTGGAAAACTGAACGATATTACCACCGCCCGTGAGGTAATTTGCGAAAGCCTACCAAATTCACAAATCCATAGCCGGCAATTTGATACCATTGTCGAACAGTTGGGGATTGGTTGTTTGCTCGACCGGGGTATTATATATTTGTCCACCGGTGAGATGCGAAAAATAATGATTGCCCGGGCACTGGCAAAAGCACCGCAGCTTCTCATCCTGGACGAACCTTTTGAAGGACTCGATATTGCCTCCCGATCGCAACTGGCCGCAATAATCAATCACCTGATGGCCGAGGATAGGCAAATCATTTTGGTGACCCATCGTCTTTTCGAAATATTGCCAAATATTTCCCATGTCATGGGTTTAAAAATGGGTAAGGTTTTATTCCAGGGAAAGCGGCAAGAACACCTGAGCACCGACCAAATAGTGCGTCTGTATCCCGAACATCTATTTCAAGAGGCTGACTTTCCAAAAAGCAAACCCCAAGATGATGCCAATTCATTGGAAATACCCGATGTGTTGGTGAAAATGAAAAATACGACCGTGAGATATAAAGATACCGTCATCCTGAACAATTTGAACTGGGAGATGAAAGCCAGTGAGAATTGGGCTATTGTTGGACCCAATGGGGCCGGGAAAACGACCCTGCTGAGCCTGATTTCGGGCGATAACTTACAGGCCTATGCCAATGATATCTCTCTTTTTGGCAGACGTAGAGGCTCCGGCGAGAGTATTTGGGAGATTAAACAACGCATCGGTATAATTTCATCTGAATTTCAAATCCGATATCGCAAGCCGCTAAAGGCTTTGGATGTCATCCTATCGGGTTTTTTTGACTCGGTTGGCCTGTATCGTCAAAGCAATTCAATCCAGCGAGAATCCGCACGCAAATGGATGGGATTCATTCACCTGGCGGATAAAGCAGATACTCTTTTTAACCAGCTGTCCTATGGTGAACAACGCTTGGTTTTGTTGGCGCGCGCGATGGTTAAATTGCCTTTGCTGCTGATTTTGGATGAACCCTGCCAGGGATTGGATCGCGCCAACCGCAAGTTGATTTTGGATGTAATTGATTTTATTGCCCGCCACAGCCAGACCCAGATTCTGTTTGTCACCCATCATTTTGACGAGATTCCCGAATGTATTAACCGGGTGCTGCGATTCAATAAAAGACGGTCCGGAGGTTATTCAATTTCCTGCGACCAACGCTAGTGTCGTGTCCCACATATCAAGTACAAAATCCGATTTGATTTAACAATACTTTACTTTCCAGAATGTAATTAGTTAAATTCCAAATCTCAAATCTCAAATTACAAATAAATCCCAATGACCAAAATTCCAAATCTCAAACGCTCCCAAATTGCAAAACCCAAATCCGAACCAAATTCAAAATATACTCAATCAAATCGATTGCTCTGTCTGTGACATGCTACATTCGTTCTACCTCCGACATTAAGCCCTTCGATCGTGAGCTCAGGGCCGAACTGATCAGGCCGAAGAAAACTTCTCGTGGCAAGTCAAAATACTTGTTTGGATCATTGGTGCTTGGAATTTGGATATTATTTGTTATTTGTGATTTGGTGTTTGGAATTTCTTATTTTATATGACGCAACTATATTTAGATAGCCTATCCGACGTTTATAATTTATTTGTTGGACACTACACTAGAGTTTAGGTTCTCTCTGCTTCTTTAAGTTTCTGTAACTGTTTTTCGATTGCCAAAACCTTTTTCTTCAATTCCGGCAATTGCGGTAAAACCCTGGTCATTCTTAACCATTGGCGATGTGGCATTTCAGGTGCACCGGATACTACGTGACCATCCGGAACCGCTTTGCCGATTCCTGCAAGGGGGCCGATAATTGCCCCGTCGCCGATGGCAACGTGATCGGAAATGGCGGCGCCCCCGGCAATTAATACCCGTTTGCCGATTGAAACACTGCCGCCAATGACCACCCGGGCAACGATGATCGTGTATTCGCCAACTGTTACGTTATGGGCGATGTGAACCAAATTGTCCGTCTTAACACCTTTTTGGATATGGGTGCATCCGAAGGTGGCTCTGTCAATCGTGTTGCACGCCCCGATTTCCACGTCATCATCAATTTGAACGAACCCGGTTTGCGGAATTTTGTGATGAATCTGACCGTCCGAGGCATAGCCAAAGCCATCACTTCCGATGACCGTTCCTGCATGGATGATCACCTGATTGCCGATGCGACAGCGTTCCAGGACGCTGACGTTGGGATAAATGAGCACATCATTGCCGATCACGACATCATCGCCGATGACAACCCCGGGATGCAACTGGACATTATCTCCAAGAACCACCCGATTGCCAATCGAAACTAAAGGCCCAATGGACACATTTTTACCATGTTGAAACTGTTCGCCGATGGCGGCCTTAGAACTGATACCCTGCTCGGGTTTGGCCGGTGAATAGAACAGCTGGAGGATTTTGGCAAAAGCCACTTTAGGTTGAGAAACCTTCAACAAATTCAAAGTGTCACTGTTAACCGATTCCGGGACAATAATCGCCCCGGCCCCGGTTTCTGAAAGACGCTTAAGAATCTTGCCTCCATCGGCAAATGTAATCTGATCATTGCCGGCCTGATCGAATGGTGCAACGCCCCGGATTTTATAATGCGGATCCCCCTGAATTTGGGCATCGATGTGCGCTGCAATCTGTTTTACTTCTAACTCCATGGCTCTGCCTCCAATTAATTGGTTGTCATATTTTTTATAAATTCTAATTTTTTTTATCTCTCACGATTATTGCCAGGACCTTTCGTCATCAAATACTCTAAAACGCCGAGATACACAAATTATATCTTTGGTGCAAAGTTCTGTAAGGCCAGGAATGACTGTAGCGACTTGATAAGGATGTTATCTGTGTGCCGACCGGCTAAGACTGAATACTGATTACTTAGCAATTTTTGGAGAGCACCAAACGCATCTCAGCATTTTGGTATTCAGTGGCATAATTTAAAATCGTGCCTATAGTATGGAAATAAATTGATCTCGGATGAGCTATAGCCTCACGTCTTTCTAACCTGGCCCCTGATAAAGGTTGAGATTTTGTGAAGATGAAAAAACCATTTGTACAAATCATTATAGTAGTTTTGGTGATGCTGCTTCCGGTGGCAGCATCCCTGACGGCGCCTTTACCCGACAAAAACAAATTGCGCAGTTGGGTGAAAGAAATGAAGATGTCCCCACGCGGTCCGTTTACACAGATTCGATGGTTTTGCAATGATGGCACCATCCAAACTCCCAAAGAGTATGCCTGCAAAGATCACGACGGCGGTGTGCAACATGGTGAATGGACCGATCGGGTCAAGGCCCTGCGTGCAAACGGATATTACATTGCCAATGTATTTGCCGATATTGACCCCGAAGCGTTTCTACAGAATCCAGATCATACGGACATTATAAAACAGATGATTTTGGAGCAGTTTCTGATTGCGGCCGATGATGGGTGGATATTGCGCAAAGCCCGGTTTTACCGGGGTGCATTGCAGGCAGAAGATGAGGCTTACAGAAGCCGCGAGCTATTGCTGGCGCTTGTGGCGCAACCCCGGTGGCGAGAAAGATATCTGGTTTTGCGAGAGGCGGTCAAATTATTTCCCCATGGCCGCACGGGTGCACCCATCAGCGAAATGAGACAATTGTCCCTGGCGATTGCCGAGCAAGATAAAAATTTCGATGCCCTTCGAATCAAAATCCATGTCAAACCAGAGTTGGGCGATGCCACGCGGGTGCGCACCCATGCGATCAAGAAAGGTGTTGCTGAATTGTCCGCAGAATATGAACGCTTAGCCACCGCAATTGAAAAGGTATTCAAGCCTTCAGACCTTGGATTCGAGCTGAGGTTTCTATCCGAGCAGGTCAGCGACAAAAATATGTCCCGTTTGCTCAATCAACGTGCCGGTCAACTGTCAGAGGACAATACACCCTGGATACGTTTTGCCGCTGCGTGTCGCCTTCTGGCGGCGCTGCGTGATAACCTCTCAATCTTTGGTGGGGCCCATCAAATGCTTGCGGGTTTGAATCTCAGTTTAACTCTGGAGGAAGACGTATTTCGCAGCGCAAATGATCTCCTGGAGAATCTTGAGCAGGCCACACGCCGTGATCGGCTCGTCTGGCTAAGAGAGACAACCGCTGCACTTTATGGTAGCGGAATTATTTCCGAAAGGCAGCGAAGGGCTTTGACGGATAGCGTGAACCGACTCACACAGACGCAACCGGCGTTGATCGATTATAAGACAGCTTTAGATTATGCCGCTCTGGTACCCGGATGGGCGGACCGATCGATTCGATTCCATTTTTCCGGCGCCGTCGACCAGTTGACTGTGCTCGAGCCCATGGCCCTTCGGTACGTCCACGACCGCTTGCGCGGCAGCCTTTTGCTGTTTTATGCCACTGTTTTAGATAGCTTGTTGATCGATGTGAATAAAAAATTAGGTATTCACACGAATTTGTTCGGACAGACGGTGACCTCCGGTCTGCGTGGGTTGAATGCCGGGCTTTCTCGAGGCGTTCTGCGAGTTTTACAGTCAGGCGAGCATCCTGAAAAATTTGATCGTCATGGCATTTATGTATTGCCCGCAACTACGGAGGATTTGCCGCCGGTGGCCGGTATCATCACAGCGGGTAAAGGAAACATGCTTTCGCACGTCCAACTATTGGCTCGCAATCTGGGCATCCCGAATGTTGCTGTGGATCAGAAACTATTGCCGCAATTCAGCTCCCGCGCCGGGCAAAAGGTCGTGTTGGCCGTAAGTCCCGGGGGTATTGTTCGGCTCGTTGATGACAATCCCCGGTGGGACGATATTTTTTCACACGAAAAAACATCTCAGCGGGTTCTCATTCGTCCGGATCTCAATAAATTGGATCTTGACAACCGCAGTTTTATTCCTTTGGAAAATTTAAGGGCGACTGATTCCGGACGCATCGCCGGACCCAAGGCAGCCAACCTGGGCGAACTTAAATTTCATTTCCCGGATGCGGTTGCCGATGGACTGGTTATCCCGTTTGGCCTATACCGGGCTTTATTGGATCAGCCCATGACGCCCGGTGGTCCCAGTGCGTTTAGCTGGATGCTGGAAAAATACGGGCTGATCCAGAAACTCAGCAATAGTCCCCAAGAACAGGAACTGGCTATCCGTCAGTTCTTAACGCAAATACAACAATGGATCGTGCAGGCCGATCCGGGTCAGCAGTTCCGCGATGGTTTAAGAGAAGCCATGCAAACCACCTTTGGCGCGGAAGGAACATTTGGGGTTTTTGTTCGCAGCGACACCAATGTGGAAGATCTTCCAGGATTTACCGGTGCCGGTCTAAACCTCACGGTAGCCAATGTGGTCGGTTTTGAAAATGTACTGAAGGCCATCAGCCGGGTATGGGCCTCTCCCTTTAGCGCGCGTGCTTATCATTGGCGTCAGGCGTATATGCAGAATCCGGAACATGTATATGCTTCCGTATTGCTCCAAAAAAGCATACCCGCAGATAAGTCCGGGGTGATGGTCACTGCAGATGTGGACAGCGGGAAAATGGATTGGCTGACGATTGCCGTCAATGAGGGCGTCGGCGGTGCAGTTTCTGGACAAACGGCAGAGGAATTGCGAGTTCATCGATCAAGC
Organism: Desulfobacterales bacterium; assembly: GCA_050116155.1. Classification (GTDB taxonomy): domain Bacteria; phylum Desulfobacterota; class Desulfobacteria; order Desulfobacterales; family JAHEIW01. Next base: position 12,950 of record JASFPE010000014.1, read on the forward strand.
GGTCGCATTCGACTGATGGCGCATGCCACTGAACCAACCAAACGCATTATACTGGGCACAGGTGGTATGAAAAAAATTCCGGCCAGTGGCACCGAGGCCGTATTGTCACCTGACGAGATTACCCATCTGATAAATTTTGCAGAATCCGTGCCCAGGCGGTTTCCCAAATTACTGGATATTGACGGCCGTCCTGTGCCGGCGGACATCGAATTTGGCTTTTATCAAAACCAGTTGGTGCTTTTTCAAATTCGCCCCTTTCTGGAAAGCGCGCAGGCGCGCCAGAATCTTTTTTTAAACCGTCTTGACCAAGACTTAAACGCAAACCATTTTGGCCATGTTCGCCTGGACGAAATGCCCGGGGAGTAAAATGAAACCTTTGCTTATAATATTGAGTGCTCTCATCTTCTGGTCGCTGGGAATTTCCTGGGGCTGGTGTTATCCACTGGACGGATATCCATATACCGGTATTCTGCGATTGGAAGGGTTCCGCCTGGCCCAGGAAGGTAAAGTGCGCGGTATCCGCTTGTATAGCGGTGCCTTGCTGCCCAATAATCATGTCGGGTTGCGATTGTTGGATTCGCCTGATTTCCAGATTCCTGAACCGCGTCCTGAGTTTACGACCAAAATTAAAAGCCTCTTAGGGGCCGAAGCCGATCGTTATGGGGTGGCGGTGCTGGATATGTCCGATCCTGAGCAGCCGCTGTATACCGAACATCGCGGGGATGCCAGGGCGAATCCGGGCAGTGTCGGCAAAATCATTGTGGTCCTGGCTGTCTTTCAGGCTCTGGCCGATATATATCCTGATGATGTTCAGGCGCGTTTGGAAGTTTTGAGAAATTCAATGATTACGGCTGATGAGTACATTCAATCCGATCATCACAAAGTTCCATTCTGGACCGCGGGCAGTAAAAAAATCTGGTACCGCCCGATACAGGTCGGGGATCAGGCCAGTTTGTGGACCTATCTTGACTGGATGTTGTCTGCCAGCTCAAATGCGGCGGCCAGCATGGTGATGCGGGAGCTGGTTTTGATGGTTAAATTTGGAAAGGCCTATCCGACAAGCGCTGACGTGGCCCATGCGTTTTTGACGGAAACGCCTCAACAGGAGCTTGCAGCGCTTTTCTCGCGTGCATTGCATGATCCGGTAAGCCGCAATGGCCTGGATATCAAACAGCTGCGGCAGGGATCATTTTTTACCCGGCAAGGCAAAAGACGAATCCCCGGAACCACCAGCTATGCCAGTCCGCGGGAGTTGTTGCGGTATTTAATCAGGCTGGAGCAAGGCAAACTGGTAGACCCGTTTTCCAGCCGCGAAATCAAGCGACTGCTTTACATGACCCAGGGGCGAATTCGGTACGCCTCGTCGCCGGCGCTGGGCAATGCGGCCGTCTATTTTAAATCCGGCTCTTTGTATAAGTGCAAAGCCGAACCCGATTTTGAATGCCGAAAATACCATGGCAATGTGGTGAACATGCTCAATTCGGTTGCCGTTGTTGAATCACCGGCGGCAGAAAAAAAACTATTTTACATGGTGGCGGTGATGTCGAATGTGTTGCGCAAAAATTCAGCAATGGTTCATCAGACCCTGGCGACCCGATTACATCAATTGATCGAAAATTATCATAAGCGCCGGAAATCTACCTCACCGTAGAATCAGGCTCACACACGAGTTTATCCAGCGCCACAATTAGATCGGTGAGCCATTTTTCACCATGGCGACTTTTGGCCAGGGCGACGGCAATATAACGACGGCCATCGTGTTCGATGATGGCACTGTCCGAATGATATTGCTTCCAGGTTCCGGATTTGCGGTAAATGCGGGATTCGGGATGGATCTCTTTAAGTCCTTTGACAAATTTATGCTCAATGGCGGGCCGACCTAAAATTGATTTCATCAATTGACTGATTTCCGGGGAAACCAGCTGGCCGGTTTCCAGTAAATAAAAGAAGCGGGCGACCTGAAGTGCGGTGGCGCCATGAGATAAATTGTGCAAAGGATCGCGATCATATGCCGGTGAGCGGTCATATTCCTTGCCGACCCAGAGGCCACCATTTTTTTCCGGGTCATATAGACGATAGCGAGGTGATTGCAGCAATTCGTTTACGTAATCTTTCCCGACACGATTCAGAATTTCGGTGGCAGCCTGATTGCACGAATTGCGAATCATTTTTTTAAGTTTTTCTAAAGTTTCTTCATCCAGGGTCATCTGACCTTTGGAGATGCGCTCAAATGCGCCAAGCAGGATGGCGATTTTGGGCAGGCTAGCGGCATACATCATCTCATTGGGATTGACATATGCCATGCGCGGTGAAAAAGGGTCGCTAATATCGACGACGACAACACTGAGATTTTTTTGATTCGCAGCCCGGTCTAATTTTAGGGAATTCAGGTAGCTTACCAGGCCTTTTTGCAAAACAGGATCGCAGTTTTCGCCTAATGACAGGTTCTGCTGCTGAGCGCCAACTGGAATTACCATCAGCATGCCTAAAATAAGGCATGCGATCATGCGGATTCCATTATTCATAACAATAATTATTACTAAATAAGAAAGATTTTGCAAGTGGAAACTTCGAAACTGGACATCATCGCAAAATGTAAAGAAAAATATGTTGCCCTGCGGCAGTTAGGAATACGAGCGCTCTTTTTATTTGTCAATTTTTTTCTCATCATAATGGCATTGTACCAATTGAAACCGGCTAGTCGTTCTTTGTTTATCGAGTATGTGGGCGCGGAGCGGTTACCGTATGTATGGATTATTACGGCCATCACGATGATAATTTTTATTTCCTATTATCATCGATGGGTTGAGCGGTATAGCAGGCTTCACGTGGTGATGGGGACATCTCTGGTAGCCGGTGGATTGTTGATTCTGTTTCGTTTTCTGTTTTATTTTTCCGGGCCGGTCGTATCTATTTGTTTTTATGTATCTGTTGATATTCTCAGTGTCGTGCTGGTTGAGCAATTCTGGAGTCTTACCAATTCTATTTACACGACCCGCGAAGGCAGGTCATGGTATGGATTGGTCGGCACCGGGGGATTGGTCGGTGGTGTGGCCGGAGGTGGGTTTTCGGCATTATTAATCCATAAAACGGCAATGCAGACGCCGGATCTGCTGTTAACGGCGGTAGCCACCATTTATATCATTTTCATCCTCACCTGGGTCATGGGGCGTGCTGGTATTTATTGTGAAGTTGAACAATTCGGCAAATTTAAACCGGTCGACAAGGGTAGCTGGCGGATTTTGGGTCATAGTCGTTATCTATTGCTCATTGCGGCAATACTATTACTGGCTCAACTGGTATCTCCGCTCATCGAATATCAATTTTTAAATACGGTTGAGGCTTCTTACGGGGAAATGAAAGCCCGCACGACATTTATATCCTTATTTTTTGGTGTATCAGGATTGATTTCCATTGGTATCAATTTAGGAGTTACCCCTCTGATTCACCGGGCATTCGGTGCTATTGGCGGGCTGCTGGTTCAGCCCTTGCTGGTCAGCTTTTTCTCCTGGTGTTTTTTGTTTCAATCGACTCTGTTTTTTGGTGGTGCCCTCAAGATCAGTGACCGGGGTTTGTCGTATTCCATTAATCGGGCTTCAAGAGAACTGTTGTATATACCGGTTGACCCCATCATCATCTATCAGGCCAAGGCCTGGATCGATATGTTCGGCTACCGGCTTTTTAAAGTCTTTGGATCTATTATTATTTTGCTATTTACCCAATGGCTTCCGTTCTCGATCAGCATCGCGCAACTAAGCTGGTTTACCATTAGCATCTGCGCAATATGGACGGGATTGATTTTGGCATTACGTCTTGAGTATCAGGTCGTATGCCAAAAGGAAGAGCAATTTTGAATTCGGCTTAGGCGTTGCGGGTTACGAGTTACGCGCTGCGCGGTAAATGCTAAAAGTTAGGTATAACGCGAGACGCGTAACGCGCAACCCGAAACCCGAAACGCGCACCCCGTACCCCGTTTAAATGGATTTTTCGAACTTGGATGTGTTAACGTGAAACCGAAACCGAATACTGCTTGAAAAGGTAGTATATGAGCGTGATGCTCAGGATTGGGATAACCGCCAGGATACTCAAAACCGGTCGAATCGAGAACGTGTCTGCCAATTTTCCGGTCAGTGGTGTCAACAGGCCGCCGGCGCCATAGGCCAGACCCATCATGAGGCTTGAAGCCATTGATTTTCCCTGGGGCGCCATTTTTTGTGCCAGCGCCACACCCAAAGGAAGTGTTGCCAACACGAAGAAACCGGTGAGAAAGACACCAGGATAAACCCAGTTTCCCGGCAGATACAACAACAAAAACATGCTGGGGGTTGTCAGCAGATGTGCGCTGACGAAAACAGGTTTAAAGCCGACTTTATCGGACAGATGGCCGGCTAGAAGACCGCTCAATGCTCCACCAACAGTAAACAAGGAAACCAAGGTGCCGATCGATAGCAGGGAAAGCCCTTTTTGGGAGTAAAGCAAAGGCAGATAGGTCAAAAAAGATTGACTCACATAGGCCCGTAAGGTCATCACCAGCCATATGAGCAGCACGGGAAGCCAAACCGGCCCGAAGATTTCTTTGATCGATTGGAACAGGCTATGTTGCCTAAAGTTTTGGACTTCTGGTACCGGCACGGTGTAATAAAGATAAATCATTACCGCCAGTCCGAGGATCATTGCGAAGGGCATTGCGTGAAGGCCATAAGCTGCTACAAACCAGCTGATGAACAGGGGGCCAACTCCGAACGCCAGGGTGCCGCCCGTGCCAAATATGGCCATGGCAAGGCCGAAATTTCTGCCGGAATGAGGTTCGATCATGCCGGCGGTGGTGGGATGAAACATGGATGAGCCGATAGACCCAAGGCATACGAACAGTAACAATATCCAGAAATTCGGTGCGATACCGGTAAGAGAAATAAAGACCGTCACCAGCAGTGGTCCGCCTAAGGCGAAGATGCGGGTGCGATGTCGGTCGGCCAGATATCCGACCGGAGGCTGGACCATAAATGCCCAGAAGCGACTCAAACCTGTGATCAAACCGGCCTGCGTCAAACTCAGGGAGAACTTGGCGACGAAAAGCGGCAAGAGCGGGATGACAAATGAGTTATAAAAATCTCCAATAAAATGGATGAGGGTCAGTGCGAAGATAATTTTAATATTTGCGTGTCGTGTTTTTGCGGTCAAATCAATGACCTTTCATATCCAGACCGATGCGCAATGGATGATGCCCTGTGGTGGGCGTCCTGATTTTGCCATGTTTCAGAATGTCGGCCGTAAACATCCTGACAATATCCGGGCACAGATACTTTCCTCCCAAATACTCCAGAGTTGCCAAGGCCTCAAACAGCCCTTTTCTTTTTTGATAGGGTCTGTCCGTCACAATGGCGTCAAAACAGTCCGCAACGCTGATGATTTTGGCGCCGATGGGTATTTCATCGGCTTTAAGACCGCAGGGGTATCCGCCACCGTCCACGCGTTCATGGTGGTACAGTACATATTCCAATATGTGTGGAGCAAAGTTAAATTGTTGAAGGAAGGTTTTTCCCATAGCGGGATGACGGCGAACTTCACTGAGCATCTCTTCGGATAAATGTCCATCCGTGTGACGGAAGATTTGATCGCTGAAACCGATTTTCCCGACATCGTGCAGAAGGCCGCCCAGGATAATATCGTTGACCTCATCTGGAGCCAACCCCAGTCTTGTTGCCAATCGACCGGCATAGTCAGATACCCGATGGACATGGCCCACGGTATACGGATCTTTGAGACCCAAAACAAAGGCGATGGCTGCCAGGATAGTTGTCTGACTTGCAGTTTGAGACAACACCTGGCCGGCAGGCTGACGATGATACGGCCCTTTATGATATTGGGTTAAAATATCGGCTATTTTTGGGAAATAAAAATGCGTTGGTTTTAGCACAGATCAAATTCCATATACATTGACATTGATTATTTAAATCGAAAGCGAGGGATATAAAGAAATGTCGCTGGACTGTCAACAAAAAAATGGTGGGGTTTAACCAATTTCATTCTGGAAGACAAAGTACAATTAGATCAATCTGAGCATTGTAGATTGCGTAGGGGATCTGAAACTAGGTTCCGGAGATGGCGGCAATGACATCAACAAACTGCAGTGGATCTATATAAATGCCGTTAACCTTGATAGCCCAATGGAGATGCGGCCCGCTGACCCTACCGGTTGCACCGGAATATCCCATCAACTGTCTCTTTTGGAGACGCTGACCGGGCTCGACATCGATTCTGCTCAGGTGAGCATAATTTGAGAAAATTCCGGTTCCATGGTCTACGATGATGATGTTGCCGGAAAAAAACAAACTTTTGGCTAATTTAACAACTCCGGCATTGGCTGCATAGATCGGCTTTCCCTCAGGCGCCCGAAAGTCTACACCATTGTGAAAACTTCTTAATTGCCCGTTAAACATTCGTTTGTTGCCAAACGGACTGGTCACGGTTGATTTTATTGGCAGCTGAAAACGGCCCTGCCAGAGTTTCTCCGAGCTCCCACTGGCATAAACGCGCTGAATTTCTTCTTTTTCGCGCTTTACCCGGGCCAGATCCTTCTTGTTCAGATCAACTTTCCTTGGATCAACGGAAAGCTTATCCGTCCTGTAATTTCCTGCGATGATACGAATTGGAATGGTTTGTTTCTGCGCGCCGTTTGTATCCTCCCATTCTATCGTCACCATGCCGGGACCCAACTTCGCCTGCATGGGTATGGCAATCAATCCGAAATAAGCATTATTCGGGCGAAGCGGATGTCTATATAGCGGGATGGTGTGTTTATGAAATCGCACTCGAAGATTCATCAGGGATGCGGATGCGTCTGAGGTATCGATTTGCAGCAATATCGTACTCCCATTAACGGCTTCCTTGCCGGACAAGGTCATGGTGGTTGTTCGATTCGACAAATGTGATTGAACACCGTCACCTGCGATTGAGGGATTGCACAGTATAAGCCACATCGCGGTCAGAAGGCCGCATATTTTCATTCTCCCCAATTTCATTGAGCGCCTATTATTTTAGAATAATCCCAAGCCGAATGATCCGTATTTACTATTGAAGATTGAAGATTGAATATTTGTGGAAGTCGCTGCGCTCCGTCATTATTATGATCGTTTTTTTATAAATGAAAGGATTCCACGCCCGCCATGCGAGCCGTAAGGCGAGACGGGCGTGTTTTAAATATTTAATATTCAATAGACAATATTCAATTACTCTTTTAGCCCTTGATGATACGGGGTAGCATCATTTGATGCTGAGGACAGATCGATTTTGGGTTTTGATAAGTTGCGCCGGCAAAAGCCTTCAGGTATCTGCGGATTTCGGTCATTTTAGCAACTTCGTCCACCAAACCATGCTGAGCGCAATAAACCGGTCTGGAGTAATCGTTATATTCCTGGACGAGTTTGTTCATTTCTTCGATCACCGGTTCAAGCGGTCTGTCGGCATCTTTTTCTTTGACCAACCTGCGAGAGAAACTTGCTGCGGCTGCGGTTTCGCCATGCATCACGTAGATTTCGGTGGTGGCAGTGCCCAGAGTGAAGGCGTTGTGCCGATTGGCAGTGGGACCACCCATTATGTAATGGGCAGCCGCGGTTCCTTTGCGTAAAACAACCAGCATCATGGGAACATCGGTTTGCTGAATCGAATAGATCAGTGACTGGCCCAACCCCAGTAGTTCTGCCTTTTCGGCGATGTCGCCGACATCGATGCCGCTGGTGTCCTGGAACCAGACAACGGGTACCCGGTCGCGGCCACAGTGGACCACAAATTCGTTCATTTTGATCAAGCCCTGGCGATACAGTTTGCCGCCGATGCCCGCATACGGCGCATACTCTGGATAATCTTCGCCGAAAAACCCCTGCCGGTTGCCGATGACGCCCACCAGAAAACCATCTATTTTAACCAGGCCGGTATACACCTCGGGACCGTAATCCGGTCGATATTCCATGTGCTCACTACCGTCTACCAAGCGGGACAGCACCTCGTCGAAATTATACATTTGTTTTTGATTAAATGGCACCAGGCGATAAAGATCTTCGGCCGGCAGGCGGGGATCTTTCGGTTCGGCCACCCGGAAGAATTTGGGGTTATAGGCCGGCATGTCTTGCATGTATTCTTTAAGTCCGTCCAAAACCTCTTCCTCTGTTTCGAAAACATAGCGGAAAAAGCCGGTCTCATCATAATGAATTTTCGTGCTTCCCGGTGGTTCGACTTTATACTGTTTGGCAGCTGCGATGAGTGTTTCGGCACCTTCCAGATCGAAGAAACCTTTGGGCGACATACCGCTTAAAATCCCGCCACCGCCGACTGCAATATTGCAGTTTTTGTGTGCAAACAGAACCGTCGGGCTGATGCCCTGGTATCCGCCACCGGCAGGATTGGTACCGTAAATCCCGGCCAATATCGGAATTCCGGCTTGCTCCAGTTCCGCATGCCGGAAAAAGGTGGTTCCCGAACCGCGACGATCGGCATAAAATTTTTCTTGCTCGGTTAATTTTACGCCGCTGCAATTGACCAGCCACACCAGCGGGATATTTAAACGTTTGGCGAGGTTGGTACACCGGAATACGTTTTCAGCCTGACCGGGGAGCCACGCACCGGCAAACACTTTGTTATCAAAGCCGATGATCACCGCCCATTTCCCGGAAATCTTACCCAGACCGTCAATCACATTATTGGTGCCTTCGACATTGTTCGTCGGGTTGTACAGGGTGTGCAGGGGACACCACGTATCCGGATCAACCAGGTACTCCAGACGTTGCCATACGGTCAGTTGCCCGCGGGCATTTATTTTTTCGGTGGGTAGGCCGGCATTTTTTACTTTTTCAACGGCCTCATCGACCTGGCTTTCAACATCCTTAATTTTACCCACGTTGGCCTCGGTGCTCTTAATCTGACCGGCCTTGAGTTGCATGCCAAATTCATTCATTTTTTCAAAGTAAGGTCTCATATTTTTCCTCCACGATTTAGGTAGTATGAAAATCAGTGATTCGTGAACTGCAACCTCCATGGTGCAGCAGTAATCGATACGCCATTGATTTGCAAATGGCTGCTATTTTTTAAATTGGTCCTTATACGAAAGCGAAGAACTCGTCAAGAATGAAGCACGGATAAGGCTAAAATTATATCAGAATACAGATAAGGGCGCTTTGATCTTGACATTCATTATGGCTTCAAGTATCAAACGACTCAATTACAAACCGATTGCGTTGTGGATCCGCAGAGCAAACGCTTTATTGTTCACTGTTCATCAGTGTACCGAAGGGAGGAAGGTAGGCATGAGTAAAGAAATACTGGCACCGATGCCCGGCACCATCATCGATATCCTGGTTAATGTGGGAGATGAGGTATTGGAGTATCAAGAGGTATTAATTTTAGAAGCCATGAAAATGGAAAATGCAATTCCTTCGCCGGAAGCCGGCGTGGTAAAAGAAATCAATGTGAAGGTCGACGACAAGGTGTCCACCAATCAGGTGCTCATGGTATTGGAATAAATTTCCTATCATCGGTTTTGAGCTCATTGTTAATTCAGCCAATGACAAAAGGCCCGCCTCTTCGTATTGCGTGGGCCTTTTATTGTCTGATATCATAACCATTTTCTGGACGGATGTTTTGCAGGAGATAAGCTTTGTTTGGTCCCGTACTGGTTAATTTGGTGGCCGATCGCAAACAACCGCCGCTTTCGAAGTTAAAGGCGATCAAGGACCCAGAGAGATTTCTGTGGCGGATTTTACCGCATGCTGCTCGAACTTTTTCGCTCAGCATCGTTTTCCTTCCCGCGCGCATGCGTCGGGCCCTGGCGGTGGCTTATCTTTACTGCCGTATGCTGGATACGTATGAGGACCTTTTGCCCACCATCGATGAAAAAGAACAGGCGCTGCGATCATTCATCAAGCGGTTTGCGGTTGATAACGAATTGCAACCTGCTCCTAAAATTAATCCCTCTCTGACTTCCGATGCGCGCGAAAGCACGCATATATTGCTGGTCAATCGTGCAGAATTTATTGATTGCGTGTTTAACCGATTACAGCATGAACATCAGGATGCCATTCGGCGACTCGTGCGACGTATGGGGTCGGGAATGATCTGGTCAAGCCGGGTGTTTGCGGAGCAGGGCGGGGTGTTAAAAACGCCGGGACAGCTTTCGCGCTATTGTTGGCATGTGCTTGGGACACCGATTCTTTTTGCAGAGGAAATGCAGCGCCTGGATCGGGGACTGTCCACCAAAATCGAAGCCAAACGCTTGCGTTCCTGTGCTGTTGTCGGCGAAGTTATTCAGCTGGCAAACATTACGCGCGATTTGGAAAAAGATTATGAGCGCGGTATTTTCTATCATCCCGATTTGCCGGGATTGGAGGGCACACAGCGGGAACGACGCATTCGGGATGTGCGTTCACAGCTCGTATTGAGGGCGCTGCGGCTGGCGCCGGAGTTTCGACCGTTTATTGAATCCCTTCCGGCACCTCGGATTTCTTTAGCCCGGGGTGCGGGAATGCTGCTGATTATAACCACCTTTGCCTATTATTGGCGGGCTGCGAAAAAGGCCGGTCTAGCGGCGTTCAATCACAAAGAACGCATCACGCGGTTCGGCGGAACAATTAAATGGTTGCAGTGTATCTTTTCGCCCCAAGCCACTATTCGTTTTCTGAGATTACTGGAACAACGGTTTCAGATGGCTTTCGAACGGTGCCGACCAAAGACATTGCAGCCCTTTGTTGACGATAACGGCGACTTTGATGTTTTGCAAATTATTAATTAGAAATTAAGCCGAATAGTGGCCATATTAACTCGGCGGCAGGCAGCCTTTTAGGCAACGAGAATTGCCCCCATGAGGCTTCAGCCACAAAGTGAATTGAGTCCTTCAAAGTTGACAAACTAGCTTATATCCTCTAAACTTCCTGACTGAAAAAGCCAGATCTCATCACTGGCTAATCTATTGAATTTTGGAATCATTGAGACAGACAATGCCTCGTTTATTGCTCATAAATCCAGCTATTGCGCATAAAGCCTCCGGTAATGTGCGGGCGACCACTTGGCCACCTCTAAGCTTACCGTATTTGGCTGCAGTTACCCCGAACCACTACCAGATAGAGGTCCTCGATGAAAACATCGAGCCCTTTGAAATGAGGCAAGCCGACATTGTGGGTATTACTTCTTTTTCCGCATCGATTAATCGGGCTTATGAGATATCTCAAAAATACCAGAAACGCGGCATTCCGACCGTGATGGGAGGAATACATGTATCCATGATGCCTGACGAGGCACAGCGCTTTTGCGACAGCGTTGTTACGGGCGAAGCAGAAGGCGTCTGGCCCACGGTTCTTCGAGATTTCGAAGCCGGAAAATTGAAAAGACAGTACGAGGGCGTCTGGATGGATCTAAAAAATCTACCAATACCACGCAGAGATATCCTCCAAAATTCGATGTACGGGTGGAGCAGCATGCAAACCTCCCGTGGATGCCCCTACAATTGCTCTTTTTGCTCTGTCTCGGTCTTTAACGGCCGTCGATTTCGTCGACGTTCCCTAAACTCTGTCATAGAAGAACTCAAGCATATACCACAGAAATTCGTGATGTTGGCTGACGACAACATAATCGGTCACGGCCAGAAGGACTTGGAATGGACTCATGCCTTTTTCTCCCGGATCCTGGAGGAAAGGATTAAAAAAATCTTTTGGGCGCAGGCATCGATCCTTTTCGGGGAAGATCGCGAGTTGATTCGGCTTGCTGCCAGATCGGGATTGAGATTGCTTTTTATCGGTTTGGAGTCCGTGAATTCAGCGACCCTTCAATCATACAGGAAATCGATTAACTTGAATATCATTCAGCAAAATCGTACCAATGAGATGATAGCAGGGATTCGAAAGGGTGGGATAGCCATTCTTGGTTCCTTTGTGATTGGTGGTGATAAGGATGAACGATCAGTCTTTCATTCCACTCTCGAATTTATAAAATCCTCACGCATTGATGTTGTTCAGATTACCAAACCCACCCCTCTGCCGGGAACGCAACTGTGGGAGGACCTAAGAACAGAAGGGCGGATAATTGACCAGAACTTTCCAGCGGCCTGGGAAGATTACCGCTTCACAAAGCTTGTATTCGAGCCCGCACAGATGTCTCGGGAAGAAGTATATGAGGGGTTTACTTATCTGCGAAAAATGTACTATAGTTTCTGGGAGACGGTCAAAAGAACCCTTTCTACTTTGCTGTCGACGAAGAGTCTTACCGCCACACTTCTTGCTTATAAATTCAATGTCTCATATAAAAAGGCTTTCCGGACGGGTGAACATTATCGTCGATACAAGGCAACGGCTACCAAAGAAAGATTCGTATCCGTCGCCTTTAAGGAAGTACGGCCGTCTTTTTGGGCCAATGCGCGCACCTACGGCAGAAAAAATCGGGACATCTTATAACGATTCTGTTAAGGAATATTTATAAATTTTTGTATTAATATCAATATATTATAGGGAACAGCCTTCTGTGAGGTATTCGAGACTCATGGCTCAGCTCTTAGTTGATCAACCATTTCTAAGGCAGTTTGCAATGCTTTTCCTTTAAACCTTATCTCTAGTGCCAATTGCAGCATTTCAGGGCTGATTACTTTGCGTAATTTAGCTATCGCGACAAGTGATGCCAGGGCCCAGTCTGAACGTTTGATTCCCTGATTTTTAAAATCGAATCTAAGGATGTGAGCTTTGCAAGGCGGCACATTTACATCATTAATTTGTAGGATTAAATCATCGCGGTCGAGATGCTCAAATTGGTTTTTGCGGTGATCTACCCCTTGCTGTCCTAAAGCGACAATCACTTTTGGCCGCTCAATTCCGGTATAGTCGATTTCATCAGGCGACAGGATCAATTCACTGATAGACGGTCCTCTGAGTACGGTGACATTATACTCATTTTTTTGGGTTACATTAAGCCCTGCGCTCAGGCCAGCCAGACACATAATTTCTCCTGCGGTGATGATACGTTGACCGGCATTGCCCAGCAGGACAACTTCCTGACGACCGGCTTGTGGGGGATCACATGTAATTTCAATCTGCAATGGTGGTATGGATTTCTGGCCCCTGGCAAGCTTGTGATAGTGTCGGCTGTATTCGGGGCGCACATTTTCCGAAACGATGCCTTCCTGCGGGGGAAGTTGTGACAGGGCTTCATCGATCAGCTTGGCTGTCAGGCGGTTTTTAGTGGTATATCGTCCCGGACAAATTCCCCAAATATCGATAACCGCAAAGCCTTCATATTTTATTGCCCGTTGGATTTTGTTCACCAGATTCTTGTCAAAAGCGGAACACCGATCCACATACGGGGCACCGGCAGACTGTGCCACCTGACAGATGTCCAAAGGACGCTCGAGTCGATTGAGAAAACCGGATCCGACCTGAGCTGTGGTCGGCGTTGTAGATGAAAATTGCCCGCCGGTCATACCGAAATTAAAATTATTCAAGATCAGCAGGGTAATATCTAGATTTCGTCGGCATGCGGCCAGCAGGTGCGCTCCTCCAATGCCTTGGCCGCCATCACCCATGGTCACCACCACCGTTGAATCGGGTTGCGCCATTTTCAACCCGGTGGCATATGTCAGCGCGCGACCGTGCAAGCCATGCATGGCATGCGTATGAAAGAAGGTGTCGAAAAGACCTGAACATCCGATATCGCTGACAATGACGACCTGATTACCGGCAAGCCCCAATTTCTGAAGTGCTTTATCGAGCGTACGGGTGATGTGTTCATGCGAACAGCCCGGACAGAAAACCGGCGGTCTTTGGTCATTCAGCAAACTATCCAATTGCCAACCTCTCTTTGATTTCCTTCGGGGTGATAAGCCGGCCATTCATCTGACCGTAAAAATCGAGGTCTGTATCGGGAACAAGCCGTTCGATTTCACGGACATATTGACCCAGGTTCATTTCGACCACCAGCACGCGTTTTACTTTTCGGACCGCCTTGCGGATCGTATTGACCGGTATTGGCCAAAGTGTTTTTAATATTAACACGGATATCGGTGTGCCGTATTGGTTGAATTCCCTATACACCGCTTTCGCTGCGCGTGCCGTCACACCATAGG
>JASFPE010000015.1:0-26586 GCA_050116155.1 Desulfobacterales bacterium
CTTAATCACGTACTTTTCCGAAACCACCCGGGCATTATTCTTTTTGGCCCAGTAATCTGCTTCTTTGATAACGCCGTGCAGGGGGCCGAATCGGATGGATAGTTTATTTTTATCGGCAACATATTTAATGCCGTATTCAACGATGGTCGCCACCGCTTTGGATGTAAACGGGAGCAGGTTTTCTTCTTCACACACCCGGGCGATGAAACGAGCATACTGTTGAATGGTTTCAGGGGTTTTTTCCACTTCATAATCAAAGTCGGCCCTGACTTTGAACGTCTTGTTAAATTGTGGATCCTCATTTTGAAGCTCCTCGAAGACTTCATAGCTTCCCAGCAAGATTACTTTGACATCCAACGGAATCGGCTGGGGCTTCAGCGATGTGGTTCCAAAGCCGGTTTCTTCGGCAATATCTTCAATTTGAAGTCTTTTGGTTCGCAACGCCCGTTTTAGGGCATCCCAAACGAAGGGATTAGTGAGCACCGGTTCAATTTCCATAATCAGGTAACCGCCGTTTGCGTTCAGTAGAGATCCTGCCTGAATCATGGTAAAATCGGTACTTATGGTTCCCATATAGGCTCTTTTTTCAATGCGACCAAAAACGTTATAGTAAGTGGGATTCGACTCGAAAATAACCGGTGCACCCTTGACAGCCTCTTGATCAACCAGCACGTTGACCTGATATTGATGAAAATCAGGTTTTTGCGGCAGCCCTGGGGGACTATCCGCTTGCTGTTCACTTTTATCCGAGGGGATGAAAATATTAAAGTTATCGACGATATCTTCCTGGACTGCAGCCAGATAATCCTGAATATCATTGTTATCTTTGAATTCGGCTTTCAGTGGATCCAGACGCGCTTTGATTGCCAAAAGGGCAACTTTATCCAGGAGTTTTTCAATATCCGCATGCAAGGTCTGTTCGATTTTATCGATTTCGCGAGCTTTGGCATCAATCTCCAATTGAACAACACGCATATTTTCTTCGATCGCTAGTCGTTGTTTTTCGCTTAAATTACCAAACTCCTCGGGTGTAATCGGTTGACCGTTCACCACCGGGACGACTTGATATTCGGTGTCCGTTTGATCAATCTGTAGGCTTCTATCTGCTGCATACTCTTCAAGATGATGAAACAGTTCGCTGCTTTCTTCTGCATATTCGGCCTTTATTTTTGACAATTGTTTCAGGTAGGCTTCACCTTCAAGCGCCTTGGGCAAATCTTTTTTGAGATCTTCGATGACTTTATTTATTTTTTTACAAAACGGAAGCGCTGTGCCCGGCGAAACGGCCATAGCCTTTGGACGATACTCGTCCTTAAAGTTGTTCACCAGACACCATTCAACCGGTGTAGGCTGATTTTTGGCATGTTTCGTCACCAGGTCTCTGACAATGGTGGATTTGCCGGTACCAGCCAGCCCGGTGACGAATATATTGTAGCTGCGATCTTTCATGTTTAGTCCAAATTCAATTGCTTGAACGGCACGCTCCTGGCCGATAACCTCATCCAGCGGTTTAATCTCGGAGGTGTTCTTGAATGTGAAGACCTTGGGATCACAAATACTTCTGAGGTCAGATGCTTTGAGTTTCAATCGTTTTGCCATTACAGTCACTCCAGTCAGTTACCTGTGGGTAACGTTGAACGCTTGTTTCGCCATCTTAATCATTTTTCTTAAAAATTACAGTATACTATAAGAATCTACCGTATTTTGGTCGAACATACAAGCCTGAACATTACAGATGTAATCTAAGTACCGGAAATGTTACAGATAACGGGTTGCGCGTTACGCGTTGCGGGTTACGCGGTGCGAGTTGCTTGGTCCGTGTTTCGCGGTACGCGCACCCCGCACCGCGTACCCCGCAACACGCTCTGCGATACCCGCACCCCGATATTAATTTCCCCTGAGATAGTCTTTAAAACACCGGGCAGTATGAGACCTTTTTGCAAATCTTAGCAGTTCTTTTGGTGAGCCGGATGCCAACAAACGGCCGCCGGCATCACCGCCTTCAGGTCCGAGATCAATGATATAATCGGCTTCCTTGATGATTTCCATGTTGTGTTCAATTACGGCCACCGTATTGCCCTCGTCCACCAATGCCTGCAAAACATTAACCAGAAGCTGCACATCCGCCAGATGCAGGCCGGTGGTGGGTTCATCCAAAATATAAAGGGTGTGGCCGTTTGATGACTTGACCAGCTGCTGGGCCAGTTTGATGCGCTGAGCTTCACCGCCGGACAACGTGGGACTGGGCTGACCCAGGCACAGATATCCTAATCCGACATCGCAGACAAATTGAACCGCCCGTTTGATACTGGGGATGGCTGCAAAAAATCGAGTGGCTTCGGCAAAGGTCATCTCGAGTACATCGGAGATGGTTTTGCCTTTATACTGAACGGCCAGGGTTTCTTTGTTATAGCGCCTTCCCCGGCAAACGTCACAGGGTACGTACACGTCGGGCAGAAAACTCATCTCGACTTTTGGACGTCCCTGGCCTTTGCAGGCATCGCACCGACCATCACTTACGTTAAAAGAGAACCTGCCGGGCAGATATCCTCTGGCCCGGGAAGTGGGGGTCATGGCAAACAGTTTGCGAATATCTGACAAAAAGCCGACGTATGAGGCCGGAATGGATCGGGGGGTGCGACCAATCGGGCTGTGGTCCACCTCCAGGACCCGTTTCAAGGTTTCCCAGCCGATTATTTCCTTACACGTACCGGCCGGTAGCCGTTGCTTGAGCAAGCGGTTGCGTAAACCTTTGAAAAGCGTTTCTTTTAACAGGGTGGACTTACCCGAACCGGACACGCCGGATACGGCAATCAGACAACCGATGGGAAAGTCGACATCGATTTGTTTTAAATTGTTGCTGCCGGCGCCCTTTACTGTGATCCGGGGCGTTTTTTTGTAAGGTCTGAGACGGGATGTGATTTTTTTGGAATGGCCGTCTAAAAGTGCACCGGTCACAGATGATGATACGTTTTTCAGATCGGAAAGTTTCCCGGTGGCGACAATCTGCCCGCCATTTTCACCGGCACCGGGCCCCAGGTCGATGATGGTGTCGGCCGCGCGGATGGTTTCTTCATCATGCTCCACCACCAGGATTGTGTTGCCCCGATCCCGCAGATTTTTCAGGGCCCCAATGAGTATGCGGTTGTCTCTGGCATGCAGGCCGATGGTAGGTTCATCCAGAATATAGCAGACCCCTGTGAGATTGGAGCCCAGTTGAGCGGCCAGACGTACACGCTGGGCCTCTCCCCCGGAAAGCGTGTTGCCGCTGCGAGCCAACGAAAGATAAGACAGCCCCAATTGGTCCAGCAGCGATAAGCGGGTCAACAACTCGGCCTGTACGGGTTCGGCAACCGGCTTTTCATGGACGTTGAATGTGAGTCCTTTGATTATTTGATAAATGTCGCACGCCGGTTTATTCACCAGATCCCAGATGGAATAATCTTTGATTTTTACTGCCAGGGCTTGAGGTTTCAGACGACTTCCCTGGCATTTTGGACAGATTCGCGAGGCTGTTTCCGCTTCATCGTCGAGTTCACCGAGTACACCGAGGCCGTTGCATTTCGGACAGGCGCCCTGTTTGCTGTTAAACGAAAAAAGCCTCGGGTCAAGTTGCTCCAGTCCAATGCCGCAGGTGGGACAGATGCCATGTTGGCTGAAGACCTCTTCGTTTTGTTTAGAATCCACAATAATGAGGCTTCCGTCACCTTCTGCGAGGGCCTTGTTTATGCGGTCTTCGAGATTGGTTGAGCGAAGGGTTCCGACCACCAGCTCAATGTTGTGTTCATGATAGCGGCTCAGGGCCAATCCTGCTTTCAAGATCGTAATTTTGCCGTCAATACGAGCCTTTTTAAATCCTTTTTTCAGGGCGCGGGCCAGCACATCTTTGTGAAATCCTTTGCGTCCCAATACTTTGGGTGCCAGAATGGTGCCCGACTTAGAGCGATATCGGTTTTTGATCTGACCCACAATTTCGCTTTTGGTCTGGGCCGACAGCCTCCGCCCGCAGCCCGGGCAATGCTGTACGCCGAGCTTGCTGTATAACAATCGCAGGAAATGATAGATTTCCGTCAGGGTGGCAACGGTTGAACGTCGACTGGCATAGCTGATGCGCTGCTCGATGGCCACCGTCGGAGCCAGGCCGGTCACCAGATCGACTTCAGGACGCTCTAATATTTTCATATATTGACGCACATAGGGGGCTAGGCTTTCCAGGTAGCGGCGTTGACCTTCTGCAAAGAGAATGTCAAAAGCCAGGGTGGATTTGCCCGATCCGGAAACACCGGTCAGCACAACCATTTCGTTATGGGGAACGATCAGATTGAGATTTTTCAGGTTGTGTTCCCGGGCACCCTTGAGCGCGATGGCATTGGACAGCTGCGGAGTGGAAAATCCGGCAAGGGGTTCGGACACCCTTTGAGGCAAGGAGTGCTTGGGCTTTAATCGGCCGGAATCATCCAGATATTTTTGCAGGAACCGACCGGTGTGGGATTGACCATGTTTGGAGATGTCCTCCGGTGTTCCGGTCGCCACAACCTGTCCGCCGGCATCGCCGCCTTCAGGCCCCAAATCAATCACCCAGTCGACGGCTTTGACCACATCCATGTTATGTTCAATCACCAGGACGGTATTGCCGCTATCCACCAGTCGTTGCAGCACGGTTAAAAGTCTTCCAATATCCTCAAAATGCAAACCGGTGGTGGGTTCATCAAAGATAAAAAGTGTGTGAGAAGAATTTGCAGAACCGGCGCCTACGTAGCGCGACAATTTGAGACGCTGGGCTTCGCCGCCGGACATGGTGTTGATGGGCTGACCCAGTCGAATGTATCCCAGTCCCACGTCTGATAGGGGCTGCAGGGCGTTGAACACCTTTTTCTGCGTGCTAAAAAACGCCAGCGCCTGATCGACGGTCATGCTTAATATATCATGAATGCTGCAGCCTCTGTAAAAGATTTTGAGCACATCCGGTTTGAAACGCTTTCCGCCACAATCCGGGCAGGTGATGAAAACGTCCGACAAAAATTGCATTTCGACTTTTTCGAATCCCTCGCCTTTGCAGGTTTCACATCGGCCGCCGGCGACATTAAATGAAAAGTGGCCGGGTCCAAATCCGTTTTCCCTGGCCTCATCCGTATCCGCAAAAAGGCGACGTATCGGATCCAGCGCTTTGGTATAGGTGAGCGCATTTGCACGCGGCGTGCGACCGATGGCTCTTTGGTCCACCAGCACCACATCATCTATTTTTTGCAATCCCGTCACCGATCCATGTTGTCCCGGACGTCCCTTGGGATCGCCCAGAGCTCTTTTGACGGCTTTGTACAGAATCTCTTCAGCCAGGGTGGATTTGCCCGATCCGGATACACCGGTGAGACAAACAAACAGGCCCAGCGGTATGCGCACATCGATGTTCTGCAGATTGTTTTCTGAGGCTTTTTTTATCGTCACCCAAGAGCCTTTTCGGGGTTGGCGACGACGATCGGTAACCGCAATTCGACGGATGCCTTTTAGGTATTGGCCGGTGAGAGATCCATTCACTTTGGCAGTGGGCCCGAAATACATGACTTTACCGCCGCGCTCCCCAGCCCCGGGGCCCAGATCCAGCAGATAGTCACTTTCTCGGATGATTTCCGGATCGTGTTCGACCACAACGACGGTGTTGGATAAATTTCGCAGGCCTTTTAATATGCGAATCAAGCGATGGTTGTCCCGTGGATGGAGCCCGATACTGGGTTCATCGAGGACATAAAGCGTATTGACCAGCGAAGAGCCCAACGCAGATGCCAGCGCCACCCTTTGAACTTCGCCGCCGGAAAGGGTGCGGGATTGACGGTCCAGGGTGAGGTAACCCAGACCGACATCCCGCAGGTATTTCAGACGTGAGCGGACTTCCCCTAAAATAAGCAGCCCGGCTTCATCCTGCGCCGACAAGCGCAGGCTTTCAAAGAACTGCAGTGCCTGCTCCACATTCAGGGCATAAATTTGAGCGATATGATGATGTCCCAGACGATACAGCAGCGTTTCTTCCTTGAAACGCGTGCCGTTGCAGTCGCGACAGATATCATAGCTGCGATATCGGGATAAGTACACCCGTACCGGCATTTTATAGGTTTTGGTTTCCAGCCATCGAAAAAATCCTTCAATGCCGTAGTAGGACGATGTGCCTTCAATAATGGCTTTTTTATGGGCCGCTTTTAACTGCCGGAAAGGGATCGTGATCGGTATTTTGCGGCGCCGGCAGAAATCCATCAGATCCTCAAACTCCATGCGGCCTTCCTGCATGCCGCCAAACGGTTTGATGGCACCATCACGCAGAGAACGGGACGGGTCCGGGATGATAAGATCCAGGTCAATGCCGATGGTGCGGCCAAATCCCCTGCAGGTATCACAGGCGCCGATGGGACTGTTGAAAGAAAATAAATTGGGCAGCGGCAAGCCGTATTGAATGTTGCAGGTTGCACATTCCAGCACGTTGCTGAATACATAATGGAGATTTGGCGGAATCCATACCTCTAATCGTCCACCGCCAAATCGAAACGCCATTTCCAGGGAATCCAAAATACGATTCCGATCTTCGGGCCGCAGCATAAGTCGATCCACTAGGACCGGAATCTCGGTTTCATGAGTGCCGGGCTGCCATTCATCAAGCGTTACGATGTGCTTTTTCAGATATAAGCGGTCGAAACCCATTTGCATCAAATAAGTGCGGACTTCTTGGGGTGAGAAGGATTCAACGGAAAATGGAAAGGTGATGAGCACCTGTGAGCCGTCAGGTATCTGTTTTAATAAATTCCATACGTGAGCGGGAGATTCGGGAAGCACCGGTTTGCCGCATGATCTGCAATGCAGCTGTCCCAGGCGGGCATAAAGCAATTTGACATAGTCGGTGATTTCGGTCATGGTACCGACCGTGGAGCGGGAAGTTCTGACAGGATCCTTGCGATCGATCGCTATGGCCGGTGGGATGCCCTCGATTCTGTCTACCTGCGGGCGATCCATGCGATCCATAAATTGGCGGGCATAGGGTGAGAATGTCTCCACGTAACGGCGTTGGCCTTCAGCATAGAGCGTATCGAAGGCTAGGGAGGATTTGCCCGATCCGCTCACGCCCGTGACCACCGTAATTTGGTTCAAAGGGATTTCGAGATTCAGATTTTTGAGATTGTGCTGTCTGGCACCTTTTATTTTTATGGATGGATTCATTTTATTATGGATTGCAGCGATCAAGATAATTTTATAACAAATCAAATGTTGCAGCGTTTAAATTAATCCCGCTTTTCGCCGATTGCAAACCGTTTTTTTATCCACTGGCAAATTTGAAATATATGCTTATTGTTTTGCTTACATTTTTAAATCGTGATTTTCTATGTAATCATCTGGCAAAAGGCACCAAAACAATGAATAGACCCACGACAATTTTTCGAATTACCGTTTTTGTTTGCTTAAGCTATTGTTCTCAGTCATTTGGTAGTGAAAATATTTCTGAAACCATGATACCGGAAACGCTCTCCCCCGGAGTGACCCATCTTTTAGAGCTGGTTGATCCAGATAAGCAGGTGGACTTTGACTCCAAAAGAGTTGCGGAAATCTTGAATTTTATCGAAATACCGAAACAGCAAAACGTTATATATTATGCGGATGAAAAGATCGGTTCACCTTCTGCATATTATGATTTTGATGTTCATCGCAGCCTTGAGGATATCCTAAAATATGCCTTCAATCCGGGTATCCCGGCGATCGCGATGACCCCCTCTTCAACCAGACTGGCCCACTGGCAGCCAGACGGAAGCGGGGGGCAAGCATATTACAGGTTGTGGAAAGAAGTCGCCAGGCTGAGACACCCCATCGTGATTAAGGGGTCCGAATTAATAGAAAATACTCCGGACACCTTTTCGGGCGCCTATTACAAATATGATTTGTATCGCACCGTGGTTCTATTCAAGTACCGCCATCGCAATGTGTTGATTTCCATATCTAAACAAAAGGATGTATCGCAAGTGGGCCACAAAGGCTATGTGCTGGGTCCCGATGAGAACTGGGATTATTTTTACACCGGAAAACCGGGGCTGACCATAAGCGGTCTGGGCTGGGTGCGATCCTATATGTATGATTCATACGGTATATCGATTTATTATGAGATTGATGCACAATTTCCCAAGGTGCGCTGCGCAACATTTAGATGGGTTCGAGCCGGCTGGTCCGGATTCAACGTCGTGAAACCATTTCATATTTATAAAGGATCGTTGCGCTTTGCCACAGCGTTTAAGGAAATCATGGAGTCTACGCACCTGCCGGGTGTGGATGTTTTAGTAAATGCGTTCTCCAAGATTATGAATCTGTCTGTGGAAAAACTGAAAGAGAAGGTGAAACTGTATGTTGATATTTTGGAAAAGCGCTACAATAAGGTACCTTCGAAATCCGTAAAATGGTCTCCTAAGATATTTGAAGATAAATTGCTATGGCAGGAGATGTCCAAAGAGGAGATGCAGTCGGCTCTGGTAGTAGAATATATGAAGTACGTACTGGGTAAAACCAATATACGGGAGGTAGGGGCCCTAATAAGTTTGCCAAATTAATGATTGTGCTCTCATCATGGTTTAATTCAATAATCCGAAGCACGCCAACTTATTTCTGATTCATAAAGGTTTAAATTGGGCTTTTAGTTACTTAGAGGCTGAAATGAAGAACATGCCCGCAGTTATAATAACCGGTGCTTCCCGCGGTCTGGGTGCCGCCATTGCTTGCTGGCTGGGGAAAGCCGGGGCAGGGGTGGCGTTGATTGCCCGTTGCGAAGAGAAACTCGCTCAGATAGCCAAAGAGGTCAAAGGCCTGGGCGGTGAGCCGCTGATTTGTGCGACGGACATCTCCAATCCCGCTGCTGGTCATACTGCAGTTGAAAAAACCCTGAATCGCTTCGGTCGGCTGGATGCCCTGGTCAATAACGCCGGTATTGTTCAGCCGATTTCATCTATCGCGCTGACAGATCCGGATGCCTTCCGTTACAATATCGAAGTAAATTTTATGGGTCCTTTTTATCTCATACACGCAGCCATCTCAGAGCTGAGAAGAACCAAAGGCCGGATCGTGAATGTTAGCAGCGGTGCTGCTAACCGGCCCCTGGAAAATATCAGTGCTTACTGTGCGACCAAAGCCGCCTTGAATCATTTCACCCGGGTGCTGGCTGCCGAAGAACCGGACGTGACCTCTCTGACCATCAGACCGGGTGTGGTAGACACCGATATGCAAGCCTATATTCGTGAGCAGGGACCCAAATCCATGTCATCCAACCAGATTGCCTATTATATTGATCTCAAGGAACGCGGAGATCTTGAGCCGCCAGAAATTCCCGGCCGCTCCATTGCCTGGTTGGCCCTGCATGCACCCCCTCACTTCAGCGGTCGATTTCTCGATTATGATGATCCCCGCATCAGCCAGGCGGCATTAGAAATTTTTGGAGATGCAATAGGGTAACAAAAGCAAGGGGTCAAGTCTGCTCTTGACTCTTTTTGGGTAAGAAATCAAAACATTTTTGCTGTAAGAGTCAAGAGCAGACTTGACCCCTTGTCCCCTTGTGCTTCCATGAGCAGGCATTTTATTTTTCAAATTCTGCGATTCTGTTGGCTTGATCGGCGACCCGCTTCATCCACGTTTTGTCTGATTTCAAATGCATGTCGGCCAGACGGTTGAATTTCTTGGCCTCCGATGTGACATCTTTCATCAGCCAGGCTTCGGCCAGGTAATAATAATTTTGTCCGTTGGTGGGGTGGAGGCTGATGGCCTGTTCCAACACCCGGATTGCGCTGTCCGGTTCGTCTGATTCTAAAAGGCGGCGTCCCTGCTCGGTGAGCTGTAACGATGCAATAATACGGGGATTGGTTTGTGCCGGTTCTTCAGGTTGGACTGTTTCTTCGGGTGGAACCGTCTTTTCCGAAGGAATTTCTTGAATACATCCCACCAGTGCAATACCAATAAAGCAGGTGACGGCCATATTTATCAGGGTGGTCTTCTTAAACACTATACTTACCGATTAGCGAGCAAGCTATTTTTTTGTTTTATCATAAGTTAAGGGCTTTGCCCCAACTGGAATATTGGAATGCTGGGCACGAAGTGAAGGTTTAGCGCTATAATGGAATGATGGGTTTATGGTAAAATTCGTCTTACGATTAATTTTAAATAGATTATATCCTTTAAAAAAACAATATTCCATTATTCCATGATTGAGGTAAGAATTCAGATCTCAAATAATATCCTATATTTTCGTTAAGTTTTAGAAATCCCGAGATATTTAATTATCCAAAACCTCTTTGAGCCCCTTGTAAACTTTAGTTTTTGTTCCAGATTTTTGGTGCAGCGTGCAATCTTCCGTGGGTATGTGTTTGAATAAAAAATACTCCTCCACCGGATGCGGGCAGGCATTTTCAACGAACAGCAGTCCAGTTACCGAGCAGACGGTTCGCTTTTCCACACCACTGGGAACGTTAAATTTGCTTGCGGATATGTACTGCGGAATGCTGTTTATCAGGTCGGCCCAGATCGGCAGGGCGGCGGAAGAACCGGTTGCGGAAATCGAATCGCCGTTGTCAAACCCCACCCAAACCAGGGCCAGTATTTCCGGGGTATACCCGACAAACCAGGCATCCTTGAAATCATTGGTGGTACCGGTTTTGCCTGCCACCGGCCAGGAGATGCCTTTTCTTTTTAACGATCGCGCCGTCCCTTCGGTGACGACACTTTGCAACATGTGGTTCATGATAAACGCTTTGTCCGGAGGGATCAAGCGTTCAATTTCCATGTGTTTTTGTTCTATGATTTCGTTGTTTTCGTTGACCACACCTTTTAGCGCTAAGGGATAGGGCTGCATCCCGTCGGCGGCAAAGACGCAATAGGCCCGGGCAAGCTCCAGCGGTATGACTTCAAACGCCCCCAGCGCTAGGGACGGATATGGTTTTATGGTTGTTGAAAAATTAAAGCGGGAAGTCAAATTTACGATGCGATCCAGACCGGTTTGCATGGCCAGATCGACGGTGGCCAGATTATAGGACATTTTTAATGCATCACGCAGTGTGACGGTGAATGCGGTGACGGGCTGAAAGTTATGCGGTTCCCAGTCTTTTCCATCGACGACATAGGTTTTAGAATCATTGGACAAAAAGGAAGTTGGCTTGAATTCATCCAGGCTGGCCAAATATACCAACGGTTTGAAGGCGCTGCCGGGCTGGCGCCTTGCCTGGGTGATTCGATTGAACTGGCTGATACTGTAACTGCGTCCACCGACCATCGCCAGAATATAACCGGTTTTGGGCTGCATCACGATGATGCCGCCTTGTAGCTGTTGATCGGCTGTGCTGCGCTTCAAGGCAGGATTTAACTGTTCCAATCGCGCCAAACCCTTTGTCAGGGCTTTTTCGGCGGCCATTTGTACCTGAGTGTCCAGGGTGGTATAAATAGAAAGACCCAGACTGGAAAGCACCTCGGGACGATATAGGCCCTTAAGCTGTTCGGCTAAGTAATCGATGAAATAGGGTGCTTTCTTACCATGAACTGTAAAACCGACGGTATTTACTGGAGCCTGCAAATCTGATTGTAGCGCTTTTTCGACAAGCCACCCCTTGGCATGCATTGCACGCAACACATCGTTTCTCCGCTCGCGGCAACGCGCTTTATCCAGGTACGGTGAATAATGATTGGGAGCCTTAATCAAACCGGCTACGGTCGCCGACTCTGCGCGGGAGAGTTCGGTCACTGACTTCCCAAAATAAAAGAAGGACGCTTCACCCACCCCATTAATTGAAGTAGATCCTTTTTGGCCTAGATAAATTTCATTTAAGTATATTTCTAAGATTTCATTTTTTTCATATTTGATTTCAATGACCACAGATAATAATATTTCTTTGAGTTTACGGGCAACGGTGCGTTCGGGGGTTAGAAAATAGTTTTTAGCAAGTTGCTGGGTTAGGGTGGAGCCACCCTGTTTGATAGCGCCGTGACGCAAATTGGCGATGAAAGCCCGTAGAATTCCTCGTGGATCAACGCCGTGATGCTGGAAGAAGCGACTATCCTCTGCTGCCAAAACGGCATAAATGAGATGTTCGGGAAGTTCCTGGATCGAAACCACCTGACGGCGCTCTCGCTCGGGACCAAAAAAAAGCATGATCTCTTCGGGTTCCAGTTCAAGAATGGGTATATCTTTGCCATTGTCGACCCGTTTTATGGTTTGAATTCGATCCCGATCAAAAGCGATCCGTACGGAAAGCCCTTGACGGTTTTGCCAGGGGGTTTTCAGATCGTGCAGAAAAATGCCTATGGCGGCCGGCGCAATTTGCATTTCGCCCTTTTTGTCCGGCAGGTGAGACACGGAGCGGTAATCCAGATTCAGCAGCTTTTCATGAAACAGCTGCCGGTTGATCCGTTGCCCGGGGTACAGCAGGGTGGTATCTGAATACACTTCCGATGGAATGCTCCAGCGACGGGCAGAAAAGCGCTCCTCGATGCGGATTGAGAGGTACCAGCCATAAATTGCGATTCCAATGGCGGACAAGATAATAACTAGAGAAAGGAGTATGATGATTTTTTTAAACATATCGTTGTAAAATCCGAAATTCGAAAATCGAAATTCGTGCCCAGCATTCCATTATTCCATTGGGTTCTTACGGTGTACACCACCCCTCTGGGGTAGAATCAAAGCTCCATCTGGGCCAGGATTCTTTACTTTGAGTATTAGCTTTTCTGCCAACCGTACAACCCCCAGGACAGGGAAACCAGAGCCAGACCGCTAAGGCAGGCAGAAATCAGGCTGGTTGTCAGGATGCCGCCGGCCAGCCAGATCGGGCCGCCGATTAATGCACCGATGACCCGACCGATCCCGGCGGTTGCAAAACAGCCGGCCATCATGGTGGCCCGTGAACCCGGCAATAATTCTGTCATTAACGATAAACTGGTGACGATCATAAATTCAAAGGTGAAAAATATCAGGAAAAGTCCCGCCAGTGCGAGCGAAAGCGTTTTTCCGAACAGGGGCAGGATGGCATAGCACAGGGTGCTTAATAACAGGCCGACCATTACCGAGCGTTTCAATCCAAAGCGGTCGGCCAGCGCCGCGGTCATCGACTCGCCCAGTAATTCGGCGATACCGATAACGCTGGTACCCAGGCCTAAGGCAACAATACTCAACTGAAAGGCATTTTCAATCCAGGCACCATACACCACAAAAAGATTATCGTTGGCGATGCTCGCAAAAAGTGCAAATCCCAGGGCACCCAAGGCCGTTCTTTCGGCCACCAGTTGTTTCCAGGAATCTCGAAAACTAAAGGAAGTTTTTAGCGTATCATCTGATTTTTTTTTGGCGGGCATCAACTTTCGCAATATGACAATGCCGATTAAACCCAGCACCCCCATTACCAGAAATGGGGAACGCCACCCCAAAGCGGATATGAGCAACCCGATCACAGGAATCCCGACCAGTGTGCTTCCGGCCCAGGAAACTTCGAGAAAACCAATAGCCAATCCTCTTCGCCGGTAGGGAACCCGCTCGCTAATATAGGCCTGTACGGCCGGATCAAAGATACTTTTTGCCATGCCGGCTAGAAATAAAGTGAACAGCAACACCGCATAATACGGGAAGAAGCTGGCTGCCAACATACCAACAACCAGCATTGTCAGGCCGGCCAGCATTATTAACCGATAGCCCAGGCGATCGGCAACCGGCCCGAAAAACATTCCCAATATCGCTGTGGCCTGATTGACTGCTATTAAGGAGGTGATAGCGGTCAGAGGCACACCAAGACTGCGGCTTAAAACCGGAGCAAAGGGATAGGCGAAACGGCGCGCCGTATTTAGCACCAGCCGACAGATGGTTACCACGGCAACTTTGATAATTAAGCTGGATGTCGATTCGCCCTCGATATCAGAATTTGATTGATTCGACATGTGGCTATTCTGCTATTGCCGTCAGGTATTCAAACTCCGGTGGATCTGTGAAATGCTTTTTAACGTGACAAAGGTCTACGGCTTTTATCAGGGCATCTTTATATTTTTCCGGAAAATCAGGTGGCAAAGTCGTCTTAACGACAATTTTTTCAATCATATAGGTTTTTTTATTGGCTTGAAAATCAACACTCATTTTTAAGCCTTTAGTATTCAACTTGCGTTTATCACAAAAGATCATTGCAAAATAACCGGCACAGGTTCCGATGGATGCTAAAAACAGCTCTGTGGGTGATGGCGCCGTGCCGTCACCACCGGCTTTTTGCGGTTGATCGGAATAAACGGTAAATCCTTTGAAATGTGAATCGACTTTTTTGCCTCCGGGAAAACTTATCTCCATTTCCATTTTTTCTCTCCTAGGTTTGTTGAGGTTCCATGATGTTTAAATTGGGTTTCGAATATAAGCGAGATGAAAGCCAATATCATAATTGATAAGCGCTTTCAATGTGCCATCACGGCTTGTTGGTGTAAATTGGCGGATAATCATTTTGCGCATATCCGATGTAGTTATTCATCTATTTGAATTTATTTGATATATTTTTTATTCATTGACAGAAATTGCCCTTTTTTATAAACTAGTCTTGGTTATGCCTCTTTATGTGGATCAAACTTAATTTTTCATTTGCAGCCGATCGGGTGGTGCCGGAGTACCGAAAGTGCCGCTGTCGGCACTGATCTTAACAAATACCGAGACAAATGCTATAATGGATTTATCATAAATTGTACCTTTATTTAGGAAGGAGTGCTCTATAATGGACACCAACGAGATCACCTGCCCCAAATGTGGTCATATTAACAATTACATTTCCGAGGGATGTGTAAAATGTGGCATTATATTTTCAAAATATTATGAAATGCAACAAAGGGAAGGGAATTTTACGACTGCCGATGCCGACAATGAACCAAACATCGGCAACGATACCCAAATTGCCATGTCTGTTGAAACTTCGGAAACTGTAGAACCACAGCCGACACCGGACGGTGATAAAGCCCAAGCTATTGCTGAGACGCCAGGCATCGAGCCGCAGGAATCATCGACCTTAGAGGTAACATCGGAGATCGATCCGGCACCGCCATCATCTGAAATTTCAATGGAGGAAATTGAGATGCCCTTGGAGGACATCATCGAGCCACCGGAAAGCGATAAACCAATCGCTTTTGAATCATCGCAAGCGGACATCAAAGAACCGGATATTGAGCAGTCTCCCGAGAAAAGCGCCGAAGTCGTAAGCTCGACAGATGATGTTCCAGAAAAAAGCGATACGCAAACTGCCGACCAATCGCCTGTGCATGAAAAGGCGGAACAGCTGACTCCGGAAACCGCCGGTGAAGCAGGTTCGGAACCTAAAATGGCCGAAACTGATTCTTCAACAGAGGAAGTGCTAGATTTGCTCGATCCCGTAGAATCAGAAAAAGATACCCAACCTGAAACAGACGCTCAGCCCGAAGCGGAGCCCCAACCCGAATCAATTCAACCTAAAGTCGAGCCGGAATCCGTATCATTAGCAAATACAGAATCGGTTAAAGCCGATGACGCTTCACCCCAAAGCGAAGAAAAGAATGAGGTTGAAATTCTGGGAAAAGGTTCCCCCATGGAAACCGAAGAAGAAATACTATTAGAAAGCCTAGCGGAGCCTGTAAAGGCGGAAGCGACACCGGCAAAATCCGAAGATGACGCCAGGGTAGAATTATTAAAGAAACAAAAGGCGGCTTTAGCGAAAGCGGAGGCATTAAAAAAGGAAAAGGCGAGCCAGGCAAAGGCGGTAGCTTTGAAAAAGCAAAAACTGGCCCAGACAAAACTGGAAGCGTTAAAAAAGCAAAAAGCAGCCCAGGCGAAATTGGAGGCATTAAAGAAGAAAAAGGCAGAATTGGCAAAAGCAGAAGCCATAAAGAAAAAAAGGGCACAGGCAAAAGCAGAAGCATTAAAGCAGCAAAAAGAGGCACAGATTGAGGCTCAGGCCTCGAGCCAGCAACAGATTGGGTCACAGAGTGCTGGGCCCAAGATAAAGATAATGGGTTTGCTCAAAAAATACGAAGGCAAGACAATCGGAATTAATTATGATAATTCTGCCGAAATCAGAGAAGCCGAGCTTGTTGAAGCCAATGACGAGTTTTTCAGTGTAATGGTAACGGATACAAAATTACAATACAGCTATCCGCTGCAAACCCTTTTATCCCTGATAGAGGGTGAAGATGGGGTCGAAACCGGAGAAGCGCAAAGCAAGACAAAATATGATGCCGTGATTAAGGTGTATCCTCTGGTTTTATTCTAAATTCTCACGCCAGAGATGATATAAAATATCCAATAATACAGTCCTGCCAAAAAGGCTATGCCGCCTGCTATCAGTGCAAAATTCCGGCGACGGCTATATCGGCGATCTTTTTGATTTTCTTTCTCCAAAAGATAATTCATCGCGCTATCGGCAACCACTTTGCGAAATGCTGAAAATGTCGGCTTTTTGCAATGAGGGCATAATTCCAGTTCGGCGTCGATATTGCGGGTGTCATAATGATACCGGCTGACATATCGATCCGGCGTGCTAATGGTTTCATCTATTTTCTGCTTTGGTTTATGTTCGAGAACAACCAGATTTTTTTCCTCGACCGTTACCTCCGGTTCCAGTTCTAAGTCGATCTCTTCGATGACTAATGCTTCCTGTTCTCTCATAATTATATGTTTCCCCCCTTTTATATGATTGAGTTTAAAGTCTCCTGCTTCAATGAGAATACGAAATCAGCAGCAATGGTTGACGACCGGGCACCAATCCCATTGCACCTTAAATATTTTTGCAGAAATCATGCCAAATATAGGCTGATGCGGATCTGTCGTAATTGAGGGTAGTTATTGACTTTCAATGTTTTTGCATCAATAATTTTAGTCCCAAACGCTGCGTAATTAATTTCACATAAAGAAAAGTTTTACATATAGTTTTCGATAAATGTATTTAGATTCAATTGACGATTGCAATGGTCTATAGTGGGCGGCGAATGATTACGGTTTCAGTGTTCAGTTTCTGGCACCAAATTCTCATTTGCTTTACTGGGGATCTTCAATTATAATTGCCACCAAATTTAACCTCATTTGATTATTATACTCCGGGATAAAGTCATGAAATATTTGCCAATCGACCAGAATCTTTTTGTTGAGAACAGACAGAGATTAACCGCTAGATTGAAGCCGAATTCGATCGTTATTCTAAATTCGAACGATGTGATGCCCATCAATGCCGATGGGACGCATCCGTTTATTCAGCACACCGATCTTTTTTATTTCAGTGGAATTGATCAGGAGGAGAGCACGCTGATTATTTTCCCGGATGCCAAGGAAGAAAAGCATAAAGAAATTTTGTTTCTTAAAGAAACCAATGAGCAAATTGCGATCTGGGAAGGCCAAAAATATACCAAGGCAGAGGCAACCAGGATTTCCGGAATTAAAACGGTTTACTGGAATAAAGAATTTGAAACCATTTTCAAAACCCTTCCTATTCAGGCTGACAACATCTATCTGAACACAAACGAACATCTGCGGGCCAGCACACCGGTTGAAACCAGAGACAGCCGGTTCTTGAAATGGTGTATGGAATCCTTTCCATTGCACAACTATGAAAGACTGGCGCCGGTGATGCATCATTTGCGAGCGGTAAAATCTCAGATTGAAGTTGATTTAATCAAACACGCCTGCCAGATTACCGAGAAGACATTTTATCGCCTGCTGGGTTTTATCAAGCCCGGCGTGTGGGAGTATGAAATTGAAGCGGAGATCTGTCATGAATTCATGCGAAATCGATCCAGAGGACCTGCCTTTGAATCCATCGTTGCTTCCGGAGCCGACTCGTGTGTGCTCCATTATGTAAAAAACGACAAGCAATGCCAGGACGGGGATGTGGTGTTGATCGATTTTGGTGCCGAATATGCGAACTATAACTCGGATGTTACCCGAACGCTGCCGGTAAGTGGTAAATTTTCCAAAAGACAGCGCGAAGTATATGATGCTGTCTTAAATGTCCAAAAGGCGGCCATTCAACTGCTCAAACCCGGTAACACGATTGACGAATATCACACAGAAGTCGGTCAGGTTGCGGAAGCCGAGTTGATTCATCTGGGTTTGCTTGATCCCGCACAAGTAAAAAATCAATCCAAAGACGAACCGCTGTACAAAAAATTCTTCCCGCATGGCGCTTCTCACCATCTCGGATTGGATGTCCATGATTATGGGGATAAGTATCGGAAATTTGAGCCGGGAATGGTATTTACATGCGAACCGGGAATTTATGTCAGAGACGAGGCCATCGGCGTCCGAATAGAAAACAATATTTTGATCACCGAAAATGAGCCGTTGGATCTTACCGAAAGTATTCCCAGGGAAGCCGATGAAATCGAAAATCTCATGAATCAATAATCGTTCAGGGTTCTGGGTTCAGAGGTTCAACGGTTCAGGGTTCCTATCAGGTGTCAGGTGTCAGGTGTCAGGTTTCAGCAACGTAAGCAAAAGATGGTGCCGGGACTCAATGTTTGTGTTTCGTTTTGATATTCCGAATTCGTTAGTCCTGAATTCCTAAATCCTCTGTCCTTTGAATTCTGACACCTGACACCCGACACCTGAAACCAAAAAGATTAAAACAACATAGATGATAAAACTTTAAGTCCCCATAGATCTTGATTGCGGTACGTTATTCTATATTGGTTTACGTAACCTTTCACGCGATAATTTGTCCGCCCGGCGTATGGGCTCCGGCAGGCGAAATCCGGTGCTGCAGCGCAAAACCAGTTTGATGCTGTCGCCCAAATTTACCCGATGCCCGGTAGACACAAATAGCGGCTTGACCCTTGAGCGGGTGCGGACCACGGCACCGATGGTGCCATCATTGTCCCGCAGATAGGTGAAGCTACCCTGTTCGACTTCAGGTTCTTGATACTTTCCAATTAATTTTGTTTTTGCACAGCCAACAGCAGGAATGTCGACGAGCAATCCGATATGGCTGGCAATACCAAAACGGCGGGGATGGGCAATGCCCTGACCATCAAACATCAACAGGTCCGGCGGCGATTTCAATTTGTCCAGCGCTTCTGAAATCACCGGACCTTCACGAAATGAAAGGAGGCCGGGCACGTAGGGAAAGTTTATCGGCCTGGTGGCTGTTTTGGATTCCACTGTTTTCAGATCCTCAAATTGTAAAACCACCACGGCCGCACAGCCAACCCCCTCACGGTAAGCGGTATCAATTCCGGCAATCGTTCTCACCCGGTTCAATTTGAGCGTTGATTTGCGGATGACGCCGGGTGCCAGTTGCTTTTGAAGTTCGATGGCCTGTTCTGGAGACAGATCCCAGGGATGATAGATTGCAGGCATTTTAGACATTTTCCAGTTCATCCAGTTTAGGCTATTGCATTAACCTTATTTCATAAACACACAACACGCGTCAATGACAACCCATGATACACATCGACGGCTCCCATAACGAAGGTGGCGGTCAGATTCTAAGAACCGCATTGGCCCTTTCAGTTTTGACCGGCAAACCGTTTAGGGCCGTTAAAATCAGACACCACCGTCCCAGGCCGGGGCTCAAGAATCAGCATCTGACGTGTATCCTGGCGTTGGAGCAGATTGCCAAAGTGCTCGTCAAGGGTGCACGGCTGGGTTCGGCCTCGGTTGAATTTTTTCCGGCAGCTGTGGCCCCGGGAACATATTCCATTGATATTGGCACGGCCGGTTCAATAACTCTTTTGCTCCAGGCCGTGTTGCTGCCGTGTATGTTCGCCGATGGCCCTATGAAGCTCAGCATCACCGGCGGCACCGATACCAAATGGAGCATCCCGATCGATTATTTTTCACGATTAATCCTGCCCTTTTTTCGTGAGTTTGCCGGCATCGATTTAAAAAAACTACAAAGAGGATTCTATCCTAAGGGCCAGGGCATGGTTGAATTCGTCATTCTCCCCAAATTTCATGTTCATGGGCATAAGGACTCTGCTGACTTTATATCCCGATTAAGAACTGAATTACCGGCCATTCAACTGACACAGAAATCAGGACCAATCAAAATCCAGGGCGTATCTGCAGCTTCTCTAAAATTAGAAAATGCTAAGGTTGCCGAACGCCAGAGTCAGGGCGCGGTGAGGGGATTACATCATCTTTGTCCTGTTGAAGTCGAAACCGAATATTGTAAAACGATTTCAAACGGCACGGTCATTTCCCTCTGGACAGTGGATCAGAATCAAAACATTTTTATCGGCGCCGATGCCCTGGGTGAAAGAGGTAAACGGGCGGAGAAGGTCGGCGCAGAAGCCGCCGGAAAACTGATGCGAGTTCTCAACTCCGATGCGGTGGTCGATCACCATCTGGCGGATAATCTCATACCGCTGTTGGCGCTCTTAGGTGGCCGAATGATAACCAGCAAAATCACCGGGCATATACATTCAAATATTTATGTATGTGAAAAATTCCTGAATGTTAATTTTAAGATTGATGAGAAGAAAAACGAAATCATTGCTGAATAAAATTGGGCTCTAAACTTCTAATCTTGCCCGGTGGCCAGCGGGTGGATTACCCATCTTAGAAAAATATATCGCGGCTGGAAGCCGCTCCCACATGCTTTCTCTCCCTCGCCTTTGCGCTGTGGGAGCGGCTTCCAGCCGCGAAAAGGTCTCGAATTATTGTATATGACCATGAAAATCTTAATATTCTTGTATGCTTCCATCATAATTCTTGTTCATGGGTTTATATTGTGTGATATTAATATGGCCCAAAACAGGAGCAGTCAAATGGTGGATATGGACAAAACCAGCCAACGTATCAAAGAGCACCTCACACAACTGACCATCACCATCGGTGAACGTAGTGTGAGGTTACCTGCCAATCTCCAGAGGACATCAAAATACATTGAATCGTTTTATCAAAGCATCGGTCTATCGGTTCGAAGAGAAACTTATGAATACGACGGCATGACGGTGGCCAATGTTGTCAGTCAGATAACATTCAATTCTCAACCGAAAAACCGCTTTCTGATCGGAGCTCATTATGACTCGGTCATGGGGACGGTTGGTGCAGACGATAATGCCAGTGCCATTGCCGTTCAGCTTGAAACCGCCCGGCAACTGAAGACACTCGTAGATAAGGAAACGCTTGATCTGTCTGTAAAGTTTGTTTCCTTTGCCTTAGAAGAGCCCCCGGTTTACGGTACCCGTAATATGGGCAGCCGGGTGTATGCCAAAAAGGCGCGCAACGAAAACGAAAAAATCGACGGAATGATTTGTTTAGAGATGGTGGGCTATACCTGCCATGAGTCCGGGTGTCAGGGGTATCCCTTTCCCCTCATGTTTTTCGGCTATCCGAAGAAAGGTAATTTTATCGGCATTGTCGGAAACTCTAAATCCAAGAATTTTACCCAATCGCTGGTTAGCGCCTTCAGCAAAAACTCTGATCTACCGGTGGTTAAGCTAAATGTACCCCTTAACGGAAGGATTCTGCCATCGGTAAGACTCAGTGATCATGCATCGTTTTGGGATCAGGGATTTAAAGCGGTAATGATCACCGATTCCGCCTTTTACCGCAATCCCTATTATCATACGGCTCTGGATACCATGGAAAAACTGGATTATCGCTTTATGGCGGAACTGGTGGAAAGCCTCCTCATTTTCTTTCGGTCTTTTCAAAAATAGACGGGGTTGATCTTTTTTTCACCGCAGAGACGCAGAGAACGCAGAGTAGTCTATTTTTTTCATTTGGCGCTGAGAGGCCGGCAAATGAAAACCACTCAAACTTCGTTTTAAATGATTACGATTTAGCCTCAGTATTTTTATACCAAAAATGCAGGTTCAGTAAAATTATATTACTCTAAATTAGAAATAAACCATGTCTGTAGAGCCAAGGATTTAAGCTTTCCGCCCTCTCAGCGGAAAGCTTAAAAAATGTACCTCTCTGCGCTCTCTGCGTCTCTGCGGTGAAATAGATTCTAATACGCTCCCGGGTCCACATTCTCCACAAAAAACCTCTGATCTG
Organism: Desulfobacterales bacterium; assembly: GCA_050116155.1. Lineage (GTDB taxonomy): Bacteria > Desulfobacterota > Desulfobacteria > Desulfobacterales > JAHEIW01. The sequence continues at coordinate 21,980 of JASFPE010000015.1, forward strand.
CTTCGGATCTTAAGAAAACCCCCAAATTGCCCAGGCGTATGTTTTTCAGACCGGTGGTTTTTGTCTTTTCATAGGCCTCGACCATCTGCTCGACGGTAGGCCTCGCATAATTCTTCATGCGGTATTCCGGAAAAAAGGCCAGAATGGTAAACGGTATTTCTCGATCAACTTCAGCCACCAGCCGGGCGATCTTACCAAGGTCATCGGTTTCCACCAAACCGGGAATATATAACGACAGAATCTCCAGCACGAAACCGCGTTTTCGCATTTCAGCGGGTAGTTTTAAAATACGCTCATTGGTGCAACCGGTAAGCCATTTGTGATTTTCCGGATCATAGGCTTTGATATCCAACCAGAACGCATCGACGCCGGATTCTTTCAAAAAGTCCAGATTCTGATGGGTAAGCCCGTAACCATTGGTTTCAATGAGCACCCAGAGCTTCGTATTTTCTTTAATTAAACGGGTGCATTGTCCATAGAAATCCGGGCAGCATGTTACATCGCCGCCGGTAAATGCCGCTATATTTCGGGCCGGACCGAATCCCTGCGGACTTAAAAGAATTTTGTCCGGACCCAGCATCTCAGGACATGAGGCCGATTTTATGCCGTTCACCAAGCAGCTCCCGCAGCAGCGGCATGAACCGTGTGCGTGCCAGGCGGTTGCCTTTTCTCTGGGTTCCATCAGGGTTACGGTTTTTTGATATGCCACTGCCTCTTTTAATATGTCCCCGGGCGAATACCAGATACCGTCCTTGACCTTACTGAAATGCCAGGAGTGACATTTTTTACAGGAAAAATTGCATCCAGACTGATAAATCGACAGATAGTTTTCCGGGCGGGATAAATGGATCGACGTGATCATTCGATGGATTTGGCTGTTCTCGAATTTCAACGTGGCCTGGCAGGCCAGCATATGCTTTCCATCGATTTCAACCCGGCAGCTTCCGGCTGAGAATCCCTGTTCTTTTAATTGGCATTTAACCGCTTCCATATGACTTGAATTTCCAGCTGGTAGTTTTTCTTACGCAAACCCGCCCGCCTCGCGCCTCTTTTTGCTCGCATGGCGGGCGTGGGACGCTGAGTGGCCAAGATTAATGAAATTGGATAATACGAAATTCGAACAAAAATAACAAATAACAAAATGAATCCTTGCAAAATTCGATGAAATTTGATTTTCGGAAACCCTATGTAAAACCGAAACCATTAAATCAGTGATACGGGAAGCGAGGAAAGCTGAAATGGGACTGTTGATTGTTGACGAGAGCAAATGCAACCAAGACGGTATCTGTGCGAGAGAGTGCCCGATGGCCATCATCCGGATTAAAGAAAACGAAACCTATCCACAGCTGGCACCCGGTGCTGAACAATCCTGCCTGATCTGCGGGCACTGTGTGGCGGTTTGTCCTCATGGGGCCATGAGCCATGCACAGGTACCCATCGAAGATTGCCCGCCGATTAATAAAAAGTTGACGATCAACGAAGCGCAAGCCATTCAGTTTTTGCGTTCGCGACGCTCCATTCGCTTCTATAAGGATCAGCCGGTTGAAAAAGAGAAAATCCAAAAGCTGATTGAGATTGCCCGTTATGCTCCCACCGCTGGCAATACCCAGCTGGTAGAATGGCAGGTATACACCGATAAAGCCAAAATTAAGGAGATCGTCAGGCTTTCGATTGAATGGATGCGATCCGAGATTAAAAAAGATCCTCAGATTGCCAGGGCCTCGTATATGCCGCTGATCGTGGCTGCCTGGGACGTCGGCATTGATGCCTTGCTTCGAAATACACCGGTGTTGATTGTTGCCTCGGCTCCCAAGGAGCATAGCAATGGCATGGTGGATATTACCCTGGCTCTATCCTATTTAGAACTGGCTGCCGTACCCCTGGGACTGGGCACCTGTTGGGCGGGATTATTGCAGGGGGTACTGTCGTCCTGGCAGCCGCTAAGGGAAGCCTTGGGAATCCCCGCGGCGCATTCACATCATTATCCAATGATGCTCGGATATCCGATATTCAAATACAGACGCTTGCCGGCGCGCAAAGCGCCAAAGATTACCTGGAATTAAAGCCATTGCAAGTAGGGAATACTATACACGCTGATTATCGCGGCTGGAAGCCGCGAGCAAGGTTTCAGCAATGTCAAATTTTTCAAGAATGAGGAGGAGCCATGTCGAATCGAGTCACCGAGATGCTGGGTTGTCATTATCCGATTATCCAGGGCGCCATGGGAATCATCAGCAATCCCGAAATGGTCGCCGCCGTATCCAATGCAGGGGGTTTAGGGCTTCTGGCCACCGCCTTTGCCGATAATGTGGATATCGTCCGGGCGCAGGTACAGGCGACCAAAAAGCTTACTGACAAACCCTTCGGGGCAAATCTATTTATGATGAATCCATTGAGTGATCAGTTTGCCCGGTTGCTGGCGGAAGCAGGCATCAGAGCGGTTACCCTTTCCGGTGGCTCACCCAAAGTTCTGATCCCGTTATTGCATGAACTGGGCATGAAGGCCCTGGTGGTGGTTCCCACTGCCAAAGTAGCTGCAAGCGCTGAATCCTGTGGTGCTGATGCGATTGTGGCTGAAGGATCGGAATCCGGGGGAATACAGGGGTACCAGGGAGCCTCAACCATCGTGTTAACCCCTGCGGTGGTTGATGCGGTTCAGGTGCCGGTAATTGCCGCCGGAGGCATTGGTGACTCCCGTGGATATAAAGCAGCTTTGGCCTTGGGTGCCGAAGGTGTCCAGGTGGGCACTCGTTTTATTGCCTCAACCGAATGCATCGCTCACGCCACTTACAAGGACATCATCGTGCAGTCCCCGGAGACGGGCACTGATCGGTTAGATCGCGGACGTCTGCGTGTTCGTGCGCTGCATACCCCTCTGGTTGAGAAATTACTTCAGAGCGAGCAAATGGAAGATTATGTCTTTGGCGGAAAAGCCATGGAAGCTTCCTGGTTAAAGGGTGACGCAGATGCCGGTGTCCTGCCGGCAGGCCAGATTTCCGGTTTGATTCACAATGTCTTGTCCGTGAAGGAAATTATTGAAGAAATGATGAGTTAGACGACCATAGATTTAGAATAATCTCATTATTAGGATTAAAATTTGACCCGCTAGAACCGAATGTGGTATTTATCTGACACGGTTTTGCATTTCTTTCTCCACCTGACCTGAAGCGCGTTTCTTCTGTGAAATCGAACCGGGTCTCACAGCTCTTTTCGCAATCCTCCAATACAATTTACTCCCGAGTGTTTAATATGTTTTAGAACCTTTAAAAAGGGGGTGACCCGATGGCACCAGAAGGTTTTAAACGTAAGCTAACCGCCATCCTCAGCGCCGACGTCGAAGGCTACAGTCGCCTCATGGGTGAAGATGAAGAAGCCACCGTCCGAACCTTAAACACCTACCGTGAGGTGATGACCACCCTGATCCAGCAGCACAACGGCAGGGTATTGGACGCCAAGGGCGACAACCTGCTGGCCGAGTTTACCAGCGTGGTGGACGCGGTGCAATGTGCCGTGGCCGTGCAGAAAGAAATCAAAGCCCGCAACGACCCCTTGCCCGAAAACAGGCGGATGCAGTTTCGTATCGGCATCAACCTGGGCGATGTGATCCAGGAAGAAGGTCGGATTTATGGTGATGGCGTCAACATCGCCGCCAGGCTGGAAGGCTTGTCTGATCCGGGCGGAATTTGCATCTCCAGGACCGCTTTTGATCACATCGAAAGCAAACTGCCCTATGGATACGAGTTTATGGGCGATCAAACCATAAAAAACATTGCCAGGCCGGTGGGTGCCTACCGGGTCTTGATGGAGCCGCGAGTGACGGTGGCAGAAGCGCCGGAACCAGAAAAACCTGTTGCAATCAAACGAAAAGCGATACTCGCCGGGGCAGTTGCGGTGCTGGTGGTGGCAATTGCCGTGGGGCTCTGGCAGTTTTACCTGCGTCGCCCATCAATAGAGCCTGTTTTTGTGGACCAGATGTCCTATCCCCTGCCGGATAAGCCCTCCATTGCAGTGCTGCCATTCATTAACATGAGCGCAGACCCTGAGCAAGAGTACTTTTGCGATGGGATTACCGAAGAAATCATCACGGCGCTTTCCAGGACACCGAAGATGTTCGTCATTGCCCGCAACTCGACGTTTACTTATAAGGGGAAAGCAGTGAAGGTACAACGGGTCGCAGCCGAATTGGGGGTTCGCTATGTGCTGGAGGGCAGTGTTCGGATCAGCGGGGATCGGGTAAGAATCACAGTCCAGTTGATCGATGCCGTTAAGGGGCATCATCTCTGGGCGGAGCGTTATGACCGCAATATGAAAGATATCTTTGCCGTGCAAGATGAGATCACCATGAAGATCATCCCCGCCCTGCAGGTAAAGCTGACCGAAGGCGAGCAGGCCCGTTTGCGTTCAAAAGGCGCCAAGAATCTCAAGGCTTATTTGAAGTACCTGGAGGGGCTTGGCTATACTTGGAAATTCAGTAGAGAAGGAAATGTCTCGGCCAGGCAGTCAGCCGAAGAGGTCATTGGCTTAGATCCGGAGGATTGGCGTGGGTATACACTTCTGGCATTTACGCACGTCTATGACGTATGGCTTGGTATGAGTAAATCGCCTAA
>JASFPE010000016.1:0-25891 GCA_050116155.1 Desulfobacterales bacterium
GTTTCAGATACATGACATCCCCGAAAACACTTTTAAAAGCCCGGAATATTAGGGCAAAAAAACAGCTGGGGCAGCACTTTTTAGCCGATCCATCTATTGCTCAAATGATCGTTTCACGTGCGAACATTCTATCCAACGATATTGTGGTTGAAATCGGCGCTGGTCTCGGTGCACTAACCATTCCACTGGCACGCAAAGCTGAGAAAGTCTATGCAGTGGAAAAAGATCACCAAATCTGTGAACTATTAAAAGCCGAATTGCTGGCTAACAATATATCCAACACTATGATCATTCCAAAAAATATCCTCCACCTGGATTACCACTCAATTGCCGATGACGACCATCGACCAATGGTTGTGATGGGAAACCTGCCCTACAACATCTCGTCACAGGTTCTGGTCCAACTTATTCATTCCAGAGAATCAATCAGCCGGGGGGTTCTCATGTTTCAAAAAGAACTTGCCCGGCGGATAACCGCGCAGGTGGGCACCAAGGATTACGGACGATTGACGGTAATGCTGCGTTACTGTGCAGAGATAAAAACCGTAGCAACCATTGCGGCCACCGCCTTTTTTCCAACCCCCAAAGTGGATTCGAAGGTATTAGAGATACGATTTAAAACCACAAAAGAATATCCTTCACATGATGAAGCATTGCTTTTTGAGGTCATCAAAGCGGCCTTTGGAAATAGACGGAAAACGCTAAAAAATGCTTTGGCTGCCAGTGGTTTGAATATTGATACTCAGACGGCGTTGCAGGCATTGGCAAAAGCAGAGATTGATCCAGTTCGTCGTGCCGAAACCCTATCGGTATCAGAATTCATATCACTTCAGGTAAACTTGGCGCAGATCATAGATACCTCTCGGTAATCTTAGCGGATCAAAATTCCGACCGCGAAGTTGCCAAAGCTTGACCCAATGACACCGGCGCGTTATTATAAAGCACCATCAATTGTAAAAATAATTGGTTGTTTTCAAAAATAAAGAGGGAGGATCGCATGGCAGTAAAAGTCTTAATTAAACGACAAGTTCCGCAAGACAAGGCCAGAGAAATGATACCGCTTTTCAAACAAATGCGCATCCAGGCAACTAATCAACCCGGTTATATATCCGGTGAGACGCTAAGAAGCCTCGATAATCCTGAGGAATTTCTCGTGATCAGCACCTGGGAGTCTTCAAATGATTGGGAAAATTGGCTGAAAAGTAAAGAACGAAATGAAGTCCAGGAACAGATAGACAAGCTGTTGGGTGGCCAAACCCAATTTAATATTTTTCATTACGGGTTTGCGGAGTAAGGTTCAACGTTCAGCGTTCAAAGGTTCAGGGTTCAAGTCCTGGTCGCTGGCTCCTGGTTAACAGTTTAGCATAGAGCATAGCGCAAAGCGCATGGCGTAAAAAACATCAAAGCCAATATCGTATCCTAATTTCTATCCTTATGCACCATCCGCGATGCTGTTTTAATGTTTGGTCTTTGATTTTCCGCATTCCGCATTCCCACTTCCGAATTCTTTATATACCCTATGCGCTATGCGCCATGCCCTATGCCGGTGGTATGTTGACTGCTGATCTTCCTGCGGCGGAAAACCTGACACCTGAAACCCGACACCTGAAACCTTAAATTGACTCCTAATCCGCCTCTGCAATACCTGAAACCAATTAACTGCTTGAAGGTAATGAAAGCTACAAATTTTCGGCGATCGACACTGTCCGGTCTCCCAACATGTTGACATAGCTGCCCATCTCGTTATCGTACCAGCCGTATATAACGGCCTGGGTGACCGGTATATGCACAACCATATCCTGTGGATTCGAGCATTCCTTCATATCTACCCCGGGAATTTGTGCCAGATCGATGGTGGCCTCTGCGGTGCGAGAATGGGTTTCATGGCCCTCTATAATAGCGGCCACTCGCGGCATCCCGATAATATCACCAGATACGTTCTGCTTCTCGGTATAATACAAATGGCCCTCCGGACTATCGGCTGCCGCCTGACGGTAAATATCGTTGATTGATTCCCTGCGGACGAACTCGCCGCCTGGTTGCTCTTGCAGATTAATCACCAGGATGATCAACGAGCCAGTACTTGTGGGAATTCTCACAGACTCGGCAATAAAGGCAATCTCTTCCATTTCAGGAATGACCAGTCTGAGTGCATCGGCCGCACCGGTGGTGGTCAGAATGATGTTATTCATGATGCTTCTATTCTTCCGTAGATCAGTTTTCCCGGCACCGGGCAGGCGATCCAAAACCTGTTGCGAACCGGTGACCGCATGAACCGTCGCCATAGAGGCGGACATTATCCTTTTGGGACCAAACGCATTAATCAGCGGTTTCATCATATGAGCAAGACAAGTTGTCGTGCAGGATGCATTGGAGATGAGTTTATGTCGTCGCGGGTCATAATCACTGTCGTTTATTCCCATAATCGTCGTGACGGCATCTTCCGGTATTGGTTTTCCTTTGTCCTTAATTTTAAAGGGTGCGGAGACAATAATCTTCTCAGCACCGCTTTCCAGATGACCCCGTAATGATCCCCCGGGTTGTTCCGGACCCAGAGTTGGTTCAAGAAATTGACCGGTGGTATCCACCACCAACCGCACACCTTGATCACCCCAACCAATTTCAGCCGGATTTCTGGCTGTTCTTAAAAAGCGAACCCGCACGCCATCAATCATTATCGATCCATTTTCTTCATCCAGATCGCTGATAACCGGTTTGCCCTGATATCCGTAGAGGTAGCCATGAAGCCAGCCATAGGTAGAATCCCTTTCGGCATAATGGGCAATATCTTCCAGAGACGTCCCCGCCTGTCGACCGATATTAACAATGATTTCATCATAAAATTTACGTGCCACATGATGCCAGACGGTAAGCTTGCCCATTCTACCAAATCCGTTTATTCCCAGTGTTAACCTATTGTGATTTATAGCAGCCATGTTGGTAGCAGCTCCTTTCTAAAGCAAATAGCAAATATCTAGATCAATTTATTCTTTTTCTATGCGCTGGCTTTGATACATGCGCATATTAGCTAACCTGCTTTAGTTTATTTTGCATTCTGAATATTTAATATCGAATATCGAACAAGGAATTTCGAACCGCAGAAGTTTTAAAACATTAAGACAATATTTTTTACTTCGATATTCTGCGGTTCCTTGTTCTGCGGTTCTGCGGTTCCTGCCCATTTCAAATTTAGGCACTTTAAATTTTAGATAATTCTAGGTCGCTTTTCGTTAAGTTTCTTTTACCTTAATTAATCCCTGATACACCGACCCTTCCTGTCCATCGATGCTGATATTATCACCCGAATTCACCCGCAGTTCGTTGAAAAGACAATATTTCGCCAGCTCATTGCAGTCGAGGGTGGTACAACCGACGACACAGGTTTTACCGAGCCGGTGAGCAACAACCGCTGCATGAGACGTCAATCCGCCCCGGGCCGTCAGCAACCCATCGGCCGCATGGATTTCTCGAATATCATCCGGCACCGTATCATTTCTGGCAAGAATTAAACTGGTGCCCGGTTCCATAATTCGCCATTCCTCGATTTCTTCAAGCGTAAAAACCAGGCGCCCGCTCATGGCCCCACCACTAACCCCGACACCGTGACCCAGGTAAACGTGTGGCGAATCTGCTTCAAATTCAAAGGCCAATACCCGCTTTTTCTCTCGGATCGCCATATCCCGCGTCTGCAACAAATACAGATCCTGCGGGGATTCGCTTTCAAAGGTAAACTCAATTTCCTGGGGAGACCAGCCGAGCTCGTCAGTTAAATTGTGCGCCCACTGTTCCAAGGTATCATAGATTTCCGGAAAGTGCGTCTCAAGGGTTATATCTGTTTCCCGCATTTCAATCTCTTGCTGGAAAATTGATATTGGCATGGTTTTCACCAATCCGGCAACCACATCTTCACCCTGGTTGCCGATGGTAAAGTCACCCCAGAGCTTCAAAGTATCTCCAGACCACCTGGGATTATGGGTAAAAACGACGCCCGTGCCGGATTGCCGTGATCGATTTCCATAGACCATTTGCTGAACCGTAACGGCGGTTCCCCAGTCATCGGATATTCCAATAATTTTGCGGTAGGCTTGCGCTCTGGGAGATTCCCAAGAATCCAATACGCTTTTGATGGCCAGATAAAGCTGATCATAGGGTGTTTCAACCATCTCAATCCCGGAATCTTGGACCATCTGCTTGTAGGCCAACGCAATTTTTCGCATCTGCTCCCCGGTAAATTCCCGTTTAAACGGAATGCCCACCCGCTGTTTAGAATCGGCAATAATGGCATCGAAATCATCGCGTTTGAGGCCGTGTGCCATTCCATAACACTGCAGGAATCGACGGTAGTTGTCCCAGGCGAACCAGGCGTTACCGGTTAGGTTCGCAATCCCTTGGGTGATTTCTTCGTTATTTCCAACATCCAGCAGCGTGTCCATCATCCCCGGCTGGGAAATGGAGGATCCACTGCGCACCGATAATAGCAGAGGATTTTGTGGATCTCCGAATTTCTTACCGGAAGATGTTTCCAACCTGGCGATATTTTGGGCAATTTGTTCTTTGAAATTATCTTCTGCCGGTGGATAACTGTCGATAATCTCACGGCAGCGAAACACCTCGGTGGTGATAATAAATCCCGGTGGTATGGGATACCCATAGCTTTTTAACCGAACCATATTTAGCCCCTTGTTGCCCAGATGAATGATTCCCGTCACCCGGCTCATGGAAGAATCAATCGGTGTCATCGCGTTTTGGGGGTCATATAGCAAAAGCAGGCGCAACTGCTCTTTCGGCAATTTGTAGGACTGCTGAAAAAGCGTGCTGAGGATGCGGCTGAGAAAAAGATCAAGTTGCTGAAGGCCTAACGATAAAGTAATCCGATCACGAAAGAAAACTTCAGATACCCGGTGCTGAAGCTTTTCACGATCTACCGCGCCAGTTTGAGGTAAAAATTTCGGAAGGATTCGTTCAACCGAAATTTGGCGTGCAATCCGTGTGAGGTTCTGACCGTGGACATTGTTAAAATAGTCATTGATAATGTTTTTGACCGCCTGCGCAAATCCTTTAAAGATGTCCAGATACTGTGTTTGAGTGAATCCTTTGACCTCGAGTGAGTGCGCCAAGAACTCGAGCTGGCGCTCGAACTCCAGCGATAAAATGCCGTCTAATTTTAGAGCTTTATCAAACAGCCTCAGCAGGCTGTACACTTGATAGAAGGTCGCCTTGGTAATCAAATTGAGATCGATGTCTTCGATTAACGCTTCAAAGAGAACATTGACCATAGATTCCAAACGCAAGGTAAGCCCCAGACAGTCAAATTTCATTTCATGATAACTGCCGTACATGGAGGGAATATCAATGGTAATATGCCTTTTTTTATAAATATCTTCACGAATCTCATAGGGTTTCTCGGATAAGACGATGCTCTTTAGCTTTTCAAGATAATCCAAAATCATAAAAAGCCGTTTTTTTGAATCCGGCTCAACCAGAGCGACTTCAAGGCGATTTAAATCCGGCAAGGCTTCCGTTTTTAGCTGGGAAATATAGCCTTCCAGCGCCAGATAATTTAAATTATATTTTAGATTCAACAACTTATATAATGTAATGGCGTGTTCAAATCGCTCTAAATCGACATTGGATACATCCGAGATACCATAAATCTGCTGTTTGATTTTATCATCGTGAATGGAAAGAAAATCATCTGGTATTTTGACACCATCAGCCTGTAGATGGGTCATAATGTGATTCATCCCATCGACATACGGCCCTTGTGAATTAATTTGCTCATAAATCGATGGCGGCACAAAAGGCATCAAAAGTTCTTTGTCCCGGGTGAGCCAGAATTTAAAGATGGCCTGCATAAAAGGGATAATGCGATTACTGCTTTCTACGTGACTCTGCTTTCTTAAAAAATGGACGAGGATATCCCGGCGATGGGCCACTTCATCAATGCGCGTGGATATATCTCTAAGCCGCCCCTCGGCGCCGATATCATTAAAATATGTCGGGAAGAGTCGCGTGAGTTGTTTTGCCAGGTTATAAACCGGGCCAATGCCGCTGTTTAATAATCTGGTTATGTCACGCGGGAATAAATCGATATCTCTGATAAAGATTCCACATAAAGAAAGGTGAATGATCAATCCCGAAAGTAATCGATACGACCATTTCGGCTTTAATTCGATGAGTTCCAGCCACGTGCGGATATTTAAAAGATGGTAGCTGTTGACCTTTATTTTCCATTCATTGTCAACGCCCTCGATCATCGGTGCCTGAAAGCCGAAATCGATCAAGGAATCGATGAAAAAATTAACGAGATCGATCTCATCGGTTTTATATACTCCCTTTCCCATGTTCAACACACAATTTAAGGCCGTAGCTGGATAAGCGCCGGCACGCTCTTTTAGAATCGAAAATGTTTTACGAATCAGATTTTGAATTATCCGGTAGTTTTCATTGCTGATAATCCAGGTAAGGGTTTGGTTGATATCTCTGAGGGTTTCCTCGTGAATCAGTGACAGGCCGGAAACGCTCATGATATGGAAAAGGAAAAGAAGTTTCAGGTGGTGACCGCGACGGTTATGTTCGCCTTTTTGAAGCAGTGAACGGGGGATCTGCCGGTATTCTTCCACGATCTGATTGAAGCCGGGCAGCCGCAAAAGACGATTTAGAACTTCTTTAGACCCAAGCGGCATTTGTTGTTCAATCTGATCGAGTTCGATCTTCCACTGATGCAGTTGCGCGTGGGAAATATTTTGAAAAATTTCATCAACCGTATTTTCCGGTGCGATCCCATCGCTTTCTTTTATAAACCAGGACAGCGGATCTGCTTCATTTAACCAATAATCATATGTGCGTTGAAAATATTTGATTAACAGCGAATTGATCGCCTTAAAATTTTGTGCAGGGCGAGGGGGGCCGTCCAAAAAATAATCGGCCAGTCGGTTGATCTGGTAGTAACTTTTGACAAATAAGTCGAATAATTCATCAGACAAATTATATATTTGCTGAAACGTATCATCAACAAGCAGAACAAACTTCTCACGGCTTGACCCGGAATCTTTCAGAATCTTTTGAAGAAACAAAATAAGATTGTCTATCGCATCCGCCTTCACATCTGTGTCGGCATTCGATTCGATGGTCTCTGAAAAAATATTCACCAACAGCCGGGCGGCTTGTGGCCCTTTGGAATGGTTTTTGAGAAGGTGAAAGTATTCCAGAGCGTATTTGCGTGCCTCAACGACAATAAATCGCCAATCTTTCAAGGGATGTGAAAGCTCTTTTAGAAATGTATTCAAACCCTCCATCAGGCCATAATATTTAGACATGACCTCCTGAAGCGTTGAATATTTTTCATCAATGGCTACATCAAATTGGAATTCGGCGATGTTCGCCTCAAGCGCTTTGGATTTTACTTTCAAAAGCTCACTCCTTTTTAAGGTTCAGAGCTCAGGATCAAAAGCATGGGGCATGGGGCATAGGGCATGGGGTAACGGAACAGAGGGTTAGGTTCAGGGTTTTCAAATTCCTAAATTCCTGAATCCCTCAATTCCCAGATCCTCTGACCTCAGACTTCTGTCATCTGTCTTCTGACTCCTGACCTCTGACATCTGACACCTGACACCCGACATCTGAAACCTGATTGTGCCTGAACACTGAACACTGAACACTGGTACTAGATTCCCTGTTTACCAGTTGTCAAAGATTAACAAAAATAGCCCTTATTTTCAAGGTGTGGGACTTATAAGAAACGAATCAGGAAGTTGGATTACGCTTTGAAATCGCGATGAGTCTGTAAACCAGCATACCGGCCAACCATGCAATATCCTCCGGTGAGAGGATCACACCAATTGTTTGATCAAACAAAATATTGGCTTCGGCCGGAAATTCATCATCACCTTCATAAAGTATCAGCTGCAGAGGCACATTTGGTAGGACATCAAACTCAAAACCGACATCTCCAGGTTCGATGGGTCTCCCGTTCAGTTGCTTGGCAGCCTCCACCAGGGCGGTGACATTTGGGCCAAAAACCGTTTTAAGGGGATCGATCGCCCGTTTCACAAAAGCACTGAAATAAAACGAGGCCCCGGGAATCTCCCTGTAAGACACCCGGTTGCCGGAAAGCGTTCGGGGGCTGGCTGCCGACATATAATGCAATATCAGTATTTGTTCCTGGATGGGTATTTCTTGCCCGGTGCCGGAAAGATCTTCAAATTCGAAATTAGGATAACCTACTTGATAAACACGATTGAGAAATGGGATCCGAAAGAACGCTCCATTTGCGGGCTCAAACCCGGAACGCTCCAGGATAACATCGAATGTCTCATTTGAAAGCTGTTCGATGGCAATTTTTCTTGCGGCGATATAATCATCGATGCGGGGCATGCTGGCTCCTCATTGCTGGCAGTTGGTCGAAAGCTGCTTTTCACTGGTTGCTGGTTTCTGCCTGCAAGGTTCAGGCATGGGGCATGGAGCATGGGGCATGGGGTTTTACGATTTCGGAAGTGGGAATGCGGAATGCGGAAAATCAAAGACCAAACACAAAACCTGCAACGCGCAACTTCAAATCCTGAATCTTTTACCCTTTACCCCATGCCCTATGCCCCATGCCCCATGCTTTTTATCCTGACACCCGACACCTGAAACCTTTTTAACGCTGACACTTGAAACCTATCACCTACTAATTCCTGATACCTGAAATCGAAGCCAGAAACAAAGAAAAAGCCCCCCCATGAGTCGGAGAGGCTCCAGTAAATATTTACATCCGTTATATAGCGGACGACTAAATTTCAAGCCATGAATCCGAATACAGGGTTTTTCCAAGAATGACATTGGCTGTCTTGACGTAATCCTGCATCTCTTTGGAAAGGGAAGCCATATCCGGTTCATTACCATCCATAACGCCATGGATAAGGTCGACAATATCCTGGCGATTGCCCTTCGCGATAGCGATCAGTTGGTCATCCAGCGGATCTGCAATCACAGAATGCATACCGTGTTTCATCAGCATGACCATATAGGTCTGGTTGAGAATGGGACGCAGATTGTCAGGCGGTCCATTTGAAATATTTGAAAGGCCGCAGGTGCTTTTGGCTTCCGGTGCAATTTCAGGCAACATTTCCTGAAAGGCCATCAAGCTCATGAGCTGGGGTTGCTGGATATTGACCGGTGTAACAATACCGTCAACCCAAATTTTATCGTTCCCAATCCCGGCTTCATTGGCAAAATAAATAAGCTCTACAGCCAAAGCCGCTCGTTCGTTTTCATCGCGCGGCAAGCCTTCCGGTCCCCACATCAGGGCAATAAAATCGGCATTGTGTTCCACAGCGACTGGGACCATACGTTCGTAACGCTCCGGGCGAACCATGATGGAATTAATCAGCGGCGGCTGAGGCGTTTCTTGGTAGACCTTCAACGCAGCCTCGATGGCGTCGACATTTGATGTATCCAATGCCAGCGGAACATCCGGAACTACCTCCTGTACGGTCTGCACGACCCACGGCATCAGCTCATGTCCGTCTTTCTTGGCCGGACCGAGGTTGATGTCGATATAGTCCATGCCTTTTTCTTTCTGAAAAAGGGCTTCTTCCTGGATCGGCTTGGGGTCGCGCTCTTTAAACGCCCTGCCGATCTTTTTTGAAATGACATTTAAGCTTTCCCCTATGAGTAACATACAACCTCCCTAATGTTTCCTAACAACTTAATTATTTTGTTTGGCAACTGATAAAAGCCAATGTATCATAGTCTGAGACTATCGATCAAATAGAATCGAATTGCATCCGATTCTATTTGGCTTTAAGGAATCCCGGAATATGAGCGGCTTCCCTCGGCCCCACGGTAATTGTCCAGCCGGGCAGCTCCTCTTCCACATCACCGGCAATAGCCGCTGCATAACCAGGTATGATTAGTTCCTGGTGCTTGATCTTCTCTGCAATACCGCTTTTCTTGACAAATATGCCGACATCATCACCGGCAAACTTACCGGCCGCCCAGGCGGTCATCACCGACAGGCCTTCGGAATCCTTGATCAGCAGCCAGGAAGGGACCCTGCTGCCCTCTATTTCACCGGAAACGATGAAATAGGTCAACGCGAAATTGGTGGTCACCATCACCGGTGAGTTTTCATCCGGATTGTTAATCTCGTAAATACCTTCAGTGACGGTCATGGGTCGCTGGGGATCGGTGTAAATATTGAGTCGCTCCAGCAATAATGGGAAAAGACTTTCACCGCTAAAATCCGAAAGTACCGCAATCCCACCGTACTTCGCAATAAAGGTACTGGCGATTAGCGTTTCCATATCCAGATTGGAAGCCATCTCACAGGGGAAGGTTATTGTCGGATAACCCAGTGCGCGGTTTCCATCCTTGAGTGCAGCACGTCGGATAGCCACCTGATCTTCGTGAGATTGTTTGATTTCTCTGGATCCGGGATCGATGGTGAGATCTTTGAGCCCCATTTCGGTGAGTTTTTCGACCAGCGGTATTAACCCTTCCACGGAATCAGCCTTCACAGTTAACGGCAGATCGTTTTCTTTGGCCAAGGCACCATACGCATCGACATTATCTGCGGTGGCTGCATACATCAGCGGCCGTTTGAAGCCACAGGCCTCAATTCCGCTTTTCATCACCTCGGTGTCTTCGGTCATTAAAACCAGATTAAATTCGCTGGTCTCGGCAATTTGCTTGGCAGCTTTGGCAAATGCATCCTTATCACCGTTGACGTCCTTTAGCGCAATCAACTCCGGGCGCAGATTTAGCCCGACCCGTTCAAATTGAAACGCATTCCAGGTTTTCAATTTGGCTTCGAGATCTGTTTCCGAAGTGTCCGACCCTACCATGGCACCCATCAATGTAGGGTTGTAAAAGGTCTTCTCATGCCGATATTGAACAGTTTCGCCACCGGTAGTAGCCGCCCGCACGCCCTTGCCGACCTTTACCGGCCGGATAGGCGGTGCCGAGGCTTCTGCCAGTTTTTCTCTGGCTTCATCCGATACGTAAGGGCAGCTGTCCAGCTCCGCTTTACCGGAAGCCAGATTCATGGCAAACGCCAGACAGGTGGGTACACCGCATTCTTTGCAGTTGGTTTTCGGCAGGAGTTTAAAAATCTGAATACCGGTTAATGCCATATTTATCTCCTTATCGTGTTTCGCGTTACGGGTTACAAGTTGCGAGTTACGCGTTTCGCGTTTCGCGTTCTGAATCTTTCGACGCGCAACACGCACCGCGCAACCCGTAACGATTTTTTTTATCCAATAATGGGATCCATATCCAGTGCCGGATGCTTTTTCTCCTGCAGGAAGGGCAAAATTTCTTCCTCGGTGATGCCGACGGTTTCATCGGCAATCCGATCAATAAGATCTGGCATTCCAACTTCTTCCCCGCGTTTGATGAGCCGCTCTTTGATTTCCTCTTTGAGCATTTTGGGCATCCACACCATGCGCTGAATTCCACCATCGCCGACGATAAACTTGCGTTGGGTGATATTGAACTTGCTGTGTCCCACAAATCCCGGCGAGGATGCCCCGCCGCCCATGACACCGGCCAGGGTGGTGAATTTCATGCCGCAGGGGGTCTCGCCGGCATATTCGCGATTAACCGTCATCACGCCGTTACAGGAAGGCAGCATGGCCGCAATACATTCACAGCATCCGCAGGTGGTCATGGGATCGATGACCATGGAGTAAAAATTGTAGTGATCAATGGCCCCGCGGGATGCCTGTTTAACGAATTCATTAACCCCTTTCCACTGGCCCAGTACCGGATCCAGGCATTCGCCTTTCTCAATCGGCTGGTTGGGCCCGGTGGGGTTGATTTCAAAGGATGCCTTGCAATCCATCCAGTTGTAAGCACCGCAAAGGCCGGTTCGCTCGGGGCTCACCGTACAAACATGGGTAGGTGCAAACGACTGACACAGGGTGCAGGAATAATAGGTTTCCACATCCTCATCGGTCATCTTTTCCACGCGTTCATCGCGGGTTTTGTACTCGCCTCTGGCGCGCTTGGTCAGCGCATCCACATCTTTTTTGTCGGTATAGAGGGTCACCTGCACCTTATCTGTAATTTTCTGGAAGTCTTGATGGAATTTGGCGTGCAGGACCGTGCCGATATCTTTTAAGGTAAAGCCCTTTTCGATGGCGGCCTTGCTCACCCGAATCCAGGCAATGTCGCGCTGACCGATGTGCATGACCCCCTGAATATAGTTGATCAGGTGGTGGATTTGGCGCTCGATAATCGGCTCGAAATCCGTTTGAAACTCCCGGCCGGCAATTTGAACATATATTCCCAGCGGGATATTGTCGCCTTCCTTAATATCCGCCAGATCCGGACCGATGACTTCCACTTTACCGTCATCGATCTCATTCATCTCCGCCATTTTCACCAGCTCGGTGCACTGTGATTTGCCGCCGCCCATCTGGCAGTAAAGATCGGACCCCCTGACCCGCTCACCCTCATAGGCCGGACCAAACGACAACGGGATGTCAATGTCGGAGACCGTCACCTTGAGCCCTCTGACCTCGACAGACCTCTGAACGAGTTCATCATGGGGTACATTGGCGACCACGTGCTCGTAGGTGCAGATGCCGGTGGGTAGAACCTCGGGGATATCGGTGTCGGCCAGGGTTGGAAATCCCCAGTTTACACAGCCCGCGGCAGCGCCGGCCCAATCAGTGCCCACATCACCCAGGGCATTGACAAACGCGAAAATCCGATTTTTGTTATAAAGCAGCATCTTCTGATAATCGCCCGGCTGGACGTTACCAAAGGCCATGGCGGCCCGGTTGGCAAAACCCAATGCAAATATAGCTGAAGAAATATACGGTCCAAAGGGCACGATGCGCGTATTCCAGCCAATCTGTACGCCGGCTTCAAGGAGTTGATCGGTCACCGACGTGTTGTTCTGGTTGGCGGCCAGAAAAATATACAGGTTGCGCTTCTGGTAATCTTCAACAATGTCCTTGGCAATTTCAGCATCCGGCGCCGCTCCCACAATCGCGGCAAATCCCGGGGCGGTGCCGTCCACAAATTCTACACCGCGTTTTCGGAAAACCGTGTCATCGGCAGCTCCCAGCCATATTTTGCCGGCTTCTAAATCCGGCTCTTCAGAATGCAGATAAAAGTCCGGTTCGTTGAGATATCGCAACGCCTCGCGAATCTCAAAGCTAAACAGCGTGGCCATGCCGGCATCCAACAAAGGCCCCAGATACGGCAAATGGTTCATGCCCTTGATGTGGGGCGGCAAAAGTTTGCGCGCCACAGCCAATGGCTTCTGAATGTCTTCAAGGGTTTCCACCTTGAGACCCAGCAGGGAATAAATCACCGGCAGATAGTAGGCGGTGTTGGGAAACCCCACCTTGGTATCTGCATCGAAGGTTTCTAGAGCTCTTTTGTACTCCCCTTCCACCTGTGATACAACGTTGTAACCACCTTGAATCGCGGCAAATGCAACTAGTTTTGACATACTTGATTCCTCCTTCTTTATGCTTCCAGCGCCTGACGGTCGGCCATATCCATGAGAACCCGTTCCCGGGCCTTGTCAATACCAAGCGCTTTGCGCTTTTTATCAATATGTGCAATCATCTTGCGGGCATGTTTGACAGGATCCGCTTCCAGATCCCACATGCCACCGTATAACTTTTCCATTTCTTTGAACAGATAGTCCTGGAATACCGGCGCTCCGGCGGTGGGGAAATTGTAGCCGAATACCGTATAGACACCCGAGCTTACAAAATATTGGCCAATACTGATGGCCTTTTCACTCATCCATTCCGGAGCACTTCCGGCTGCCGGCAAATCTTGGATATCGTTACCCAAACCGCCGGCTTTAACTACTTCGGTGGCAGCCAGCAGGATGCGGCTGTTGTCCACACAGGAGCCCATCGACAGTACGGGAGGAATACCGACGGTCTCACAGACCTCAGCCAGCCCCGGTCCACAGAATACCTTGGCCGATTCCGGTGTCAGCAATCCTTCCATGGCACAAGCAATTCCGTTGCAGCCGGTGGTCAAGACAATCACGTCGTTTTTAATCAGTTCTTTGACCACTGCGATATGGGCTTCATTATGGCGGGCTCTGGCATTGTTGCAACCTACCACGCCCCCGATTCCTCTGATGCGGCCGTTGATGATGTTGTCATTCAGCGTGTAGTAGGATCCGCGGAATGTACCGCCCAGATGATACTTGACGGATTCTACACTGAAGCCGGCAATTTGGGGGGACTTCTGCGGTGGAATCATGACCTCGGAGCCGCGGTTGTCAAAGTTATCGATGGCCATTTTGACGATCCGATTGGCATCTTCCATGGCATGGTGTTCGTCAAACTCGATGTGGAGTACGTTTTCCTGTTCCATCCTGGCGATGGGATGGGTGGTGATCAGTTTGGTGTGGAAGCATTTGGCCACATTGGCCAGGTTTTGGAAAACGCACTGAATATCGACCACCATGGCATCACAGGCACCGGTCACAATGGCCAGTTCCTGCTGCAGGTAAGTACCGGCCGGTGATACGCCGTGACGTTGAAGAATTTCGTTGCCGGTACAGCAAATTCCTCCAAGCTGAATACCTTTGGCACCCTTTGTTTTAGCGTATTCTAGCATTTCTTTGGATTGGGCCGACGCCACAATCATCTCGGAAAGTACCGGTTCGTGGCCGTGAATCAGAATGTTCACATGATCTTCTTTCATAATACCGAGGTTGGCTTCGGATTGAAGGGGATAGGGCGTTCCAAAAAGAACATCCTGCAGATCAGTGGCCAGCATGGAACCACCCCAGCCGTCGGCCAATGCCGCCCGGGTGCATTGTTTAGTGATGTTTTTATAATCCTGATCCACTCCCATGTGAGTGCGATGCATAATCTCCACCACTTCCCGGTCGATATTACGCGGCAATACGCCCAGTTTTTTCCACCTTTCATAAAGCGGCTGCGGCGCGCGTTTCAGGTAGAGAAGCTCTCCCTCAGCTTTGCCCCACTCCGCCAAAGCTTTTTCGCCGACCTCGAGCGCGATTTCATCCAGGTTCCGGTCGACTTCCTCTCCATCGACCTCCACCTTGGTATCTACGCCGAAATGCGGGGCGATGGCCAGAAGCTTAATGGGATCTTTTATTTTGTAATCACCGGTCTCTTTTCGGGCAACCGCCAGAAAGACTTCCGCCACCGAGCGACCGTGATCGGAATGGGCCGCCGCACCAGCGGCCACCATGCGGGCAAAGTTTCGGGCGGCGATAGTGTTCGCCGTAGCACCGCACAATCCCTTGCGTTCGTCCTCGCCTTCGATGCCGGCTTTAGGAAGCGGCAGGCGGCAGGGGCCCATGGCGCAATTCTTACAACAAGTTCCCTGGATGCCGATATTGCAAGGCTTCATGGTTACGGCCCGGTCAAAAATCGTCTCTACTCCCAGTTCCTGGGCGCGCCGAATCATCTGCTGGCTGGCAACATCAATTGTTGCCGCCACAGGATCGGCGACTTTTTTGGCTTTTTCTGTTTTGACTTCCTTTTTATCCGTTATTTCTGCCATAGAAACATCCTCCCTAGTATGTCTGAGTTTTAACAGAAGAAAAAAATAAAAATATTTGTTAACGTTTTACCCGTTAATTCCTTCTATGAATCCAGTTTAAATTTTCCACCATTTTATCAACCATGGATTTCTGCTCCGCAGCAGGTGTTTTTTTCACTTCCTCTTCGGCGACACCTGCACGTTTGGCGGCAATCTCTTCCCTTTCTTTGGCACGTTTTTGCCGAATTTCGTCGATCTCAGCCTCAACTTTGGCTTTTTCTTGGGCGGCCTTTTGGGCTTCCGCTTCCGCCCTGGCTTTGGCCTCCGCCTCGGCTTTGGCTTCTGCTTCAGCCTTTTTGCGGGCCTCTTCTTCGGCTTTGGCTTTGGCCTCTGCGTCGGCCTTGGCTTTGGCTTCTGCCTCTGCTTTTAGCCTGGTTTCTTCTTCGGCTTTGGCTTTGGCCTCGGAAAGTTCCACGACTTTCGCGGCTTTCTCGGGCTCGGGTTCAGGCTCAGGCGCCTTTTCCGGTTCGGGCGCGGCTTCCTTCTTGGCCTCAGGCTCCGCCTTTTTTTCAGGTTTCGGCGCAGCCTTTTTCTCCACGGGAGCTGGTTTGGCAACCTTTTCCTCTTCGATGGTTAAATCCGGCTCCGGCGAAATAGACAGGAGATCCGATTTGGCCTCCTCCAGCTGTTTCTGGATGGGTGCGACATCAGTCGCCATTCCACCGCTATAAACCAGGTCAATGTAGGACTTGACCAGCCGAATGGATTCCGGATGTCTCATAATCAGAATATCCGAACCGCTCATTAAATAGGCGACCGCACCCACAGCTTCCATCAGAACCGCACGTCTTTCAGGATCACCAAGCACTGGCGCTTCTTCAATCGGCTGTTTGGCCTCTTTGCACTTCCAGACCTCATTGCCAAGGTTATTGATAATCGGAAGCTGCAGCTTGTCATCTCCCTGGGCCATTGCCGCCATCCGGATGCGTTCCATCACCGAGTAGCTATACTCCAATCCGTAACCCAAACCACCGGTGGTCGGATCAATGATCATGCGATCCATGGGCACACCCAGGTTTTCCAGCAAAATATTGCACTGCTTGGCCAGGTTGACGTCAATTGGAGACGATGCAATCACGGTATGGCCAAAACCCATGGCAGCCGCACCAATACCCTTGTGATTCTTATCCTCGACCGGTCCGATAATCAGGTTTTCACCCTGGCTTTCTTCGGCGATTTTCTTAAGCACTTCTTCATCCTTATCGACATTGGCAGTGCCCCAGATCACCAAAGGCACATCAATGGCGCCAAGGACTTTTTTTACCGTGGCGGCGGCCTCATCGGCCGAGGCATCATTGCCGTTCGGATCAGTACTCTTCAGCTGGAGAACAATGATTTCAGCGCCGTATTCGTCAACGCATTTTTTTGCCCAGCCTGCCGGATCTGAAACGACATCTTTAAACGGACTCAGGGCTGCATCCGGCCATTCATCGGGTTCCATGTCCCATATTTCCATGGCGATTTTGGGTTTATGGGGCATTTCACCTTCGAATTGGTAAAACGGATAACATGTTTCGCCCCCGACGGTAACGGCCTTGTCTCCCTTTCCAAGGGTAATTTCCTTAATACCGCCGGTATAAGATTCTTTGTAAAATTCAAAACCCAATGTTACCTCCTTATGTTTTTAACCTGTCGTAGTTTATTAATTGTTATTTCTGTATATTTTGCGGCAAGAAATTTATATTTGGCTGCAAAAGGTACAGAATATTGTCATTTATATGGAGTAGATAGCTTTGTCAAGAGCTGAGGTTGAATGAATAAAAATTTCTATTTAAATCCGATTCATTGCTCAGACGCTCGGTTTCTGCGAGCTTCAATCCGGGTTTTCAATTTCGGGAATTGATCCATATTCGTATGAGGCAAAAAGAGGGCAGCGATATAATTATCCATATAAGAAGGCGTATCAGACAACTCAAAATTGGTCATTTTTTTCGTGACCTCGACCACATCTTTGCGAATGCGATTGGTCAGAGAACTCATGCGGGCACCCATCAAAGAACCATTTCCAATAAAGGTTACCTTATTGGGATCCAGCTCAGGCAGCAATCCGATCGTCATGGCCTTTTCCAGATCCACGTAACTGCCAAAACCGCCGGCCAAAATAATATGCTCAATATCCTTAATGCTCATGCCCACCTCCGTGAGCAAGGTCATGCATCCGCTATAAATGGCGCCTTTGGCCCGAATAAGATTCTCAATATCCACTTCTGTCAAGGTCACGTCACGATCGATTTGGCTCTCATCTTTCCAGGCCAGAACATATTCATACACGCCATTGTCTTCACGGATTCTGGGCGTATCTAAATCACGGTCGAATTTCCCCAGATTGTTGATGATTCCCATTTCGAACATGGTGGCCACCATGGTAATCAAGCCGGATCCACAAATGCCCTTGGGCCGGACGTTGCCAATGGTGAGAATCATGGGATCAAGGCTAACCGGATCCAGCGAGAAGTCCTCGATCGCCCCTTTGGCTGCGCGCATCCCGAATTTAAGTCCGCCGCCTTCAAAGGCGGGTCCGGCAGAACATGCCGCACACGCCAGCCAGTCTTTGTTGCCGATGACAATCTCGGCATTGGTACCCACATCCATATACAGGGTGAGTTCATCGGTCCGATATATACCCGAACCCATTACGCCGGCCACGATATCTCCGCCGACATAGCTGGATACCGCCGGGTATACCAGGGCAGTGACATGATCCCCCAGCTCCATGCCCAGATTTATGGCTTTGATCGGCGGATACAGGGTTGCCGCCGGAACATAAGGAGATCGTCGGATAAAGCGCGGATTAACCTTTAACATGAGCTGCGTCATCGTCGTATTGCCGGCCAGGGTGATCGTGGAAATGTCTTCGGGATCTACACCCGATTTTTTGATAATTTTTTTCAACACGTCGTTGATCGTCGATATGACCACCTCATGCATCCTTTCCAGGCCTCCCGGTTTCTCGGCATATACAATGCGCGAGATGACATCCTCGCCATAGCTGATCTGGCCGTTAAATTCTCCATGCTCGGCCAACACCTCACCGGTGATCAGATTGAGCACCTGACCATAAATGGTGGTGGTGCCGATATCCATGGCAATGGCGTAACTGCGATTGGTCGCATCACCCGGCTCAATGTTAATCATTCGGGTCCGGCCGACATCGCGCACCGGCCGCACCAGCGTCGCCGTGACCTTAAAATCATCCCGACGCAAAAGATCCGGTATTTTGCGGATTACCGAAAGATCGACCTCCAGGCGGTGTTCGTCATGTTTGAGCTTCAGATAGCTGATCAGTCGCGTGATATCCGGAAGGTTGTCCGAAGCTGTGGGCTCGGGCAATTCCAGGAATTTTTTCTCCACCGGCGCCACAAAAAGCCCCTTTTCTTTTAATTCCTCAAAATCAATTTCCTTGATATGGGCTGTGCGACGGGGCGAGGCTTGCATTTTGAGCACACTCGGATCAATTGCGGACTCCACCGGAATGCGAACGATAAGATCACCCTTGACCACCGCCTGACACGCCAGGCGGTATCCCCTGTCCTGGTCCTCCTGACTGAGTTTTTCTGAGATACCACCTTCCACAGATCCATTTTCAATAATCACGCGACACTTTCCGCAAACACCTTCGCCACCGCAGGATGCATTCACATGCACCCCGGCTTCCAATGCCGCCCGGATGATGGTATCGCCATCCGGCACGGATATCTCCATCTCATGAGGCAAGAATTTCACCGTGTGCGTCTTCATCTCCATTTTCAGGTTCCCTATCTGAATTTCAATTTTTCAAATGACCGGAGAAACTTCGTATAGTTCTGGCTGATACCATTCAGAGGATAAAAGTTAGCTTATCCGGCATCGATTGGCAAGCAGAAGGCAGCTAAGATTCATCTTCTTCCTGAGAGCCTTCAATCAACGGAACTGCATCCGGTTGCGGGACTTCCTGCACCTTTCTCAATTTACGTTCGATAGCCCGGGTGCGGACTTCGGCTTTATCAATCGTATTGCTGGCCTCCTGAAGTTTCTTTTTTGTTTTGGCCAGCACATCACCGA
Organism: Desulfobacterales bacterium; assembly: GCA_050116155.1. GTDB lineage: Bacteria > Desulfobacterota > Desulfobacteria > Desulfobacterales > JAHEIW01. The sequence continues at coordinate 19,585 of JASFPE010000016.1, forward strand.
ATTTGCCGAATTCAGTTTTCACCGCACCCAGCAACTCCCATACTTCACTGGAGCGTTTTTCAATGGCCAGGGTTCTAAATCCCATCTGGAGACTGTTTAATAAGGCGGCCAAGGTCGTAGGGCCGGTCACGACAATACGATATTCGCGCTGCAAGGTGTCGCATAACCCCGGGCGCCGCAAGACTTCTGCATATAACCCTTCAACCGGCAAAAACATAATCCCAAAATCGGTGGTATTCGGAGGATCAAGATATTTTTCCTTAATATATTTTGCTTCCGCCTTGATACGCGCTTCCAGATTCTTTATGGATCTTTCGGCCAGTTCTTTATCGGCCACCTCCTGGGCATCCAGCAATCGCTGATAATCTTCCTGCGGAAATTTTGAGTCAATCGGCATCCAGACGATCTTTTCGTGATCCTGATCCTGGCCGGGCAGTTTAATGGCAAACTCGACGCGTTCGTTGCTATTTTTTTTGGTGACAACATTCACATCATATTGATCCGGGGTTAAGATTTGCTCGAGAATATGGCTCAAGCGGATTTCACCCCAGGTGCCACGGGTTTTTACATTGGTAAGGACCTTTTTTAAATCACCGACCCCGGTGGCCAGATTGCGCATCTCCCCCAAACCTTTATAGACCTGCTCTAAGCGTTCACTCACCTGTTTAAAGGATTCACCCAGGCGTTTCTCCAGCGTCGAATGCAATTTCTCATCAACCGTGGCCCGCATTTGCTCAAGTTTTTTGGTATTATCTGCCTGCATCGCTTGCAGCTGATCTGCCATGGTTTTACGCATGGCATTCAGTTTTTCTTCATTCAATTTGGTCATGGCCATTAATTGCTGGGAAAATGAATCCAGTTGATCTTTTTGCACGCGGACATTTTCACTCATTCGTTGTTGTAAAGAATCGGTGGAATGCTTTAGGGTTGTGCCGAGTTCTTGCCTGGCCTGTTGAGCGTTTGTGGATGTTTCATGTCGGCTACGGGTTATTTCGTCTTTGATCACAAGCTCCAGACGGTCCTGTCGATTTTGCAGACCCGATAGATATTCTTGAATTTTGGCAATGATGATATCCGGCTTGCGACGAATCAAAATGATAAGCAATATGATGGCTAAGGCCACCAGGACAACGATAGACCCGATCGCCAATTCTTTTGAATTATTGGCGATAAAGGTCGTGACGTTGGCGACGACATCGTTCATGGTATCTTCCCCTGATTGCATTTTTGACACAGCCGATAATCAGGTCTTAGAGCAAAAAAGTTTGGCTAAAACCTTGCCATCCCTACTGTGAAAACATATCAAAAATATAATATTTTCATAAGATTGTGGAGATTATAGAGAAAAGCCAATTGAGCGTCAAGCCTGAATACGAGCTACAATGTTGTGGATTGATTTTTACCGAAGAAATGTCATTTAATATTGCAGAGTTGATTTTAAATATCAGATAAGCTATAGGCTTTTTAAATCAACTTCGTCAGAGCGCCAGTTTAAGCCCATTAAACACGGAAATGATGAAATTTGTATTGATTCTCCTTCTAAAAAATCATTATCTTCATTAAAGTATCTCACCCAAAAAAGAACAAAAGGAATCGCTCAATGGAATATTTGTTTTCTCCGTTTCGGATTAAAACGGTTAAGCTCGCAAATCGAATCGTCATGCCACCCTTGGCATCTTTTCTGCTTGGTGGAGACGGCGGAATTACAGATGCGACCATCGAACATTACCGCCGCCGGGCGGCCGGGGGACCGGCCATGGTCATGATGGAAGCCTGCGCGGTTTCGCCAGAAGGCATTGTATCGGATAACCAGGCTAAAATATTTGAGGATGGATTCATCGATGGTTTATCTAAAATTGCCAATGCCATGAAATCAGAGGGCGCAATTCCGGCGGTCCAGATCCACCACGCGGGCCGTCAAACCTCTGCAAAGGTGATCAAACGCAAACCCTTGGCTCCCTCACCACTTCCCTGTCCGACCATTCGAGGGGATGTAGAGCCATTGACCATCGACGGCATTCAGGACCTGGTTCAGAAATTTGGCGATGCTGCCGAAAGAGCCTATCAGGCCGGTTTCGAACTGATTGAAATCCATGGGGCCCACGGGTATCTCATTAATCAATTTTTATCGAAATTCTCTAATATTCGCGAGGATCGGTATGGTGGTGATATTGAAGGCAGAACCCGTTTTGCCAAAGAAATTGTGATGGAAATCAGAAAACGCATGGGCCAAGAATTTCCGATATCATTTAAAATCAGCGCCGAAGAATATGTCGCAGACGGCCTCACGACCGATGAAAGCATTAAAATTCTCGATATTTTGGCAGATGCCGGTGTGGATGTGGTTCAGGTTTCGGCCGGAAATGATTCCACGCCCGAATGGATCTGTCAGCCCATGTTCATGGAAAAGGCCTGTCTGGTTCATTCCGCCAGCCAGGTCAAAGCAGCCCTGGATATTCCCGTGATGGCAGTCGGCCGGATAAATGATCCCTATATAGCCGACGAGATCATCGCTAAAGGGCAAGCCGACCTGGTCTGCATCGGCCGGGGTTTGCTGGCAGATCCGGACATGCCACGAAAAGCAAAAGAGGCGCGATTCGATGAAATTCGCACCTGCATTGCCTGTAACACCTGTATGCAATCTATTTTCAAACGAGGCCGGATCGAGTGTCTGGTAAATCCCATGCTGGGCCGTGAACAAGAAATGGCCTTCATACCAACCAAGACACCCAAGAAGGTTATGGTGATCGGCGGCGGCCCCGGCGGTTTGAATGTTGCCTGGGTGGCGGCCAAAAGAGGACATGAGGTCCACATCTATGAAAAGCGACCTGCGTTGGGTGGCCAACTTTTGCCGGGCAGTGTACCCGGCCACAAAGCCGAATTAAGGTCCCTGATAGACTTTCAGAAGAAACAGGCCGAGATATACGGTGTTCAATGCCATCTGAACCATGAGGTTAGTGAAGATGATATCAAATCCGATGATCCGGATGTGATTGTTTTAGCCACCGGTTCATTGCCGGCAATGCCTCGGGTAAACGGCATTGATAAAGATATTGTGCTTACCTACGAAGACGTACTTAGTAACGATCGGCCAACTTACAAAAAAGCGGTGGTAATCGGCGGGGGACCTACTGGTTTGGAACTGGCCCTGCACCTGGCAGAGTATGGATGTTCGATGACCGTCGTAGAAATGCTGCCGAAAATTGGCAGCGGGTTGGAAGCCATGACCAAAAAAGTGCTGCTTCAAAAACTCAAAGCGCACAATGTGCAGATCATGACAGAGACCAGACTGGCCCAGATCGAAGATGACGGTGTGTATGTGAAAGATAAAGATGGGATGAAGTTATTTATCGAGGGGCAGAGGGTTATCATTGCTGTTGGTACCCAACCGGATAAAGCGCTTTACGAAAAGATTAAATCACTTGGGTATGAAATCCACCAAATCGGTGACTGCTTGGAACCCCGGACAGCCAAAGTTGCTATCTTTGAGAGTGCAGTACTGGGCAGGAAAATATAACGAATGAAAGCCATTATCCTCCTTTGTCTCTTCATCATCGGTTGGGACCTTTTCTGGTATGGCATGGGGGTCAAATCGGTTTTTCCCTGGCAATTAAAGAAATGGCTGCGTTCTGGAAAACGTAATGTAATCCTGCTCGATGTGCGCACAGAATTTGAATATAATTGGTTTCATATTGAAGGCGCCGAAAGCCGTCCGGATATGGCCTATATCATCAAAGAATTTGAGGATATCGACAGTGCTAAGCCCATCGTTGTTATTTGCATGACCGGACACCGATCTCCCATCGTTGCCCATCGGTTAAAGAAGCATGGGTTTAAGAGTGTTTATAATTTGCTGGGGGGGATGTGGGCCTGGTGGCTATTCGGCGGTAAGACCAGCTAAAAAGAATTCAACCATGACCCGGGAAAATAAGCTAACCTGGTGAAAAGCAAAATCAGGTATCTTCATTATCTCCGCTGGCTGTCTTTTGATACTGGCGATACAACCCGCGAAATTGATGGTATGTCATTCCCAAGAGATTGGCCGCCTTGCGTTGATTGTACCTGGATTCCCTGAGCGCGTTTTCGAGCATGCGGACCTTCAGATCCCATACGGCCTGCTTCAGCGGCTGATTCATCAGATGGTCAAGTTGATCGGGTTTTTGCTCAGATTTCAATACCTGTTTTTGGGTCTGATCAATGGGATCCTCAAAGGGTGAATAAAAGGGATCAAAATCAATGCTGGATATCAACAAACCTTCCGACCGATAGACCGCCCGCTCGACAACATTTTTTAATTCGCGGACATTTCCCGGCCACGGGTATCTTTCGAGAGCGTCGGCAGCTTCCGGACCGAAATGGGGAATTTCATCCCAGCCCAATTCGACTGCCATACGCCCGGCAAAGTGATTGGCCAACAGCAGGATATCTTCCCTGCGTTCCCTCAGCGGTGGTAAAAAGAGCACCTCAAAAGAGAGTCGATCCAACAAATCCTGCTTGAATACCCCATTGGCGGCCAAAATTTTAAGATTCGCATTGGTTGCCGCAATAATCCGCACATCGACCTCAACGCTTTGTGACCCGCCAACGCGCTCAAAAGTATTGTATTCCACCACCCGCAGGATTTTTTCCTGAACCTCCATCGGAATATTGCCGATTTCATCTAGTAAGAGCGTACCGTTGTGGGCAGCCTCAAATCGACCGAGTCGCCGCTGATCTGCACCGGTAAAAGCCCCTTTTTCATAGCCGAATAGCTCCGATTCGATAAGTGAAGCGGCCAGCGCCGAGCAATTCAGAGCCACAAACGGCCCCTGCCATCTTTGAGACAAATAATGCAGCCGTGATGCAGCCAATTCCTTGCCGGTGCCGCGTTCACCCAATATGAGCACAGGTCGATTGATCGGCGCCACCCGGGAGAGACGCTCCTGAAAATCCAAAAATATCTCGGACTGGCCCAATGCTTCCGCCGAACTAACGGGTGTTCCGCCACTAAATCTATTTTGTATTCGAGAACGAGAGGATTCCATAGCAAAGAATCCGGATCCAGAGGACCCAGCTTTGATTTCACCCCACAGGGGTGGAGTTTGCTTTTAGACGTCCAGAGGATTTTGTTTTCTATGCTTGAATAGTTATACCAATAATTAGTTATTTTTGCCAATAAATAGTATTTATTACCATATTCCAAGGGGCCTGTCAATCTCTTTTTTTCCTTTAATTTCAGATACTTAAAAATAAATCCAAACATTGGCACACCTCATGCTATGAATGATGACACAGCGAACAGGAAACGACGATAATTGGAGGTATGAAAATGGGCATATTTACCAGATTTCGAGATATTATCAGTTCCAACATCAATGCCATGCTCGACAGGGCGGAAGACCCGGAAAAATTGATCAAATTGATGATCCGGGAAATGGAAGACACGTTGGTTGAAATCAAAGCGGCCTGCGCAGGTGCCATGGCCGGCAGCAAAAAAGCGCAACGCCAGCTGGAAACCTTAAATAGCCGTGTACAATACTGGGAAGAAAAAGCCGAATTGGCGGTCAACAAAGGCCGTGATGATCTCGCCCGGGAGGCATTGGTTGAAAAGCGCCGTTACACGCGTCGCAAACAAGATTTAGATAACGAGTTGACGGACCATGAAAATCTCATTGCTCAGTATCAGGACGACATTCGACAGCTGGAAGAAAAATTAAAATCGGCCCGGGATAAACAACGAATACTGGTTCAGCGGCATATCCACGCGGCCAATAAAAGACGTGCCCAAGAAGAAATCCGACGCATCGACAGCTCCGAAGCCATCATGAAATTTGACGAGCTGGAAAACCGCATCGAACGCATGGAATCCGAAGCAGATCTCGTCAATTTCGCAAAAAAATCCTCATTGGAGGAAGAACTTGACAGACTATCGGTTGATGAAGAGATTGAAAACGAATTGCAGGCAATGAAAAACACCGGCTCGACAAAAGACCAGCCGCCACCAGAATAAAACCAGATCTGGCACCTAATTAAATTTGCATTGTTTTGATTTAGAGCATGGGGGCTTCGTCCAAACGGGAATGTTGGAATATTGGATACTAAAACCTGAGGTAGGATGAAAAGACCGGATGAAAGAAGTTGTAATAGTTGCGATAGTTTTCGGAAGCCTTGTGCTTATGCTGGCCATCATTCCCGGCACCACCTTGATGGCGATAAAAATGTTTAAAGGCGGGATTTCCCGAACGGATCGCAAGCAACAGGCCGAAGAAACAAAAATGATTCAAGAAATATATCAAGGGCTCTCCCGCATGGAAGAACGGGTTGAAGC
>JASFPE010000017.1:0-25540 GCA_050116155.1 Desulfobacterales bacterium
AATTTACCACCGGTGGCTGCCAGATTCTCATACTCCGGACCGATAAGCGTCAATAGCTTCTGTCCTTCCATCTCCATCCATTGGGTGCTTTCTTGGCCGAAGAACAGTCCTCTGAGGTTCCTTTTCGGCATATCTGGTTCTAATATAAACAACCACCCCTCATGATACGGATCTTCATGGGTGATCTCCGGATGTTCCTGGGCTTTGTAGTTCACCGCCAGAACGGTGCCCGTCACCGGGGCTAGAACAGCTGCTTTGTGCTTACCTCTGCCAAATATCCAGCCAACGTGGCTTTGTTCCAGGTTCTGTCCCAGCGCAGGAAGTATGATGGACTGTTGTGGGCCAAAAAGCTTGACCAGGAAATCGTCAAACCCGACTCTGACGCGACCTCCATGCTCAAATCGCACCCAGCAATGGCCCATGTGATAATAATAACCATCTGCCAATCTATAACCGGCGGCCAATTTATAACGCGGTGCCTCGGTATCCCGGACGAGATCGGCTTCATCCAGCATTTGATCAAACGAGCAATGGTAGCATTCATAGTTCAGGGTACAAATCTTGGGCGCATCAATCCGACCGGTGAGGGCATGGCGGCATGGCCGCGAGGCACCCCGATAGCGTTTTTTTAAATAGTCAATCCATTCGGGGGCGTGTTTTTGGGTCTCGAAATCATCACCCAAACCCATCGCACGTCTGATTCCTTTATCAAAAGGGCAACTGTTGCAATCATAGGCATTATCACAAACCCTCAAATTGACAACTCCTGCCTTCATCCAAATACATTCATCCTCGACAACTTGGAATCCGATGACCCGTTTGCGGGCTTTACTTATTTTTGCCTCTCTTTTCATTTTGCGGTCCTCCTTTATCCATAATTTTTGAATACCTGGAGATGGTGGTCATCCCTATGGCACACAAACCATTTTGATTGCCAATTCAGTTTTGCAAAGACGGTACCAATACCACCAATCAGAGGGTACCAAACATAATTAACTGTATTTATTTGGATTTTATAATTTTAGGGTAGCGGATGGTTGGAAGGATGGTTTTGCCATGAGCGCCAAACCGATTCATTCGGCGACACCTTGAGGTAAGTTTGGAAAGATAATGGATATTAATCGATTAAATTCAAATCCTTACAACTCTGTAGCCAATAGCAACACCTACTGTAGTTACTATTCACCCTTCAGTCCAAAAGCCCGTATTTTTTCATCTTACGCCATAGCGTGGTTCGGTCCACGCCTAATGCGCGAGCCGTTTTTTGGCGATGCCAGCTGAATTGTTGAAGCGTCGCAAGAATCTCACCGTGTTCTTTATTCTCTGACGGAAAACCAGCCTCGGCAGGAGCCAATGATATCGCTTTGCGAGCAAGCGGTCGTACTGCAAGATATTCAGGCAGATGCGTTAGCTCGATCGTATCTTCCTGGCAGATAATCAGTGCATGTTCGAGAATATTTTCGAGTTCTCTGACATTGCCCGGATACTGATAGTTTAGCAAAATTTCCATCACTTTTTCGGAGACTTCCGGGGGCTGGCTGCCGCTGGCAGCGCTGAGGCGTCTTAATATATGACCGATCAAAATTGGCAAATCGACCTGTCGATCTTTCAGTTCAGGAAGTTCAATTCGAAATACATTCAACCGGTAATAGAGATCTTCTCTAAAGAGCCTTTTTTCTACTAAATGTCCCAAGTTTCGATTTGACGCGGAGACAATGCGCACGTTGACTTTTATCGTATGCCGGCTTCCTAAACGATAAAATTCCTTGTCTTCTAAGACTCTAAGAAGCTTGGCTTGCAGCGCAAGCGGGAGATCACCAATCTCATCTAGAAAAATAGTACCACCGTCTGCCTCTTGGAAACGTCCGGTTTTATCTTTTTCAGCACCGGTAAATGCGCCTTTAACATAGCCAAACATCTCTGATTCGAGCAAATTATCCGGAATCGCAGCACAGTTCACCTTAACAAATGGCTTGTCAGATCTTCGGCTGGCAGAATGGATGACTTTTGCCAACAGATCCTTTCCGGTTCCGGTAGCACCTTCAATCAGGATGGTTGCGTCGGTGCCGGCCACCACATTGATCATCTCGAAAATATGTTGCATCTTGGGCGATTTGCCGATCATGTCGTGGTAGGTGTAACGATCCCGCATGGCCTGATCGAGCTGATGGACCAGCGTAAGGTCATGAAAGGTCGTCAATCCCCCCACCACAGTCCCTTTTTCATTTCGCAGGGCCATATAATTGGCCTGGATCGGTATCGTCACGCCGTCTCGGGTGGTCATTTTCCCGCGACGGCTGCCGCGGGACACACCATCGACAATGGTCTCTCTCAGCAAGCACACTTCCTGGGCATCATCTGCTTCAAATATTATCGTACACGGTTCGCCAAGAACTTCCCGGCGATTATAACCGGAAATCTTTTCAGCCTCGGTATTAAAAAAGGTAAGGTGACCGCTCCTGTCTACCGTGAAGATTCCCACCTTGAGGTTATCGAGAATTATTTTCAGACTGCGTTCCTCATAATGAATGCGGTCAACAAGGTCGGCAATGGGCGAATGATCCTGCAAGATGGTCATACAGCCGACCACCCGGTGGTCGGCGTTAAAAACAGGGGTTGCCATTCGCGTCACAAGATGAGTGGTCTGGTTTTCATCCTGAATCTGGATGATCGGCTCATCCGTAATCAGGTCTTCAGGGGTTTTAAAAGGGCAATTCGCCAAACACGGAACCCCCACAAATACCTCCCGGCAGTCCTTTCCAATTGCTTCGGTGTCTATTTGCCCGATCAGTGCCTGGGCGCTGAAATTCATGCCTGAGACATGTCGCTTTTCGTCGACCGTGAAGGCACCAATATTTAGTTCATCCAGGATTTGCAACCAATGTTCGCAGGAGATGTTGTCGCCGGATTGTTCGATGGTAGATTCCATGATTATCGATGGCCGTCTTAAAAGTCAGTAAAACAAGTTGTTAAGGAGCGTGTTTTGTATTTGCGATCAAAATAATTTAGTAATTTTTCATCCATCTTTATTCGAACCCGAAACGGGCAATTCGAGCATAATTGCAGTCCCCTCTCCCGGCTGGCTTTCAACAAAAACGTCGCCTTTGTGCCGCTCTATGATTCCGTAAACAGTAGAGAGACCCAGTCCTACGCCATAGCCCTCGTTCTTGGTTGTAAAAAAGGGCTCGAAGATATGCGGAAGATGTTCAGAAGAAATTCCGCGGCCGGTGTCTCGCACGGTAATAATCACCCTGCCACGGTTCCCATCCAAGCGGCTATCCAGTGTTAAGTTCCCACCCTCCGGCATGGCATCAAGGGCATTAAAAATGAGGTTGATCACGCATTGCTGAAGCTGATTGAAATCTCCGACGACAGGCGGCAGATCCGGCGGGATACTGGATTCAAGCCGGATGTTGCTCAACTCCAATTTATGCTGGCTTAAAAGGATGCAACGCTGCAAAAGCTCATCAATTTGGACGTTTACAAAGGACGGTGGTGAAATTCGTGAAAAACTGAGCAGGCTGGAAACGATCTGGGAACAGCGGTGGGTTTCGTTTTCCACCAGTTCTAAATAGCGCTGGAATTTTTCTTTACGATCTTCCGATAAAGCGCCTTGACCCAAAATTCGGCTCATCAGTCGCAGATAATTTAGAATCCCGGACAACGGGTTGTTAATTTCATGAACGACGCTGGCCGCCAGTCTTCCCAGGGACATCATTTTGTCCTGGTGAAGGATGCGGGCTTGATCGGAAACTTCCCGTTCGAGTTTTCGGATTTCGCGCAGATCCCTGAAAAAGCAGACCAGCCCGTTTTCACGACCCTGATCAAACAGCAGGCTGGCAGAAACCTGAACCGGTATTTCACGTCCGGATTTCTCGATTAAACTTGTTTCGTAAAGAATCAACCGGTTTTTCCCACCGTAGGTATTACGGGTCATTTCTGCTTTAAAGTGTGTAAGTCCCCCGGCAGGAAAAAATTGTTCGAAGGTCATCTTATGAAGAACCTCTTCCTTCGGGTAACCCAGAATCTGTTCCATGCTGTGGTTATAGGTCGCAACTGTATTGTTGTTATCGCAACCCAGGATACCATCCATGGAGCTTTCAATCAGATTTCGTTGAAAGGCAATGCTCTTTAGAAGTTCCTGGCTGGTTTCGGCTTTTTCCTTTTCCAACAGCGCCGTGTAATCCTTGAGTTGCTTTCTGGAATTAAATCGCTCTTTGGCCCGCTTTAAGGCAAGGTATAATGCCTCATCGCTAATCGGTTTGGTGATAAAGTCTGAAGCGTCCAGCTGGAGGGCACGGATGGCAAGGTCCATCTCGCCAAAGGCTGTGGCGACAATAACTTCGATATCCGGATATTTCTTCTTGATGGTTTCCAGTACCTGGAGACCATCGATCCCGGGCATGCGAATGTCCGTAATCAAGATCTGGGGGGAAGTGCCTTCACAGAGCTGGAGCCCTGTGGCACCGTCAGCTGCGGTATCAACTTTGTAACCGGCGTCCTGAAGGGCAATGGCCATGACCTCTCGGATATCTTCTTCATCGTCAATCAGGACAATTTTCCATTGCGAAAGATTTTCCATGCTTATTTTTTTTTGGCATCCGGTTTTTTTCGAAAAGGCTCGGCCTTTATTTCGTACCGGCGCATGATTTGTTGGAGTGCTTGGCGTTCAAGTTTGCAAAGCCTTGCGGCCTGGGTAACATTCCCATTGCATTTGGAAAGCACGTTATTGATGTAGCTGGAATTGAACTGCATCAGAGTCTGTTCCTTGGCAGCTTTATAGGGAAGATCCTGCAAAGAACTATCGACGAGACCATCATTTCGTGCATGTTCAACTAAACCCAGGTCTTGAGGCTTTATTTCATCTGAAGAAGAAAATAATATTCCCTGCATAATCATATTTTCCATTTCCCGGACATTGCCTTCCCAGGGCCTGTTCAGAAATATTTCCAAAAGTTCAGACGATAGTCTCTTTAAGGGTTTGTTTAATTTGGCACAATGTTTCTCAAGTAAATGACTGGCGATAAGGGGGATATCTTCGGGATGTTCCCTTAAAGACGGCAGGTGAATGGGCAAGACATTCAGGCGATAAAAGAAATCTTCCCGGAACTGCGCGCTTTTCATTTTCTTTCTGATATGCTGGTTGGTTGAGGCGATGATGCGGACATCCACCCCAACAGACTTGGTATCCCCCAGGGGTTTAATCTCTTTTTCCTGAAGCACCCGCAGCAGTTTTGTTTGAATGGTAGGACTGATATCTCCGATTTCATCCAAAAATATGGTTCCATGGTGGGCTTCCTGAAATAGACCCTCTTTGTCCTGTGTTGCATCGGTAAATGCCCCCTTTTTATATCCAAAAAGCTCGCTTTCAAGGATATTTTCCGGGACGGTTGGACAGTTAACCGCAACAAAACGCTCTTTATTCCGTTTGCTGAGGGCGTGGATGGCTCTGGCCGCAAGATCTTTTCCGGTACCTGATTCTCCGGTTATGAGCACGGTTAAATCCGTTTTGGCCACCATCTGGATGGTCTCATATACCCTCTGCATTTTTGAACTTTTGCCGACCAGATTTTGAAATACATCATCCGGGCATACCTGTTGGAGTCTTATATTTTCCTTTAACAGGCTGCTTCTTTCCAATGCTTTTTCTATTCGAAGGACAAGTGCATCATGGTCAAAGGGTTTGGTAATGAAATCATAGGCCCCTCTTTTCATGGCCTCGACGGCCATTTCTATGTGGCCATAAGCGGTCATCATTACCACCGTAAGGTCTGGAGAGTTCTTTTTAATTAGCTCAAGAAGTTCCAGTCCGTCCATTTCAGGCATTTTTATATCAGCCAGCACCAAATCGAAGGTTTTTTTTTCAAGGAGCCCCATAGCAATATTACTGGAGGTGGCTGTATCCACCCTGCAATTCAGATCAGGCTCGAGGCTGCGTTTAAGCAAATTGAGCATGTCCGGCTCATCATCTACGATTAATATGGATTTACTCATCGAAGATCCTCTACTGGTGCCGATGCCACAGGCAAAATAACGGTGAACGTCGAGCCCCTGCCCGGCTCGCTTTCCACCAAAATGTCACCACCATGATTCTTAACAATACCATAACTTACTGAAAGACCCAAACCGGTTCCTTTACCGGTAGGCTTGGTTGTAAAGAAAGGATCGAAGATTCGTGATAAATTCTTTTTTTCAATTCCATGCCCTGTGTCTATGACGTTGATGAGCAGCTCATTGTCGGCGAAACTAAATTTCGTCGTAACTTTTATGGTTCCTTTATTGTCAACAGCGTGCTGCGCATTCATAATTAAGTTAACAAATACCTGCTTTATTTGTTTGCCATCTAACTCGATCGGGGGAACCCGGGGATCATATTCACTGAAGATTTGGGTTTCGTCCAAGTCAGAATGATGCTTGATAAAATTCAAAACCTCATCGATTATGGCGTGAATTTCGATAAATGATTTTTTAGGCTCTGGTTCTCTGGCAAAATTGAGGAGGTCTTCCACAATTAATTTACAGCTTCGCGTGTGCTTTACAATGGTCCTCAAATCATCCTGTCGTTCTTCTTCGTTGCCTTCATTTCTCAATAGAAGCTGAGAATATCCAAGGATAATGCCTAAAGGATTATTGATCTCATGGGCAATGCCGGCAGAAAGCTGCCCGATGGAGGCGAGTTTTTCTGCCTGGGCCATCTGTTTTTCCATTAACCTTTTTTGCCCGATATCCTTTACCAAAAAGTGGATGGTGTCTTCCTCATCCAATGGCCCTCTGTCCAAACTGCCGCTGATCAATGATCTTATGGTCATCCCGTCTCTATGTTTCAAATCTGTTTCGAAATTTGAAATAGAGCCCTGCGCTTGAATCGTGCGTAAAATTTGATCCCAATGTGCTTGATGGTTGAAAAATTCCTGAAACCTCCTGCCACTTAAAGATACATCAGGGTCCTGGTAGCCCAAAATACTTTGACCAACCGGATTGAGATCCACAATGAGACCATCTTTTTTGGCCACCAGAATCATGTCTTTTGAGACTTCAAAAATTCGGCGATATTTGTGTTCAGACAGGGCCAATTCCTCTGTTCTTTCGGCGACCCGTTGCTCTAGATTCTGATTGAGAAAAATAAGTTCTTCATGGGCAAGCTGCAGCGCCTTTTTATCCTTTGATATCTGCTGATATACCTTCCAGATCCGCTCGAAAAAAAGCGTCACCGAACCCACGAGCACAAACATTAAAGAATTGATCGCCCCGCTATAGGGACGCATCACGTTCCATACCTCCGGTTGTTCTGACATTAAAAGGATCTGCTTGAGAATATGCCCCGCGGATCGGGATATCGCAAAACCCATCAGCCCGTAACACACCCATAAAAGATAGGTGTTCATGACGTTTTTTTGATCGCGGCTTCTGAGCTCATGGGCTAACAGCAGGCAAAGAAAAGAAAAAATGATCATGAAGATAGAGCCAAAAATATCAATATAAAATATGGGTACTGAGGAAAGGGTCATGATCGTCCCTGCCTTGTCATGTCGTCCCCCGACTGCTTTAAAAGCTGCTTTAAGCCGATATACAGGAAAAAAATGGCCGGTACACAAAGGAGGTGGTCCAGCTTGGCAAGATAGTATATTATTTTAAGATCATTGTTGTTAAAAACATCGTTGATCTGAATTTGCAGGGTCCCTATGCTTTCAACCTGGATGATATTGAATTGGTCATCTAGCATATGCACCAACATCGTGTCTAAATTCCACAGGATGAAAAAAAAGGCCGAATATTGTATGTATTTCCAGCCTTTTTCTCTCACAAGTCCCCTTTCCCTCAGCCAATAGATCAAACTTGCCATGGAAATGATGAAAAACAGGTGCGCGAATTGGTGGACATAAACGCCTTCTATGCCGCCATGGCCCTGGGTCGCCAATGCCTGCCCCGGGATAATGAATGCCCCATAAAAAATAGCCAGTAATATCCCTGATATGTGAATCTTAGGTTTCATGATGTTCAAAAAGGTCTTATTACACCAAAAATACAATGATGTCAATAAGTTGTAGAATCCACCGGCTTTGAATGACGAAAAGGAAATATTTCAGACCGTTAGGGATGCAAGCAATGCTTTCTCAATACCAAGGCAGGCGGAGATAGAAGTTATAAACCTGTAAACTGCTGCCATAACCTTCGGGTCTATATTGGGTGGCTGCTGAAAATTTCACCAAAAGAGCAGTCCCCGAACCAAACCCATTCCTCCGGATACTAAAATAACCGTGATGATATTCAATTTCTTCCACTGAATCGCCACGAAACTTGCCAACCCGATAATAGCGGCAAACCAGTTCACACCCATTTCAGGAGAAAACAGTACCTGCATTCCGAACCACACCGCCAGATTTAAAATCACCCCCACAACGGCTGCTGTGATGCTTGACAGCGCTCCGCTGAGTTTTTTGTTTCCCCTGAATTTTTCAATGTAAGGACCGCCCAGGAAAATAAATAAAAAACAGGGAAGAAAGGTGAAATAGGTAGCAACCAATGACCCAATAATTGCACCGGTCAAAGGGCTGAATGTCCCGTGATAATTCCAACCGGCCATGAATCCGACAAACTGCACGACCATAATCAGCGGTCCGGGGGTGGTCTCGGCCAGCCCGAGGCCGTCTATCATCTGAGGCGCCGTCAACCATCCGAAGTGTTCAACGCCGGCTTGACCGATATAGGCCAGGACAGCATAAGCGCCACCAAAGGTTAAAAAAGCAGCTTTCGTAAAAAACAATCCTACCGCAAGAAAAACAGTTTCCGGAAGCACTACATAAAGCATCAGCAGGGGCAGTGTCCACAGGCCGCTAAAGGTTAGGATCAGCAGGGTATTTCTTGTCTTTGATGGATTCAGGTGGCAGGCGTCCGGGTCCTCACAGATTTGAACATATCCTTTCTCGTGATCAGCGATTCTTTTTTCTGGTACGATCTGGAAAGAACGCGGCAAGGCCATACTGCCGATCAATCCGATCAGACTCGCTCCGATGACAATAATCGGAAACGGCAGCTTGAAAAAAAATATGCATACAAAAGAAGCGGCAGCCAGCAATACCATCACATGGTTTTTTAATGCTTTTTTTCCAATTTTTAATACGGCAGTTACCACCACGGCCATAACGGCAGCTTTGAGACCACCGAACAGTGCAGCAACCCAGGCGATATTGCCGAAAGCAACGTAGATATAACTCAATGCAAAAAGGATAAAGATGGAAGGGATGATAAACAAACTTCCGGCCACAATACCACCCGGAATTTTATGCAGCAACCAGCCGATATATGCCGTCAGTTGCTGGGCTTCCGGACCGGGCAAAAACATGCAGTAGTTCAAGGCGTTTAAGAACCGTTCATTGCTCAGCCATCTTCTTTTTTCAACCAGTTCCTGATACATGATGGAGATCTGCCCGGCGGGACCGCCGAAACTGATAAAACCCAATTTCAGCCAAAATTTAAAAGCCTCGCTAAAAGAGGGATGGATCGTATATCCATTTTCTCGTGCAAGATCATTGGAAAAACTGTGCTGAACGCTTTTGGCAGCCATTAGATTCATTGACACTTGCTTTAGGGAAAGGTCAATTGCCTGAAGATTCAACCTTTTGCATGTATAGTTAAAGCTAAGATCAAATTTCAGGCGTGCAACTGGAAAATTGGGACTGGCGCAGGCGGGGTTTTAGCGTGACGCTGCAGAATTGTATGCATTTAGCCGTTTCTGAACACCTTTGAAATAAGGCAACCAGGGACGCAAGTATTTAAATAAAATGCGGCATAAAATATAAATCGGAATAAATGTGAAAATATAACCTACCGATTTTCCGAAAATGAGGGTCAAAGGAAAAACGATGTCAAACTCCACGCCATGGAATCGTGTTTGCATCCATCCCAGCGCACAAGGTATCGGCCATAGAATTCCAGCGGAATAACCGACCATGGTAAAAAATCGTTTGCCCCAGACATCGGTGGCTTCCTTGTTCAACGCTCGATAACTGGCCTTGTCTCCGATCCGGTATGCTTCCATGGATAATTTTTCCTTGGTCTCCATCTCGGAAGTCATTTCATCGATGTAGCGTTGATTGAATCGAAGGGCCAGCGAAACGCTGATTTCTCCGGAAACAACACACACAAAGGCCAGAAAAAATGTTCCCATAAAATAGTCTAACAGCGGCACACCGGTAAGGCGGTAGAAAAACATCAGGAAGCTGTCTACAAGCAAATAAAAACTGTAAAAAATATCTGCCATGCGAATTTATGATGACCCCTACGTGGATCAGCTTATTTTAGCGGTAAAGCGCTTTATTGTCCGGGACCGGGCACAGCCCGGATCCCGGACAAGCGAAGTTCGGATATCACCCTTAGATGATACTGATGCCGAAAAAACCCCTCAGTGTATATCGCAAACCGATGAAAATTGCCAGCACAATGAAAATTCCTTTCAGCACCTTGTTGGGAATATATTTTCCGGTTCGCGGTCCGATCATTGAGCCGATGAAAATACCCACCAGCTCGGCACCGATCATGGGCCAGTATACCATTACGCCTTTGAGCACCATAAAATTGAAAATGGCGAAAATCATTCCAATCAAAACGGACAGCGCCGAGGTTCCAGCCACCACGAACATGGGCAACCCAACAACGCTGGTCAGGAATGGAACATACAGGAAGCCCCCACCGACACCGAGAAACGAGGCCACACAGGAAATGACAAATCCACCGATAAAAGCCCATATCGGACTGAAGGTAAATGTCTGACCGAAGAAAGAGAACTCAGTTTTTGTCAGGCCCCATTTCAAGGTCTTGATTCCCTGATCTTTGATGTCCTTTTTCTCTTTAATGGTGGATTCAAATGCCTTGGCGGCCTCCTGCGACGCTTTCTTGGATGCTTGTCCTTTCGGGGTCATCTCATAGATCATGAATCCGCCGATGACAAATACGCAAAGTCCGAACCAGCCCTGGTACTGGGAAAACTTTATCTTGCCTGCCGTCGTAAACACGATGAGCAAGGTGGCAAACAATGCCCCGATACCCAGGAAGAAACCGAGAGCCGTGACAAGCCGTTTTTGCCTGGCGTAGTTGATACTCGATACGAGCGCCGAAAGGCCGACGAGCCACTGGTTGGAAACCCGGATACTGTCGGTGATGAATTTGTTCAGCGCCGGTGCCGTCGTTTTAAATGTCTTGGCATAAGACCCCAACCCATAAATGGTCATATGCCCGACACCGGCCATGATGCCGCCGAAAGCGCCAACCGTCGAAAATATCCAGCCGACCCAAATCGCCCATAAAAATCCTATGATCAGGCTAATATCCGGCCCGCCGGGAATACCGAGGAACCCCGGTGCGGCCGCGGGATCAATCTGGCCTTTTTCAGTTCCTTGAGGAGCCGACGCAATGGCGTCGGCAAGCGTAACCGCGTAAGCATTATCCGCCACAATAAACCCTGCCGATACAGCCAATACCGGCGCTAAAATGGCAAACAGGATTAATGGCTTTTTCTTCATTTTTCACCTCCTCTTGTATTTTAGAGTTCTCTCTTAAGCCTACTCCCTGTTCGAAGACTCTAAATCTTTATACTTCCCTTTTGATGATTTAAATTTTAAATCCCGAGTGAGAACGCATTTATAAGGTTTAGAATTTGTGGTTTTTCTTTTTGACGTCGCCGCCTTCGAAACGCATCGCTGCATCAACAAGCAAGCTGTATGCCACCAATAATCCAGACACTGAATAAAACCGGGGAAACTCAGCGTCTCAATATATTTCTCTATTAAAATCAAATAGATACGGTTTTTATACGCTTGTAAATATAGAATTGTAATCGCATAAACAAAGCCGTTAATATCAAGCTTTAATAGGCACAATAAAGAGGATATCCAGATGCTTTTGTTAGAATAGTGTTTAATTTTAGTTAGATACATAAATGCAGTAAAAATATATCAGTGCAATAGAATTAATTCATATAATTCTCTATGCCTTTCGATTGGAATAAATATGAGCAAAAAATTGATTGCGGATTATGGACCTAACCTGTTTAAAATGTTATATATTTTACAAAAGGTGTCCTGAGGAATCAGATGACACGCTCAACCTGTTTACTGGTATGATTATTGCTAAGAGGGGAAAAAAGAAATAGATTTTTTAACCGATAACCGTATTTTTGTCTTCAACCCACGCTGCAGACGCCGCTATCTTTGAAACAGGTTTTCTAAAATCCCACATTTTTGCCACGGAGGACTGCTATGGAAAAAGAAGTATACAGCATATGTTTTATGTGTTCGGTTCGATGCCCCATTAAGGTCACGGTCAAAGACGGCCAGGTCAAATTTATTGAGGGCAACCCCCATGTTGCCAACATGGAGGGGAGCCTGTGCCCGCGCGGCAGTGCCGGGATCGCAACGCTCTATGACGATCAACGGCTAAAATACCCCATGATCAGAACGGGTGAGCGCGGTTCCGGACAGTGGAAAAAGGCCAGCTGGGATGAGGCCCTTGATTATGTGGCCGGTAAATTGAAACCCATCATCGATGAGCATGGGGGACACAGTCTCGTAATTGGAGAGCGCACCCAACTTTCTACCCCGGTGACCAAGACCTTTCTGAGCGCCATCAAATCTCCAAACAATTTTACGCATGATGCCATCTGCAAAGGATCGGTCAACACGGCCTGCCGGTCGCTTTTTGGCTATACCGACGCTCAAATGAGCATGGACTATGGCAATACCAAACACATTGTTATGTATGGCCGTAATTTTTTCGAAGCCATCGAGGTAAAGCCCGTAAATGCCTTGACAAAGGCCCTGGAAAAAGGAGCCAAGCTCACCTACATTGATCCACGCGTGAGTGTTACGGCGACCAAGGCCCACAAGTACTTCATGATCCGTCCGGGTACAGATCTCGCCCTGAATTATGCCCTGATTCATGTCATACTCAGCGAAAGATTGTATGACGCCGAATATGTGGACCGGTGGGTCCTGGGTTTATCCGAGCTTCAGGACTTCGTGCATTCATATACGCCGAAATGGGCTGAAAACGAGACGGGTATTCCGGCTGATGCCATTGTCGAGCTGGCGCGGGAAGTCAGCAAGGACAAGCCTGCAGTTATCTTCCATTTCGGTTATCGGGGTGCCAACCATCCCAACGAAATCTATCTGCGGCGCTCGATCATGATCCTCAATTCCCTGATGGGAAGTGTGGAGGCCAAGGGCGGCTTCTTCTTCAAAAAAGGTCCGGGAGAAGTGGGCGGCAAGCCTGCCCGCAAGCTCAATGAGCAAAAATTCCCCAAAATAAGTGTTCCCCGATTCGACAAGGTGGGGACCAAAGATTTCCCCTTACCCGATCCCAAACACGGTGTCGGTCAGATGCTTCCCTTTGCCATTTTAAACGAGGATCCCTATCCCATAAAAGCTCTGATTGCCTTTCGTTTTGACCCGTTGATGTCCATCCCGGATAGAGGCCAGACCCAAAAGGCATTGGACAAGCTGGATCTCATCGTGGCCATCGACATCAACTACAGCGACATTGCACACCAGGCGGATGTCATCCTGCCGGAGTCCACCTACCTGGAACGAACCGATTGTGTCCAGCAGGCCAATGGTCTGGCTCCTCAATTGGTCCTGCGAAAGCAGGTGATCGAACCGCGCTACGACACCCGGCCCGGTCCTATCATTCTCAAACAGCTCGGTGAACGCATCGGCATCGGCAAGTATTTCCCCTACGACAGCATGGAGGAGTTGGTGCAATGGGAACTCGAGCCGACCGGATTTAAAATGGAAGACTTTCAAAAAAAAGGATATGTTGCCTATACGGGCAATAAGATCTTTTGGGATCGTAGCGATGGGATTAAATTCAAAACGCCTTCAGGCAAAATCGAATTTAAATCTTCTTTGATGGAGGATGCGGGATATGCGTCATTTCCGGCTTATGAATCCCTGCCTTCACCACCGCAAGCTCAGTTCAGGCTGATCGTCGGGCGCAATGCCCTCCATACCCATGTGGCGACCCAGAATAACCCCTATCTGAATGAGTTAAGTCCCGAAAATGTACTGTGGATTAATTCAAACAGGGCTGCGGAGCTGGGCATCAAAGATGGGGATCTTGTCGCGGTGTCCTCCAAGGTAGGTTCCGGTCAAATCAAGGCATTTGTGACCGATCTCATTCATCCGGAGGCTGCTTTCATGCTCCATGGGTTCGGCCATCAGGCCCCGCTGGCCAGCAGATCTTACAACAAAGGAGTGGGCGATGGTGATTTACAGGAAAATATTTCAGATATGATCGGCGGCAGCCCGGCTTTGCACCACACCCTGATATCGGTGAAGCCCACAACTTAGGCTTCATTGATGAATGCAAAAGTACGCTGGACCCGTGAATAATGCGAAACGAATTTAATTATTTTCAAAAAGAAACTAGCTAACCTTCAATCTAAATGGGAGTAGAGCCATGAGTAAATACTTTCTACTGCAGGACCTGCATAAGTGTATCGGCTGTCATTCTTGCGAAATTATTTGCAAGACCAATAAAAGTTTGCCTCCGGAAACGAGACCCTGCCAGATTATTACGATTGGGCCCAGATTAGTCAACGGCAACCCCCGTGCATCTTATGTCTTTATGCCCTGCTATCATTGCGAGGATCCCTGGTGTGTTGCAGCCTGTCCCACCGGAGCCATGCAAAAAAGACCGCAGGATGGAATTGTTTTTGTGGATCATGAACTGTGTGTCGGGTGCAAAACCTGTATTTCTGCCTGCCCATGGGGAGCACCGCAATGGCACCCGGATCTGGGCAAAGTGGTGAAATGCGATTATTGCATGGACCGCATCGATGAGGGCCTTAAACCGGCGTGTGTCACAGTATGCACCGCAAGCTGCCTTCATTTTGAAAAAGCTGAAAAAATAACGCAGATCAGACGTGAAAGGCATGCCAGAACGGTGGTGGCAACGTTAGAATAAAAATATTGAATTAATAAAAATATTAAGGAATTCAGAGTAATCGGTTAATATATCGGAAGCCGAATTTTAAATATTCCTAAATTTTTTAAGAGGTTGAAGTATGTCCGCCACAAATTGCCCGGTCAAGGACGCCGTTCTCAAAATTGATGAAATTATTGAGTCGGGCAGCCTCAAGCACCCAAAGTCCAGACGTATAGCTGAAGAGATTCGTCAACTGCTAGACGATATCTCTTGGGGGCGGGCCGGTAACGATCATATTCCCACCATCAAGTCATTATGCCGGGAACTCATAGAAGACGGCCCGGATAAACTCTGTATCGAAACCGGAAAATTAATCAACACGACCCTATCTCAACACCGGGAGACATTCACCAGCCATGTGCAAACCCACAACTGCCCCACTGGAGATTGTGCGAAACTGACTCCGGCCCCCTGTCAGATGGCCTGCCCGGCGGGAATAGACGTACCGACCTATGTGAGTCTTATTGCTATGGGACACGATGCAGAGGCCATCGAGGTCATTCGAAGAGACAATCCTTTCCCCTGGGTCTGTGGTTTAGTGTGCACCCGTCCCTGTGAATTTATGTGCGTTCGAAAACGAATTGATAGTCCCATCTCCATAAAAACACTAAAAGCCTTCGCAGCCGAAAGAGCCCTTTCGGAAGGTCGTTATCAAAATCCTGTAAAGCATCCGGATAAAAATAGGAAGGTATGTATCATCGGTGCCGGCCCTGCAGGATTAACCGCCGCTTATTATCTGGCACTTAAAGGATACCCGATCAGAGTAATTGAGGCGCTGCCGATGGCAGGTGGTATGATGATGGTCGGTATACCGAGGTACCGGCTGCCCCGGGAAGTCATTGATCGGGAAGTGGCCATGATTGAGGACTTGGGGGTGGATATTCGCTTTAATACAAAATTCGGCAAAGATGTTAGCCTAGACCAGTTAAAAGAAGAAGGATTTGAAGCCTTTTTTTTCGCCATTGGTGCGCATAATTCTTTTAAGCTGGGGATACCCGGAGAAAAAGAATTTCCCCAGGTGATCGATGCCATCACAATATTAACAGATGTGGCCATGGGGAAACGGCACATACCGGGTAAAAAAGTGGTTGTCATTGGAGGGGGAAATGTCGCTATTGATGCGGCTCGAACATGCCTGCGGTTGGGGTGTGAAGAGGTGACGATTGCCTATCGCAGGACCCGCATGGAAATGCCGGCTGATGAAGAAGAAGTGGAACAGGCCGAAGAAGAAGGTGTCAAAATATCGTTTTTAACAATACCCCTTGAGGTTGTGGGGGACAATGGACAAATCTGTGCTTTAAAGTGCCTGCGGGCAGAACTGGTTGCCAAGGAGGGCAGTGACCGTAAATCCCCGGTGCCGGTTCTCGGAAGTGATTTTTTTATGGACGTCGACGCGGTGATTCCCGCCATCGGACAGTTGGTGGACTACGGGTGTATGCAAGAGCTCTCTGATCTGAAATGGACACGGCGCAATACGATTGATGTCGATATGGCCAATATGGCAACTATGCAGGAAGGAATTTTTGCTGCCGGAGATGCTGTAACCGGACCGGCAACGGTTGTGGAAGCCATTGGCGGAGGCAAAAGAGCCGCTGATGCCATTGACCGCTATTTATCCGGGATCCCCCAGCCCACAATGCCTCCCGTTCCGGTCCGACGAGATCGAATTGATTGGCTGGAGGTGCCTGCCAGTACCAAGACAGTTCTGAAAAGGCCGGAAATGCCCGTGCTAAATATTGACAGAAGGCGGACCACCTTCCAGCAGGTAGAACTGGGTTATTCCGAAAATATGGTTCGGGAAGAAGCGCGTCGGTGTCTGCGTTGCGATATTTGCATTCGCTGTGGTAAGTGTGTCGAAGTATGCCGGGATAAGATGGAAATCGATGCACTGCAACTGGGTTATTTTGACTTTGATCATCCGGTTCATACGGACTTCCGGATTACCGAAGAAAGATGCATCACCTGTGGCGCCTGTGCTGAAAATTGCCCTACGGGGGCCATGAGAATGGAAGATCGCAACGACGAACGAATTCTTTCTTTGTGCGGGACGATCCTCAACCGTCAGAAGCTGGAATATTGTGAGTCCTGTGGGACAATCATGGGACCGGCAAGATATCTTGATTATGTTAAAAAGAAACTCAAAACTGTCAGCCGGGTAATTGACCAACGCAATCTTTGTGAAGCCTGTGCCAGGAAAGAAACGGCAAAATTTAGTGTTGATATTTCTCCGAGCTAATTGGTTTAAAGCAAACGAAGACAGGCAGCGGGTTTTTATGGTTTCCATGCGTTGGCAGTGAGTTACCAACCATGCTCATACCTTGATAAGGTGGTACGAAGGAGATCCAAAATGATTTTTCGTAAAGGACAACGGGTTGAAATATTCCAGAAATCAGATGATGAGAACTGGGAGAGCTATATGAATGAATACATTGGATGCCACGGAATCATAACCGACCCGGATACGGCTAAAAACGACCCCGATGCACTTGTTGAAGTCAGTTTAGATCAAAAGGGCACCCATCGATTCCCCCAGGATTGTCTGCGTGTGCTGAAAGACTGAAGCAATTATGATGGAGCCCTATATTTCATGGGAAAAAGAATATGCTTGTACAAGAACTATTGACGAATAGGAAGCAAAAAGTATTCACGATCACGCCCGATCAGACGGTAGAAGAAGCCATCACCGAGATGGCGCTCAACAAGACCAGCGCCTTGATTGTAATGGAAGGCGATTACCCGGTCGGAATATTTGCCGAACGGGATGTTTTGAGGTGCCATCTTAAAGAAAAAGGCAAAGCCTTTAACCAGGTCAAGGTTAAAGATGCCATGACCAATAAATTAATTTCTGCCAAACCCGAAGATGAGATCGGCACGGCCGTCAGTATCATGCTTAAAGCCGATATCAGACATTTACCGGTTCTTAAACACAAAAAAGTAATTGGAATGCTAACGATAAATGACCTTGTCGAGCATCAGATCAGCATCCTCAACGCAGAGCTTCAACATCTGCAGGGATATCTTGCGGATTTGCATGATGCAGGTAAAGATTAACCCGATGAATAGCGTTTTGGGGTCTGGACGATGAAATGGAGATTGGCGAATGGTTAAACTGACGATTGATAATCGAGAATATGCAGCAGAGGAGGGACTCAGTATCCTGGAAACAGCCCTGACCAATGGTATAAAGATCCCGAACCTTTGCTACCACCCGGCCCTTAAACCTTCGGGATCCTGCAAATTGTGTGCGGTCGAAGTGCCGGCCAAGTCCGGAAGGCAGATCACCATGCTGGCGTGTATCCTTAAAGCTAAGGAGGGACTGATCGTTAAGACCCGGTCGGAGTTGGTAACCCGCGCCCGAACCAAAGCGTTTCGAAACCTTTTGCAAATGGCTCCCCAATCAAAAGTTATCCGGGACATGGCTGAAGAGTTCGAAATAGATTTAGGGCCACCGCCGGACGGCTGTGTTCGTTGCCGCCTGTGTATACGGGTTTGCAAAGAAATTGTCGGTGCCGGGGCACTGAAGATGGAAAAACGTGGGGGAATCAGCTACGTTGTTCCCATAGAAGGCGTATGTATCGGTTGTGGAACATGTGCCAATTTGTGCAAGACAGATGCAATCAAAGTTGAGGATAAAGATAACGTTAGAACCATTTACATCAGAGACCAGATCATCGGGAAACACCCTCTGATAAGGTGTGAGGGGTGCGGCAGGCTTTATGCAACACCAAAATATCTGAATCAAATAGAGAAACGAATCGTTCCGCACCCGGAAGTAAAAGAACACCATAATTACTGTCCGACCTGCGAAAGGTTATTCTCAGATCGCATTGAAGCCCTCAAGGGAAGATCGCAAAAGCTTAAAATGCCCGGACATCCTTGACAAAATTTTTCTAACAAAAAATGAAGAAAAACCAAAAAACGTCTTCTTGGTGGCAAGGCACTTTTCAGGGGTGTTTTTATTTTTTATGCGGACTCGCTGACGGTATTCATTGAAACCGCTTTAAGAGTCTGGTAAATTATAAGTGTTCCATCACATATTACTGTAAACCGATAGTAATCAGGGACATAATCAATGAAGCAAAAACCTGAGAGAAGGATCTCTATACGGGATTTTAAGACTATTTGCCGCGCGATTGCATCCTATGAAGATCTGAATTTGCTGTTTGAACACCTGGTTGAAGTGATAAGCCAGGCCTTTGATGTCAAGGGGTGTAGTTTGCTACTTTTTGATGAGCGTGAAAAGCAGTTGATTCGTGTCAGCAGTTTTGGGATTAGCGAAAACTATCTCAAAAAAGGCCCGGTATTCATGGATGACAAGGACTCTGCCTTTGTCAAGTGCGAGCCCGTTTTCGTTGAAGATATGCAGAACGATCCTCGCATCCAATATCCGGAGGCTGCAGCCAAAGAAGGAATTGTTTGCCTGCTCTCTTTCCCCATAATACTGCGAGAAGCAGGAATCGGTTTGATTAGATTATATCATAGTGACCATTGGGCGATTCATGAAGAGGATCTCGATTTACTTTGCGTGATGCAACGACTCCTGGCCTTTGTGATTGAAAACAATGGATTGAAGAATTTTCTCGACCAGGTAAAAATAGAGATGATAAAATTGCCGCCACGGATGCTTGATCATCAATGAGTTTGAGAAACGAGATACTCACAAACATCTTTGTTTCTTTTAAATCCGGAGGATAACAGATGGACCAAAAACCAGAGAGAAAGTTTTACCTTGAGCACTTTAGGGCCATCAGCCATGCAATTTCGACCTACGAGGATTTAAATGTATTGACCAACCATCTTGCTGAAGGCACCAGCCGAAGGTTTAAGGCTAAAGGGTGCAGTATTATGCTTCTTGATGAGAGGGATAACCAATTGTATCCTGTTAGCAGCTACGGGCTCAGTGAGAATTATCTATACAAAGGCCCAGTGATTATGGATGAAAAGCACTGCGCCGTCTGCAAGGGCGAACCGGTGCTTGTAGAAGACATGCAAAGCGACCCGCGGGTTCAATATCCGGAGGCTGCGGCCAATGAAGGAATCGTTTCAATGCTTTCGATTCCCATAAAATGCCGCGAGGCAATCATCGGCATTATTAGAATTTATCATGATGAACCCAGGAAAATTCATGATGAAGATATTGAAACCCTGTGCGTCATGTCTGAACATCTCGGGTTGGTTATAGAAAACAATGGGCTGAAAAATTTTCTGGATGGAGTCAGGATTGCCCTGGAGAGCCTTCCGCCACGGATGCTGAAGGACCTGTAGCCGGTGGGGGGCCAGCAATTCACAGATACCAGCGATTTTTTTGCCATCGATTATGGAGACGAAATTTTGGTCGGTGGCAAGCGCTATATTGTGAAAGGATTTGCGCGGGAAACTCGGTTCGGTTTAGAAGATCCAAAATTCTGGGTAAAACGCGCTGCGGACGCAGAAACAGGGGAGCGAAAATTTATTAAGCTGACCTTTTTCGAATCCTTTGAAACCTCTATCGGCGGAGTCAAAATAAGATGCTTTCGAAATCCGGATAAAGAAGGCAAGATTTTAGAATTAGTCAAGAATCACCCGTCTTTCATGAATGGAGAGGCATATTTAGATACGAGAGGCAATCTCGTTCGGGTATTGAATATCGTTCGCGGGCCAAGTTTTCTTAACTACATTGATCGTTATAAAATGAGATACGAGGATTATTTTCAACAGGTCCTTCCGGGGATCTTAAAAAAATTAGTACCGGCCTTTGAAGCGATCCGATATCTGCATATAAACGAATTTAAACACGGGGACATCAGAAATGATCATATCATAGTTAATCGTGATGACGGAACCTACGTTTGGATCGATTTTGATTATGATTATGAAGCTACAGAAAATCCATTTGGTCTGGATATATTTGGTTTGGGAAGCATTTTGATTTATGCCATTGGGAAGGGCTTCCACAATTTCCCGATGATTTCAAGCGATATGCGTACCTATGGTGACCTGATCGATCGAATTGAACCGGAAGATTTTTCCATACTTGAAAAATGGCGATTTATTAATTTGCGAAAGCTATATCCAACCATTCCGAAAATGCTCAATGATATTCTCATGCATTTCTCAAAGGGTGCGCATGTCTATTATGAAGTCGTTGACGAACTGCTCGAGGATTTAAACAGATGCCTGTATTCAATTTTTGATTAATGGAGGAAAGCTTTGAAAAATTCGATGCTTATCGCCATGAATGACTCTTTAAGTGCCAGGGCGGCAGTAAATTTTATTGCGGATTTGGCCATATGCCCGGAGGAAATGGACATCACTTTGCTGCACGTGTTCAGAAAACCCTCGGCGGGTGAGGAGTTGATGGGTGAAAAATTCATGAAGGAGCAGCCGGCAAGGTATTTGAACGCCATGGAAAACGCCAGAGATAAGCTGGTGGAAAGGGGGTGCAACCCCAATACGGTAACGATTAAGCTGGTGGAAGATCCTTATCCCACCGTTGCCGAAGGTATTATCGACCAGTTTAATAAAGGCGATTATTCCATGGTGGTCATCGGCCGTAAGCGAATGTCCAAGGCCGAAGAATTCGTCAGAGGTGACGTGAGCGTTAAACTCGTCAGAGCCCTTAAAGGGGCAGCCGTCTTGGTGGTTACGACCAAGTAATCAAGACCGCAATTTAAGTAAAATAGGTACTCAATTTAATAAACTTTCTACTTTGATTTGACCTCATTTGCTTTCAGATCTTCCGATTTTTTTCGCGTATTTCTTTACTAATTTCCATTTGAACGCTTCGTATTTTCCCCGCAAAACCGTTTCGGGTGAAAATACCTGGTAGCTCCAATGTTTAAATAAGTTTTTCAAAAGCATGTCAAAATCCAATTTAAGCTGTTGCTTTCTAGAAAAAAGCCCTCTGAAACAACTTAAAAACAAAAATCAACAACACCCCACCGAAAATTTTACGAACCGTGCTGCCTTTTAATTTTTCAGCCATAATCCGCGAGCCAAACTGACCGCCGGCAAAAGAAAAAATAGCCGCCAGCAGTATAAATTTCCAATCGGGCGAAGCGATGGAAATGTGGGCCAGAAAACCGCTGAATGAAGAAAATACGACGATAAAAATTGAGGTGGCCGCGGCAGTCTTTGTGGGAACTTTCAAAATATATATTAGCATCGGCACAATAAACACACCACCGCCGATTCCTAAAAGGCCGGCAACGAACCCGATGATCATCCCGATAAGGCCGCCACCAAGGATGCGGCGCACCGAACCTACGCTTACTGCTTCGGTTTCTATTTTTCCGCTGAAAATCATGCGAATCGCAGCCAGGAAAACCGCTATGGCAAGGATCGCTGTAAAAATACGAAGATTTACTTTGGACGTCACATAAGCCCCTAAAGGAGCGAAAACAGAAGAGGATAGAATCAACGGTATCCCGATTTGCACATTCACCATTTTTTTTCGAAAGTAGGTAATGCCGGCAGAAATAGCGGCGATGCCGTTTAAGAAAAGAGAGGCCGATACCGCTGTGCTGACCGGAAAATCCAATAAAATAAAAAGCGGTGAAAAAATCAGACCACCGCCAAGGCCGACCATGGTGAGGATCAATGAAGCCACAAAAATTATTGGAAAAAGGACAAACCAAGACATCTGAAAGATGCTCCCTTTTTGCTATTTTCCTTTTTACACCATACATAAATTGGAAAGGCAAGTAAGGAAATTCAGCGTCCAATCTGCTTTTGTATAGCGTAACCATCGCGCCAAAAAAAAATCGACCCTGCAGGCCTATCCCGCAGGGCCGATTTACCGCTGAAGGGGTATGAGGAGCATTATGGAGGTATATGCCAAGTTCAAACCCCTATAGTTAAGAAAAGCAAATTTTATGCCACGATTTAGCTGTTGATTCTGCGTTGGGCCGTGATATGGTATCGCTTCATTCGATTCCAAACCGTAACCCGCGAAACGCCTAAAATTTGCGCGGCCCTGGACTGGTTACCGCCGGTTTCTTCAAGCGCATCGATCAGCTGTTTTTTCTTCAAGGCTTCCCGGTTTACGGATGCTTTTTTCCTGGTTTTCAAAGATCCAGGGCTCTGGTAGATGTCCGGAGGGAAATGATAGGGCTGAATCGTGGATTGCTGGCAGGTAACAAACGCGTACTCAAAGGCGCTTTTGAGTTCCCGGACATTTCCCGGCCAGGAATATGTCATCAACTGCTCCATGGCTTCGGTGGTCATACCTTGAATATTTTTGTCGCTTTTGAGCTGCAGACGGCGAAAAAAAGATTCAGCCAGCAGCGGAATGTCCTCCACGCGTTCTTTCAAAGACGGCACGGTGATGGGTATCACGTTAATCCGGTAAAAGAGATCCTCCCGGAAACCGCCCTGTTTAACCAGCCTCCTGAGATTACGGTTGGTCGCCGTAATTATTCTCACGTCAACCGGGATGGCTCTGTTATCCCCTACGCGTTCGATGACCTTTTCTTCCAGTACCCGCAACAGTTTGACCTGGACGGTCAAGGGCAGGTCGCCGATTTCGTCCAGGAAGATATCGCCGCCACGGGCCGCTTCGAATCTGCCCTGACGGCTCTTGACCGCACCGGTAAATGCGCCTTTGACGTGTCCGAAAAGCTCACTCTCCAGCAGTGATTCCGTCAGGGCGGCGCAGTTAACTTTGACGAAGGGTTTTCGTTTGCGTCCACTGATCTTGTGAATGGCACTGGCGACCAATTCTTTGCCCGTCCCGCTCTCTCCAAAAATAATCACCGGGGCATCTGATTGGGCCGCATTGGTGATGAGATCATTGACCTGCTGCATGGAAACTGACGTTCCCAGTAATCCATGGAAACCATTTTCCGATCTGAGCTCCCGCCGAAATGCCGCAATCTGGTTATCTTTTTCAACAATTTCAGTAATGTCTGTGACGGTTTCGACTGCCCCCATGGCTTTACCGGAGGTGTCATGAAGCAGAGAAGCATTCTTTAACACCTGAATGTGACTGCCGTCCTTTCTCGTGAAGGTACACTTGCGCATATCCAGCTTTCCCGTCTTAAACAACGCGCACCAGTGATCGCCCGATCCTTCGAAGGCAATTTCACAGATATCGCAATTTAAGATCAAGCAAGGTTTGCCGATCATCTCATTCCTTGTATACCCGGATATTTTTTCAAGCGCCTTATTTGCGGAAACGATGGTGCCGCTCGAATCCACGATCATGATCCCATCCTGAATCGTGTCGACTACGGTCTTCCAGTACTGGTTTAACTCCTGTTCAAGCATTGTTTAAACCTTTCATTAACTCTACAATTTGTGAGCAAAGCGAACTCGGTTTTCCTGTTAAATTTTAACATCTGTTAATTTTTTTTTTTAACAATTTAACACTGGCTTAGCAAGGTATTTTTTCAATTTCATCGTTAAGACGGCGTATTGATATCCAATCGCCATACAGATGAGTACTACATTACCTTCTGAAAATATTCATTATTTAATATTTCGGGGCTGGCATTTGATTAAAAAGGTTTAAGTTCTCCACATTTGGCATCTTGTTTGCTCTTCATGCAAGCGAAAACACGCTCGAGGTGTCTGATTGAAAAAAAGCGGGCCACATAGACTTGATCTTCGAGGAGCCATCATTCCTTTTTCGCTCCTGAAGGCCAGCCAGGTTTTTAAAATCATAAAGCCCGGTGAGTCGCTGGAAATTTTGTGCAGTGATCCGGATATCCAAGAGGATCTTTTTAAGATATTGCCGAATTCTTCTTACGAATTGACCCTGATGGAAGGACTAAAAGAAGACGGTTCTTTCCGAATTCAACTGAAAAAGAGCATTTGATCAAAGAGGCTAAATGATGAAAATTGCTGTTAGTTCAATGGGTAAAGATCTAAGGGCTCAGCTCGACCCGCGATTTGGCAGATCTGCCTGTTTCATTATCGTTGATCCGCAAAACATGGCATTCGAGGTCGTGGAAAACCTGCAAAATTTTAATCTACCACAGGGTGCTGGTATCCAGGCGGCTAAGATAATCGTCGATAACCAGGCGGCTGTTTTAATTACGGGTCATTGTGGGCCGAAAGCCTTCAAGGTATTGCAAAGCGCCGGTGTAAAAATAATCATCGGTGCAAAGGGAAGCGTAGCCGAGGTAATTCAACAATATAAAGACGGGAAACTGGAAGTCGCCCGGGAAGCAGACGCGGAAGGACATTGGATCTAATGGTTGAAATTCAGAATAAAATGCCGGATCCCCATCAAAATAAGGATCCGCAAGCGGAACAGAAGGTAAAGGTCGAGCAGTCTTTGCAAAAAATCAAAAATAAATTCATCGTGATGAGCGGCAAAGGCGGCGTGGGTAAAACCAGCACATCGGTCAATCTTTCCATCGTGCTTGCCGACAAAGGCCTCAAGGTCGGTATCATGGACGTCGATCTTCATGGCCCGGATGTACCGAGAATGCTGGGTATCAAAGATATTCTAGACATAAACAAAGATCACAAGTTGAATCCCGCCAGTGTTTCGGAAAATCTGAAGGCTGTTTCTATTGAATCCCTTATGCCGAAAAAGGATGATGCCATCATATGGAGAGGACCCCTTAAGTATTCC
>JASFPE010000018.1:0-25515 GCA_050116155.1 Desulfobacterales bacterium
GCTGATATCATAAAGGGAGGCGATGTTTTCGGCTGTCACGCCCATATGATATCCGTAAAAGATCTCATAAAGTCCATCGAAAACCATTAAATCATAGATGTCACCAACGCCGGTGAGCTCCATACGATGTCCCCAGCGAGCTTTGGGCAATGCCATGGGCGCCTGGCTCATGTTCTCCATACCGCCAGCCAGGACCACATCAGCCTGTCCGGTCATAATGGCCGCAGCCCCCATTGCAATCGCTTTGAGACCGGAGCCGCACACTTTGTTAATGGTGCAGGCAGGAGTTTCCTTCGGAATACCGCCGCCGATCAAAGACTGCCTGCCAGGATTTTGCCCCAGGGCCGCCTGCAAAACATTTCCCATAATGACTTCATCAATGGCTACCCGGGTCGCATCGTCACCCCAATCGTAAGATTTCTGTTCGAGTTCTGTTAATCCTTGATCTTTCAGTTTGTCCGGCCCGATCTCCAACATGGTAGAACTCGCCACCGGCTTCAGGTTAACCTTCTTGAGCACATCCTTCATCACCATCGATCCTAATTCGACCACAGATTTGTCTTTCAGCCCGCCGCCGAAAGCGCCGATGGCCGTTCGTGATCCGCTGACGATTACCGCTTCTTTCATGGTATGCAATCCTCCTTCTATCATTTTATTGTTTAACTATTGAAAATTATTTTGTTTTTTATAAGGAGCCGGTGAGCCGTATCTAAAAAAAAGTGATTTATATCATATTTCAAGATCAGTGGTCAATGAATGAAAAGCATAATTAAAACAATATATTATGGCGTTTTATGGAAAAGCTTCGATATAGGATACGAATGGCGATAAATGTGATAGTACTTGGTGTTTTGTGTTTTGGCTAGTGTTTAGTGTTTTGTGTTTAGTGTTTTGCATGACAAATCGACGTTAAATAAGTTTTAAGAGCCAAACACCAAATACTAAACACTCTTGTTAAGGGAAATGCTGAAAATGAAATTGAGTTTAATCTTGTAACGTTACCTTTTCTTTTTGGATTCGGATTTTGCCTTTTCTTTTAAAAGGCGCCATTTCTCAAGCCGCTGTTTGATGACTTTTTCATAACCTCGATCCGTTGGAGAATAAAAAACCTGGCCGTCGATTTCATCCGGCAGATGGTCCTGGGGGCTATATGCGTCTTTATAATTATGGGCGTATTTATACCCCTTGCCATAACCCATTTCTTTCATCAGCCGTGTCGGGGCATTGCGGATGTGAAATGGTACCGGCAGGGCTCCGGAATCTTTAATCACATTGGTTACCTTACCATAAGCTGCATATATACTGTTGCTTTTGGGTGCCGTCGCCAGATATATCGCTGCCTGAGCCAGCGCCAACTCGCCTTCCGGGTGGCCGAGAAATTTAAAGGCCTCCATGGCTTTCATCGCCACCGTCAGCGCATTGGGATCCGCATTGCCGATGTCTTCGGAGGCAAATCTAACCATTCGGCGGGCAATATAAAATGGATCCTCACCGGCGATTAGCATACGTGCCAGCCAGTATAAGGCTGCATCCGGATCACTACCTCGCAGGCTCTTGTGTAGAGCGGATATGAGATTGTAATGTCCCTCACCGGCCTTGTCGTAAACCAGCGCTTTTTTCTGAAGTGCCCGCTCCAAATCCTGCAGCGAAATACTTAAAGTATGATCCCCAGTCGAAGACTCTTTTTCGGAGGCAATCAACGAGCTGACCACTTCAAGATTGTTCAGCGCCGCACGGGCATCTCCGTCAGCCGCGCGTATGAGATAAGCTATGGCATCGGACTCGAATTCGAGGGCCAAATTACCCAATCCCCGTTCATTGTCGGTTAATGCCTTGTCAATAATGGTGGTGAGATCCGACGTCGAAAGCATCTCAAGGGTGATGACCCGACATCGCGACAACAGCGGAGCGATGACTTCGAAGCTGGGATTTTCCGTCGTGGCACCGATGAGGGTAATCAGGCCACTTTCCACATGATGCAGAAAGGCATCCTGCTGGGCCTTGTTAAACCTGTGAATTTCATCCACAAAGAGAATCGTGCGCTTACGATACATTCTTTGCTGATCTCTGGCGATATCAATAACGGCACGGATCTCTTTGACCCCTGAGAGCACAGCCGAAAAATGTACAAAATGTGAATCGGTCTCACCGGCGATGATTCGTGCCAGAGTCGTTTTTCCGCAACCCGGAGGACCCCACAGAATCATGGAAAAAATCCGGTCCTGCGCGATGGCGCTTCGAATCAAGCTACCTTCACCGACCACATGTTGCTGTCCGATAAATTCGGCCAGATTGCGCGGCCGCATCCGATCCGCCAGGGGCCTCGAGGCATCTGCCGCTTCGCGGGCATGATATTCAAAAATGTCCATCTTAAATTCCTTCGGAATTTAAATATCGCCTCGCTTAGCGAGGCGATATTTTACTTCGATATTCGATATTCAAAAATAGATTCCATAATTGAAAATTCTGAGTTTAATTCTAATTTTTCCGGCGCCCTTCTCTTTTGCGAAATATCATTCGAACAGGGGTCATGTCCAATCCGGTGTGCTCCCTTATTTGATTAATTAAATATCGCTTATAGGAGAAATGGACCCCTTCCGGGTAGTTGACAAAGCAAACAAAGGTGGGCGGTTTCGTTGAAACTTGAGTGGCATAATAATATTTAAGACGTTTTCCGCGATGCAGCGAAGGTTCGTTATTATTAATGGCCCGCTCAACGATTTTGTTTAATTGCCCCGTACTTATGCGACGGGCATACTGACTGTAAACCTCATCGACCAGCCTAAAGATCTTGAAAACTCGCTGTCCGGTGAGCGCCGAAATGGTAATTGCCGGTGCAAAGCTTAAAAACTTAGTCTGCAATCGCAATCGATCTACATAATTTTTGGCGGTGTTGGTGTCTTTGTCTACTAGATCCCATTTGTTCAGCAACATGACACACCCGCAGCCCCGCTCGTAAGCATATCCGGCGATACTGGTGTCCTGGTCGGTAATGCCTTCATCGGCATCCATGAGAATCAAGGCCACATCACAACGATCAAGGCTCCGCAAGGCTTTGATGATGGAAAATTTTTCGATTTTGTGCTTTACCCTGCCTTTGCGCCGAATACCCGCCGTGTCAATCAATCGGTAGGTTTTGCCGTTTACCTCGCAAATTGAGTCAATGGCATCCCGTGTGGTGCCGGGAATATCACTGACAACCAATCGATCCTGTCCCAAAATACGGTTGATTAATGATGACTTTCCCACATTGGGCCGGCCCACCACAGCCAGTGCAATGGTTCCTTCAGCCTCATCTGCGACACGATCTTTTATGACATCCGGCAGGGCAATAACCAGATCATCTAAAAAATCAGAAAGCCCGTAACCGTGTTCCGCGGAAATCGGATACAGCAGTTCAATGCCCAGGCTGTAAAAATCAGATAAATAAATTTCCTGCTCTTCACCGTCTATTTTATTGACGACATAGAAAACCGGTTTTTTTATCGTCCGCAGAATTTCCAGCATATCCCGGTCGAAGGGAGAGATTCCCGCTTTGCCATCCAGGAGCAATATGATGACATCGGCATCCTCGATGGCTTGATGCACCTGGAACTGAATATCCTGCGAAAAATCTTCTCCTACGGTAAACCCGCCCGTATCCACCAGGGTAAATTCCGCATTATCCCAAGTGGCATCGCCATAATTGCGGTCGCGCGTCACCCCCGGTAAATCGTCCACCAGGGCATCACGGGTACGGGTCACCCGGTTAAAAAAGGTAGATTTACCCACATTGGGTCGACCAACTATGGCTACGATGGGTTTCATGATAAATTTTATTAAAATAAAATTTATGTTATTTAAAGCACTATGAATTTATTATATTTATTGCTGAACGCGCAAAATTGCAAGCATTTCATTGGGTTCTCTATATTCAATCATCAATAAGAAATAGTCCCCATCGATGTTTCATATGGGAGGTAACTATGAGACACAAAAAAACCCTGAAAAGTGATGTCAGTCTGGTCGAGGTAAACGCAAGCAATGTTTCAGAGACAGGTTTTTTTTGCTACATGAGCAAGAAAAAATCGGAGGGATATCGCAGAAAACTCGATCGGCTCAAACAGCGATCCGCCGAAGGCCTAAAAAAATTAGGAAAAGGACTCACCATCACCGGCTCAGATCAATGTCCTTATCTTGAAGACGCGACCCGTATCATAGAGGAAAGCGCCAATGAAATGGGTATTGAGAGCCAGGTTGTCAATTTGAAAACTAGTCGTGATATACAGAAAAAAAGCCCCTCCGCCTATGGCGTATTGAGTATAACTTATAAAGGCGACATTTTAAGTTATCATTACTTGACAAAAAAGAATTCCAGAAGCAGCTAGATGAGTTAACCTGATTTTGCGCTGCGTTCCATGCTGTTGAATTTCAAATCTGAAGTCAGAAATTTCGAATTCTCAACTTCTACCCGGAAGAAACTGAGTTCTGAGACTGACATCATGGTATCTGCCAGTAAGATCCACAAAAGAAAAGGACTGTCCGTCACTCTTCTCAATCAGAAATTGCCAAAACGGCAAGGCAAAGATACGTGCGCCCATTGCTTCAGCAAAATAAACAGCAAACGGAAACACAAGTGTTGGTTCAAAATTTGGATGATGCTGCCAGATCGTCGTCATGAAGTCATCCCCTCCTATCCAGCCACCAACCCGAATTTTAGGATATACCCGAATTAAATCAATCGATATTCCCTTAAGTGTATGGTCTCCGTCTATGTAAGAGAAGTCAAGACTTCCATCAGGTATCTCATCTATCACCTCGGTCGTCTTCCCGCGCAGCAAAACTCGCTTCTCGGCCGCAAAATTAGTTTTTGTTTTGGTCTCAGTTAGGAGCTGTTCAAAATCGTCATTGCTCCTATTCGCGGGCTTGTTCCAATCGTCGAGATGACGCCATGGATCGATCATATAGTATTTCACCAATGATTCGCAATTCTCCAATATTTTTGCAGCGAAATCACCTTTATAGACGCCCACTTCAGCCATACACTGCACTTTGCATAATTCTAGAAACCGAATCCACAAATCTAATCGCGATTTGGATCCGATAGCGCATTCACCGACAATCTGATCAAGACTGATCATGAATACTCCCTTCTGAATATCGACATAAAATTAGCGATTAAGCAGGAAACTTGATCTAGACGCAAGCTAGTGCCCGAAAATCCTTGCCCATAGTCCATCTTAAAAAACATAAAATTTACTTTGTCTTCTAGATAATATCATAAGTGCCCGAAAGATCAAATAATAGCAGATGTTTTCGCACGATAGACAGCATCCACCACGTTGCGCACGTATTGTTCATCTGAAATCCCATCAATGGCTTCTTGGGGGAATGTAACCAGCGCTTTAAAGTGATTTACAAGATTCTGAAAAAGCTCAATGCGTGCCTGGGGTTCGAAATCATCCCTTCGGACCAGAGCCTGCAGTGCAATCTGGGCTTCCTGAGGCGTAACATGCTGGCGTAGACGGGCTTCCAAATGAGGATAATCCCGGAATGAATTGTATTTTCCTTCCAGGAGTTGATCCAGGTCGGGCTCTTGAATGCGGGGAGTCCATACAACAACGGTATTTCCGGCAAAATCACCGAGGCGTTGAGCACGACGACTTATCAGGCAGGCCACCCCGCCGACCAGATAAAATGCCGGCAACGAATCCACAAATCGCATTAAATTTCGAATGACAATCTGGCTGAATTGCAGACGCAAGCCGTTTACATCCGTTACCCGCAATCGAAGCAGTCGTTTACCCAGGGTCTGGCCTTGCCAGTACCATTCCGTAACAATGCCGTAGCCGATAGATATCAGGAAAAATCCTATAAAGCCGGCTGCTGTAGCAAAATCCTGGCTGATGAGTCCAACAAGTCCCAGAATGACATTTAACAGCTTACTGGCTACTAAAATCACCAGGAGATCAACCGACCAGGCCAAAAATCGCGTTATGGGCCCGGCCAATGAAAGGGAAAATTCAACCCCTTCCGGAGTCTTAATCGTCAAAGAATTTGTTTTGTTACGAGCGTTCACAGGTTCTGCGTTCCCCGTTCAGGGTTCAAAATTCAGGATACATAGCTAATTTTTTAGTTGGTGCTCAAAGGTTCAAAGCTCACCGCTTAAGGTGTGCCGTTCCAGGTTCACTGTTCAAGGTTATTTTAGACGTAAACCCTGAAGCCTGAACCTCAGATTTTTTACCTGACTTCCACAAAAACAATATCAAAATACCGATTTCCAGGACCCCGAATCCAATCTTTACCACATAGGGTATGACCGGTTCGTGATACTGTGAGAAAAAAGCTTCGATAATAGCTGCCCAAATCAGCATCAGGGCGATACCAAAAATCAAGGTAACCAGATCTCCGCTGATTTTTCTGAATCTCATTCTCAAAGGAATGGCCTTGCCCCATCCAATGATAGCACCCGCAAGAATTAAACCGCACTGACCGGCCAGTAAAATGGCCGGTATTTCGATGGCACCATGGGGAAGTAACCAACCCAATAAGAAGTGAGTTTCACCGGCTTTCATATAATCAAGGGCAACAGCACCCAGTATTACGCCGTTGTAAAACAACATGATTAAGGTTCCAATTCCCCATGTGATGCCCATTGCCAGGGTTAAAATAGAAACTTTCGTATTGTGGGTCATCAAATAGGAAGAAAAAGTCGCTTTGGATTCTTCCAATCTTTCATTTCTTACCCTTCCCTCTTCTTCTGCAACGCGATCGGACGGATCGCCCTGCAAATGCGAAAACGGCAGCAATACGACTTTTGAATCCGGGTCAACCGTTACAACAAAAGCGCCGAAGGCGCTTCCCACCAGCATGGCAATCAGACTGATCCAAAATGCCCTGACATGCTTGCGAAATGTCTGCGGAAAAGTTGAAAAAAACCAGTGTAACGGTGCCAGTCGATGGGGCCGCTTGCGGGTTTCATGGATTTCTCCAAATGCCCTGGCGACCAAGGATTCAAGGTATACACGGGTGTTTGGTTCTGCAGAGTAGGTCTTGATTTTAGCCAGATCCGCTGAAGCCCGCTGGTACAGATAGTGGAACCTTTCGAGCTGGCCCAGAGTCAACTTCAGCTCCACCCGTTTCTCCAGTTTATCCAGAATCGCCTCGAGCTCAGACCAGTAAGGTTTTTCGTCGGCAATAAATTTTTGAAGATCGATAATCATGATGTTATAAAATTTAACTTTAAAATAATCTTAGCCATATTTAAAAGGTCATATGACATGAAATTCTGTAATAAATCCGAAATCCGAATGTCTAAATTCGAAACAAATTCGAATATCAAAAATACGAATCTTTAAAATTTTTAGAATTTTGAATTTCTGTTATTTGATATTGTTTCGAATTTCGGATTTCGAGTTTCGAATTTTAATCTAAGTATAATTATGTATGCAAATCTAAGAAATTTGGTCACTGTGATAAATACCAAATGATAATTACAACAATTGTCTCCTTTTGACCGTCAGATACTGGGAGACCAGATCTGAACACAGATTCTCGTTTGCCAGCATATGAAACCCAATCCCGCGACGCTGAAGCAACTTCTCGGTTTCACGAAGATGTCGCCAGCGCATGTGACCGCCAAGTTTATCATAAATGTCATTTACAGATTTTACATGAGCGTCTGAAAAAAGCGGATCGACACCATTGGGTTTTAACATATTGACCAGCACCAGGTGCTGACGGCTCACCACATCGATGTTGGTTGTAAAATTTTCGGCCAGCACCGGATCATCCAGATTCGTCAGAATAATCAACAAAGCGCGACGTCGAATTTGGGTGCCGATAAAGGCAAACAGTTCATTGAAATCCGGTGATACACTTCGCGCCTGCATGGTATAAAGGGCATCCCGACAGACATCATAATGCGCTCTGCCGTTTTTGGCCCGCACAAATTTTCTAATTTTGTCATCGAAGGCCAGCAGCCCGAATAAATCCCCTTGTCGATCTGCAGCCAGGCCCATCACAAGAGCGGCAGCGGCAAAGCGTTCCATAATGGTCGTGTAATTGTTGTCCGGCTGCTGCGCTGAGGTAACTGGTGTTGAAGCATTAGAATTACGGGCACTCAAACGGGAGCCGTCGATGATCATATAAACCTGCTGGGTGCGTTCGAGCTGAAAAACCTTGGTCACCGGCTCACCGCGTTTGGCGGTGGCTTTCCAATGGATATCCTCCAGGCTGTCTCCGGGAAGATATTCCCTTAATTGCTCGAACTCCCTGCCTTTGCCGACTTGACGCTGAGGGTGGATGCCGATGCCTCTATTTAAAAACAAAGCTGTTAATCTTTTGCGTTCCCTGAAAAGATCGGGATAGACACGGATTTCTGCCTGCGTCGGTGTGCTACGACGCACCGACCAAAACCCCAGCAATGAAGATGTTTCCAGGTAACACTTTTTCAAAAAATATTGACCCTGCTTCAGGGCCCGAAACGGCCAGGAGATGAAAGAATTGGGTTCGGTCTCCGGCAGCTCCATACTGTAGTCTTGGCGCTCGGAATAAATCTCCCGGGGAAACGCCAGGCCGAGCCTCAAGCGCTTGACATGAATAGGATCATTTTCGATATGCAAAGTCATCTCGGAGTCACGCCCGACCGATAACCTGACGATTTCCGGCAGTGTAA
Organism: Desulfobacterales bacterium; assembly: GCA_050116155.1. Taxonomy (GTDB): domain Bacteria; phylum Desulfobacterota; class Desulfobacteria; order Desulfobacterales; family JAHEIW01. The sequence goes on from JASFPE010000018.1 coordinate 8,657, forward strand.
TCCGGATACCACGCAAACGGTTTCTGGAAACAAATGCATCAACGGTTACAACCAGCAACAGAGCGGCGCTCAAGCCAATCCCCGGCAGGGCTGTGGCGGGTATGGTAACTGCCAATATGGAGAAAGGTAGAAAAATGATTCCCACCCAAAACAAGAGTTTATTTGTCGGTACAAGCATTATCTTTTTAGCCCTTCAGTGTTCTTTAACCCAGACTGAAGTCATTTTTAATATAGGTCATCTTCAGATACTTAACGTTACGAGTTCCGCGGTGCGCGTTCCGAGTTAAATGATCGTGTACACCGTAACCCGCACTGCGCAACTCGCAACACGAATTACCTCGGCACCGCAATCTCTTTAAGAATACTGTCAATGACTTCGCGAACGGTCAGGCCTTCAATTTCGTATTCCGGTCGCAGAATCAATCGGTGTTCCAGTACCGGCTTGGCCATGGTCTTGATATCATCGGGAGTGACGAAATCACGACCGTTGATGGCTGCATACGTACGGCTGGCAAGAATCAGTGCCTGGGTGGCCCGGGGACCTGCTCCCACCAGCACACTTTGATGTTGACGCGTCTGTCGAACGATATCGACAATATATTCCGACAACTCCTCTCTTACCAATATAGCTTCCAACGATTCACGCAGCTTAACCAATATCTCCGGAGATAGCACCTGTTTGATCTGGCCGCTGGATAAGACATTTTCCGGTGATTCCTTTCCCAGCATCCGTTTGGCCAGCACTAATTCTTCATCTCTTTCCGGATGATTCATGGTAATTTTCAACATGAATCGATCCTTTTGGGCTTCGGGCAGCGGATAGGTTCCTTCGTATTCAATCGGGTTCTGGGTCGCAAAAACGGTGAAATTGGGTGAGAGCTCGTGGGTTTTGCGATCGATGGTAACCAATCTTTCCTGCATGGCCTGCAACAAGGCAGATTGAGTTTTGGCCGGCGCCCGGTTGATTTCATCCGCCAGCAAAAACGTCGTAAACACCGGCCCTTTAACCAGGGAGAAAACATCTTTCTGAAGATTGAACACATAAGTGCCCGTAATATCGGTTGGCATCAGATCCGGCGTAAATTGGATCCTGGCAAAGTCACATCGCATGACATTTGCCAGTGTCCTGACCAGCAATGTTTTTGCAACGCCGGGCACTCCTTCAATTAAAGCATGATGGCCGCTAAAAATCGCGATCAGGGCGTTGTCCACGACCTCCTCTTGTCCGATAATGACTTTTGAAACTTCCTGCTTGGTGCGCACAAGCGCTTTTTTCAATATTTCCGTATTTTCACTCATAACCCTTGTCCTTTGAAATTATTCTGTAAATTTTCTGATAGCCGGCCACAGGATCATTCATGTCTTGAGAAGGCATGCCTGACTTGGTGACCATGCTTTTGATGCGTTCAAATGTACCGGGTGCAATGCGCCGATCATTTTTGAATGTCTTCTCCCACTCCTGCAGACATGCATTCATAATTGCTTTGACGGGGATGTTGCGCCGCAGCAATGCAACCAGTCCCTGGGCGACATCTTTTTCAGAAATGATATCGTTGGCCACCGGGGCGCCATCATCGCGGGGCGGCACAAAGTATACTGCGCTTTTCCAGACAAATAACAGCGCCAGCAGTATCAGCGCGGTAAAAAACCAGTGGAAACGGTAATGCCGAATGAGACTGGCAATTGCCGGGCGCTCGTAAATCCCAAAGTGGGCTTCATCAAAGACAAGATTGGTATTGCCTCCGATCAGCCATAGCAGCAACTTCGGGTACCGTTCCGACCAAAGTGCTTCATTGCTGATAAAAAATGAATCTGCACACAATACGATCGTTCCCTGGCCAAAGGATCTTTCAATAATTACCGGCCGTCCTTCACTGGCATAAATGACCTGCCAGCCGGGGTCATGTAGTTGAAAAAAAAGGTTCGTATGCCAGGAAATCGCAGACGGAAGCCGGGGATGACTTGATGTGGCTGAAAGTTCCAGATACTTGGCATTATCGTCAAGCACATCATCATTGAATTCAAACTCAACACCCCAGTTCTTTTTAATAGAAATAAAATGCTTGTCCTGCTCATGGGCCTTGATCTTCAACCTTCTCGCTTTTTTATTGCTTGCGTTCTTTTTCGATTGCGACATCTGGCCGGGCCCTTCGGAGACGTCACCGGGCGGCGCTTCGGAATTCGTTGTATCGTCTCCCTTCTGGTATGAACATTTTTCTTTCTGATCCTTTATCGATTCTTTATGTACGGGCAGAAACGACAATACCAGGCGTCCTCCGGATTGCATAAGTTGGTCAATCATCTGGATTAATTCTTGCGGTATCAGATCCCACTTGCCCTCTGATGCGCCCAGATAAAAAAAGGTGGTGGCTTGCTCAAATTTCAACGCTTGGAAAATTTGATAGTTACGCTGGATCTTGACATCTTCAAAATTTTTGAGACTCTCATATAGTGCACGGGATCCCAGCGGGTCGCTGCGCAATGATGAGTAAGCCGGATAAAACTCTCCGCCTTCAAAGCCCAGCATAAATAACTGGAGCACCGCGACTAAAAAAATCAGGATCAATACCACCAATCCGATGGCGCGTATGGTTCTATTTTTGTGCAACTGCCAATATCCTTTTCTGATTGGCTGCGAATTTATCAAATTCGGAACGCGTTATCTGATACATGCCGTACCAGACCTGTTCAAAAATCGTTAGACTTTTCGAAAAGACAGTCAGCATTTCTTTTTTTTCATGAGCGCGACGTCTTAACTCCTGTTCGTATTCTCGATTCGATTTGTATATCTCGATGCTTATCATTTCGTTTTCGGCCAGATGCGCCAGGGTAGCCAGATAAAGAGCTCGCATGGCAAGCCGCAAATCCCCGGCTTCAATCATTTCTCCGGCCAACGTCAACCATCGATGCACCGGCAGATCATCGGCTTTAATATCATCATCTCTTAGATCGGGCATCGGGGCGGCAGCGGCAATGGTGCTTTCCGAGTGACCGGTCCGACGCCGTTGCCAGATTCGCACCAGGACAAATGTCAAAGCGGCGATCAACAAAACAAGCAACATGATTAACGCAATTCGCGTAAACGTCATCCAGTTTGTTTCAGAAGAATCCGGCTTCTTTTCCGGCTCCGGAAACCAACTTTCCAGCCATTCAAATAAATTCGTTATCCACTTTTTAAGGATTCTGACGCCTTTGCCCAGCATGTCAATTATCCATTCCAGGACCGCAGCAATCGGGCCTTCTGGCTCCTGCTTCTCATCTTGAAGGGTCTCTCTCGGCATTCGCCATGCAAATTCACGGCGATTCATGACTTCCTCAATTGAACGGTCCAGTTCATTTGGGGAGATCGAAGCACTCGATTGCGCATCGGCGCTAAAGAAAACCATAAACAAAATACTGATCAGCAAGCCTGAGGCCAGCGCTTTTTTATACACAACCAGACGCTTGAGTTCGGTATTCAGGTCCTCGCCAGATTCCAGCGCCTCCCCATAAAAACACCGCAGCACATAGGCTGTTTTGATTAGAGGATCCAGAAATAAATAGGTCATCCCCAACATCGCCACCCAAAACATCGGATTCTGCACCATCCAAATTCCACTGATTGTAAATTTGGTCTCAATACCCAGCAGGGACTTCAACAGTTGGGGGATAAAAAGTGAAGTAACCGATACATTAAGAAATATAACTATCCCAAAAATCCAAAAAATGCAGATTAACAGGTGGTTCTGCCGGGGCCATAGCCTCGCCTGACGCCAGGCCCAGGCGGTTGTTGATTTTACAGTCTGAATTTCGGCATCGACGTGGGCGGTTGCATTTTGATAGAAGGCGTAACAATAACCAAATGGAATCATCAGCAAGGCTGCGACCGGCAGGATGACAAAGCGCGTGGATTGAATCAGCGTTTGGGTAGCAAAAATCGACAGAACCCGTGGCACCGACCATTTCATATCAGGTTCACCCGAAAGTTGTGACCGGATCCGCAGCGCAAAAACCGTATGCCAGTATTTCATCCATACAAACAATATCGCCAGACCGAAGGCCGCCACGGCTCCATATTCATGAGCTCTTGCACTGTGGCTCATGTCCGCCCAGAAATAAAATAATCCCAGAACAAATGGAATGCTTCCGAGGTAAAAACTGGGAAGCAGCGCCAACGGTGCAGACCGTAACACTTGCACGGTTTCCTCAAGAATTGATATGGCGCTCCTATGATGTCCTTTTTTTGCTCGTCTCATGAACCCGACCACCAGTTGATCTCCCACAACGTCCCCTCATGGAAAGAAGCGGGTAGTGATATTAAAAGCTGGCCAAGATAAAAAAACAGTACATATAAAATAACGAGTCCGAGAAAAAAGTGTCCCAAACGCAAAATCCATTGAAAGCGTGCTAGCTTCCTGCGTGTCGGTTTAAGTTTCTTGCGCAAACAGGATGCGCAAAGAACTTTGTCATCATGCTCGGTAATACACTCTCGGCAGAAAAATCTTCTGCATTCCGGACAACGGGCTACGGCTTCCCGAAAGACATGATTGTAACAACGCTGATGAGTTAAATCCTGCATAGGCCCTTTAATTTTCAATCCTATTCGAATTTCGGACTTCGAATTTCGAATTTTTCTGACAACATCAAAATATAACGGGTTTCTTTGATTTCCGCTTATCCGGGTTTATGATTTGTTGATGTAACCGTGCGGCGGTATGAATTGGCCCTTGTCACATTCGTTTTTCTTGCCGGCTTTTGGGACCTGTTAAGCATGAACAACCCAGGAAATCCAATAAACAGGGCCCCACCTATCAAAAAAATATTAATGCCCATCATGAAAGGGCTCTCCCAGGGCGAAATTTCGGCGATAGATTTCAGCATTTCCCACTGATTATACATGATACCCGGTTGCTTCAGAGCATACACCATGCCGAAGACATATCCCGTGGCAAATGAAATCCCCACGAACCCGAGGGCCACCCATGTCAGGGTTCGCAGGGAATGCATCATATCGCTGTCATGCTGTTTGACGAGGGCAATAATTACGAATATTCCCATACAAATACTGACAAAAGAGCTCAATAGAGTGAAGGACACATGACTGAAAAAAAAGCGAAGCGAAGCCAGCACACCTTCAACAAGCAATAACCCGAAAAGAATCAGGTGGGCTCGACCCTTTTCATGTTTTACAGTGATCCTTGAAAACTTGACAGGTTGTCCTGGAATCGAAACCGAGTCTTTCTCAATTTGCCGAACAGGCATTTGATCCAGGTTTTCAGAACTGACCCGTCCCTGAACTTGCTCGATGAGAGGTCCCAGACGGTTCATTACCTTTAATGCGTTTTTCAGCCGACCCAGGGAATGCAGTTTTTCGGTTTGCACGGCGGTCATGAGATGAGATTCGCAGGTAGGTCCGCGGAGCAAATTGAATACCAATAAAATTAACAATACCGTGGCAACAATACCCGGCAATACAGACCATCCCGACCATGAAACAATAACCGGCCATGAGAAAAGGCCTAAGAGAATTCCTAAAATCAGATTTTGAACGAACCCCACCGCTGTTTTGCGGGTGATGATGGCCTGAATGTCACTGAAATAAAATCGTTTATAGTCCTCAACACCAAATCTGGAAAAGACATGCAGCAGGTGGTCGCTTCCCTGCCAAAGGGTATACTTTCCGATCAGAAACCCTTTTTTTAAACCGGGCAATTTCTGATATTCTTTTTTCTTTCGGGCCATTTTTCTATAATCAAATCAGATTGTATGCTAACTGCCGGTAAGCGTGATCAGATTGGAAAATACCAAGATCCATCCGGTTATTTGAAGCCCCGCAATTAATGCGGCAAATACAAACCGCACCTTCGTCCTGGGGATAATGCTGGAAGGTGCCTTCCAATATTTCACCGTCAAAAAAATTGTCAGAGGCGCTGTAAGAATGGTGAACCAGTATATCAACATGGGCACCGTCGCAACCATAAGGGCGATGGTGTCATAGCATGTTCGGTGATTTTCCAGATTTTTAATTTTGCGTTTGGTTTTTCCTTTTTCGAGGCATGCTGGGCACAGATGATCCCCATTGAACTTGACATCACACAGTGTACATAAAAACCGGCCACAAGCAGAACACGGAATAACGGCTTTTTTACGTGGATGATAAAAACAGCTGGCTTCTTTATCCATGTGCAGGGCTTCGCCAGACAGCCCCACAGGCAAGGATTTGTAAAGGGCCGGGTATACATCCGCCCGCAATAATGCCCGGCATGAGGGGCATGCAGATAACCCCGTAGAATTCACCAACTGCTTGCTTACGGGTGAATGACACTTTGTGCAGCTAACCACCGGCTGTATCCTTTCTATGTTTACTTCCTGATCACCCTGGTCTCACAGATCCGATCATGCAGAGTCCGCTTTTCCTCGTCAAAGGCTGCCATAAGGAATCCGATTCCAAGGATCATTGAACTGAGCCACTTGCCAAAATGTCGGCCAAACGCCCGCAGATAGCTTACGGAGCTGCCGTCGGCAACCACGATTTTAATTTTACACGCCATCTTCCCCGGCGTCGCACCGTACTTACCGACAAACCAGGTATCATATGCAGCCGGAATCGCGTATTGCAAAAGCATAATCAGCGGCATAAATGAAAGGATTGCAAACGGATTATCGGGTGATTTTGGCATTAAGAAACCTACGGGAATAAAAAAAAGCATATTGATTATCCACATGATAAAACCATCGATGAGGATCGCACCGAAACGAATCCAGAATCCGGCATAATCCATTGCTCCGGCCACGGATACGCCTTCTTTTATTTTTTGAACAAACAAGGGTTTGCAGGCGCCACAGACCCAGGAATCCTGAAAACGGATCATTTCGTCCTGGGAAAATGTGTTTCCGCATTCAGAACAAGAAGACCGTTTCACCGGTGTTTGCGATATTTTACTTTGATCGACGTTTCCTGAACGGTTGCGAACAAAAACACCCAACTCTTTCCAGTTGTCCATCCCCGGCTGCCATACAAGGGTTTTGGCCGTAACTTTTTTGGTTTTTATCAAGCTTTGAAGTTCGGCTTTTCCAATGGGCCCCACCTTTTTGTTGCCATCCGCATAAAATATTTCCATAACTGTCTCCAATTATGCAGGTAACATCCAAAAGATCCTGCCAAAGAGTGTAAGAATATATTATTCTATATCGGCAAATGGTAGGGATAACTTAAATAACATCTCGGAAATTCTATAATTATTTGATATTCATGGCACTCTAAAAACATCTTGGTGGATACCATGGCAGTGGACAGCATGATTTGTTTTATTGCATGAATAATTTATTTTTTCAATGTGATGCGATACCGATTTTCAACAAATTATACTCAAAATGTAGTGTCGGCCTACGCTTGGCGCGGAGGAGTCACGCTTTTGGCGTGACGAAGACGGGTGCCGATCCCGCTGTGAACGAAGCGGGCACACCGAGCTATTTCTTATTGGCGGCCGCGGAGGGTTGCCCTACGGAGGTTATTCTGCTTAAAAGCAGTGGGACATGACACATGAAGAGATGTGCGATGTTACGTTTGTACTAGTGTAATATCTGACTGAGGAATAACTTTGTCCGATCATGCTGCGGGTTGTCAAAAAATTCTTCAGGGGTGTTTGCTTCAACGATTTGGCCGTAGTCCATGAATAATACCCTGTGGGCTACACTTTTGGCAAAACCCATTTCATGGCTGACCACAATCATGGTCATACCCTCGCGGGCAAGGTCGATCATGACGTCCAACACTTCTTTAATCATTTCAGGGTCAAGGGCGGAGGTGGGTTCATCAAAGAGCATCACTTTCGGCGACATACAGAGGCTGCGGGCAATGGCGACTCGCTGCTGTTGACCACCGGAAAGCTGTCCGGGAAATTTTTGGGCTTGCTCGGCAATCCGCACTTTTTCTAAATAATGCATCGCCGCTTCCTCGGCTTCTTTCTTGGGAACCTTCCTGACCCAAATGGGGCCTAACGTTAGGTTTTCGACAATGGTCAGGTGGGGAAACAGATTAAAGTGCTGAAAGACCATGCCGACTTCAGCCCGAATTTTCTCGATATTTTTTAGGTCGTTGGTTAACTCGATCCCGTCTACGATAATTTTGCCCCGCTGGTGTTCTTCAAGGCGATTGATACATCGGATCAGCGTAGACTTGCCGGATCCGGAAGGGCCGCAGATAATGATACGTTCCTGTTTTTTGATCGTAAGGTTAATGTCTTGCAACACATGAAAATCGCCATACCACTTATGCATTTCGAGAATATCGATGATGGCATCGCTTGTCAAAGAACTCTCTTTCTTTTCTGTCTTTTGGGTGGCCATAATGATTCCTTCTTATAGGGTCTAAAGCCCTGTTTCCAACTCACGCTCTAAACGCCGACTGTAATTGGACATAAAGAAACAGCATAAAAAATAAATCAAGGCAACAAAAATATAGGCTTCGGCTGAAAATCCCATCCATTTTGGATCGCTGAGTACCGTCTGTGTGGTTCTGAGTATATCAAAAAGGGCAATGATAACCACCAGGGAAGTATCTTTAAAGGCCGATATCAGTTGCTGTACCGACGGCGGTATCACTATCTTTAGTGCCTGGGGAAGAATAACCAACCGCATGGTCAGGAAATAGCTTAATCCGATGGAATCTGCTGCCTCATACTGCCCGCGAGGTATGGCCTGCAATCCGCCGCGAACGACTTCGGCGATGTAGGCTGCGGTAAAAAGGATGATGGCAACCTGGGCTCTTATAATTTTGTTGATGGTAACTCCTTCGGGCAAAAATAAGGGAAAGACGACCGAAGACATGAACAACAGACTGATGAGGGGTACCCCGCGGATGAGTTCAATATATACGACGGATAGCATTTTTATGGCCGGCATTTTGGATCGTCGCCCCAAGGCAAATAAAATCCCTAAGGGGTAAGCGGCTGTTAAGCCGAAAACCGACAATGTTAGCGTTAATGGAAGCCCTCCCCACTTGGTAGTTTCCACCGGGCTTAAGCCGAAAAGCCCCCCTTTCATCAATAGACCCATAACAAAGAGGCCTAAAATCCATGCATACGCCAAAGATTTCTTCCAGTGATTTCGGTTGCGGCTGTAAAACAGCAAGGCGACCAATAGGGCCATGGCTACAAGTGGGCGCCATTGCTGATCATACGGGTAAAATCCAAAAGCAATAAATCTTATATTGGCCGGTATAACAGACCAGCAGGCACCATCGCTCTGCTGGCATTCCGCCCCGGTTGACAACCAGAGGCTGTCGATAAATGCCCAGCGAATCAGCGGGGGTATGATTACCCACAAACAATAAATCGTTATGATGGTCAGAAGAGAGTTAAACCAACCGTTAAACAAATTAGATCTAACCCATCCGATGACGCCCACACTCGTTACAGGGGGTTTTACCTCTTCTGCTGGTCTTTTTTGAACATAAGCTTCCATTATTCCAATATTCCAATTGTGAGCGAAGCAAATAAAGTTCGTTATCTCTCCACAAGAGCTATTTTCTTGTTGTACCAGTTCATAAATGCAGACGTCGAAAGACTGAAAACAAGATAGACCAACATGATCATGGCCACGCCCTCAATCGCCTGTCCGGTTTGATTGATGGCCGTACCGGCAACCGAGACAAAATCGGGATAACCGATGGCCACCGCCAACGAGCTGTTCTTGGTAAGGCTCAACATCTGGCTGGTCAGTGGCGGTATAATCACTCTCAGCGCCTGGGGCAAAATTACCAGCTGGAGAACCTGGCCGGACCTGAGGCCGATGGACATCGCCGCTTCCCGCTGCCCTTTGCTTACGGATTGGATACCGGCGCGGACGGCTTCAGCAACAAAGGCTGCCGTGTAAAGTACTAAACCCAGTAAAAGCGCAGTGAATTCGGGGCTGACATTCAGCCCGCCCTGAAAATTAAAACCTTTGAGTTCAGGAACACTCATCGCGGTTGGAGTTCCCCCCGCCAACCAGGCCAAAAGCGGAAGCAAGATGAGAATGCCGACGGATACGCGAAAAACGGGAAAGGCCAATCCGGTTTTTGCCTGTCGCTTCCGCGCCCAGCGACGCAGAAAATATACACTCAAACAACCTGCCACAAAAGCTACGGCCATATACGTATGCGCCGGATGGAACTCAGGAACGGCAAAAACAAGCCCGCGATTACACAAGAAAACCCCCGCAAACGGGCTCAATGCCTGTCTGGGTGACGGGAGTATTTCATAAAATAATGCGTACCAGAAGAAAAGCTGCAACAGTATCGGTATGTCCTGAAAGACTTCGATAAAGACAGCCGCCAGTCTGGATACCAGCCAATTCGTGGATAAGCGAGCGATGCCGATAAAGGTGCCGAGGATAACCGTCAGGACAATCCCGATAAAAGAGACCAGCAACGTATTTAATACGCCGACAAATAAAGCGCGTGCATATTTGTCTGCTGCCGAATAGGAGATTAAGGACTCACCGATTTCGAAAGCAGCTTCCTTTTGAAGAAAGCCGAACCCCGTGGCAATGGCTTGTCTTTCAAGGTTGGCCTGGGTGTTGGAAATAAGATAATATCCCAGAAGTCCCACTATTGCCAAGATGCCCAGCTGATACACAATGGATCGCCTTTTCGGATCATACCAGAAGGCAACTTTATCTGATGGCGAGCTGGCACCTGATTTTTCTTTCATCTTCTTAAATCCAGGTTCGTAAAAAAATAATTCTACTGCACGATGAGCTCTTTAGAATTCCGTTTTGAAGAAAAATTAAATACGGTGCCACTGTCCGTGGCACCTTATTTAAACTGGATAATTACTTAAACGGCGGTGCATACATCAGACCACCCCTTGTCCACAGATCATTCAAACCACGCTGAAGCTTTAAGGGCGTATTGATACCGACATTGCGTTCAAAAACCTCACCATAATTTCCGATTTGTTTGACGATATTGTATGCCCACTTTTCATCAAGCCCCAGTGCTTTGCCATTTCCCGCGGTGACACCGAGAAACCTCATGACTTTGGGATCCTTGCTACCAACCATTTGATCTACGTTTTTCGAGGTGATTCCCAACTCTTCAGCAGCAATCATCGCCAGAACCGAAAAATTGACAATATCGTACCACTGGTCATCTCCGTGGCGTACAACAGGTGCCAGGGGTTCCTTGGAAATTAATTCCGGCAAAATCATATGATCATCCGGATTGGGAGCAACGGACCGGGTAGAGGCCAGTTGGGATGCATCCGAAGTTAGGACGTCACAGCGCCCGGCAAAATAGGCTTTCGACAGTTCAGGTGTGCTCTCGATAACGACCGGTTTCATCTTCATGTTGTTGGCCCGGAAATAATCCGCCAAATTAAGCTCGGTGGTCGTGCCCGGTAACACACATACTGTTGCACCATCGAGTTCTTTGGCGCTTTTCACACCCAATTTTTTGGGCACCAAAAAACCCTGCCCATCATAATAATTCACATGCACAAAATTCATACCCAGTGCTGTTTCACGCCCCAATGTCTGCGTACAGTTCCGCGTCAATACGTCGATTTCACCGGACTGCAATGCGGTAAAACGGGTTTTGGCTGATAAGGGAACGAATTTTAATTTATCTGGAACACCGAAAACCGCCACCGAGATAGCCCGAGCCGTGTCTACATCGAGACCGCGCCACACCCCTTTTTCGTCTGGCTTCGAGAATCCAAACAAGCCTTCATTGACACCTACTGAGATTTCCCCTTTGGCCTTAACATCGTCTAATGTTCCGGCCAGGGCAAAACCTGCTGTGGCAAGGAACGCCACAGCAACAATCACCACACAAAGTTTTAATTGATTCATCTTTTTTCTCCTTTCTTGACCTTCTTGTTTCATTATAAATACAACAATTTATTAACGCTCAATCAATATCCAGCCTTGGTTTGAGAGGTTGGAACATCTAAATCCAAGTGTATCGAAACAATCAAATTTGAAATCAACGAAATAATGAATGTTCCTCATCAAATAAACATGGTCTATTAAAATACTATGCCTATAACAAATCGCCGCGATGTATTGCAAGCGAAAAATGCTATCAGGTTCAGAGGTTCTGGGTTCAGCGTTCAAGGTCTTTCGAATGCGGAATGCGGAATTCGGAAATAAACAAAAGAATTGGAAGATTTAGGAATTCAGGAATTTAGGAATTAAACCTTGGAATTAATCCTCATTTTAACTTCCTAAATTTTTATTAGTTTCAATCCGAAAACCGAAATCGAAATGCTTTATTTGACTTTTATTTTTTTAATTCCGCATTCCGAATTCCGAATTCGTGCGGCCCTGAACCTCTGAACCCAGAACCCGGAACCTCTGAAACTTGAAACCCTTAACCCGCAAACGGTTACAAAGCATTTGGCCTGAAGATCTTATCATCAAAAGTAAGAAAGGGATAAATTTCAAATGGTTGAAAGGGGAATTCAAACAAATTTATATTGCAGTTTTGGTTACAATATGGCATCTTAATATTTAATATATAATTCGGGTGGCAAACTGATTTATAATTAAATTGATCACTTAAGTTTATAGCCGTGCGTGCCGATATATGAAAATGAAATTCATTTAAGATTGTAGTAAATATAGATGGGATAAAAGAAAGGTAGGTTATCGCTTTGCCCAACGGTCATGGCCTTAATCTTACAAAAAGGAGTCTTTTTATGGCCGCCCCCAACACATCATCGGGTAAATATAACGTCATTGCACGTTTGTTTGAATTGATGAATAATATTTCTGAAGACCAGCTTTTAATCATATTAAAAGATCTGCTGCGGGATAACTTCACCACCCATATTTTCAAACTGGTCATCGATATGACCGATCAGCAGCAGAATCTTCTTTTAGAAAAATTGGAAGAACGGATAACCAAAAGCGACCGCAAAGATAGGCGCGGTCATTCTCGTAAACCGTGTCTGGTTCGGGTCGATTATAAAGTAGATGGCCGAAGCTTCAAAGGCTATATATTAGATATAAGCGCATTTGGCGTTTTTATAGAAACCTCCGATTACTTCTTCGGAGGACAGGAGATCATCATGGCGTTTTCGGTTCCCAGCTTCCAGAAGCCGCTAAAATTAACCGGCGAAATCGTCTGGAGCAGTCAGCAGGGAATTGGCGTAAAATTTACCCACCTGACTCAACATCAATTGGATGCCATTAAATATTTTTCGGAAAATGAAGAAGAAATTTATGAAATCACCAGCTAATCATTAACGACGCGTGCCGGTGAATTCAAAATAGGCTGTCACCTTCCAACATGTCCTTTCTGAATCTAAAACGAGATATCCGCTCCATCATTTCTGGTTTATTCTCTGTTCGCAAATAAAAGATTTTTTCCCGATTTTTATTGACAATTTTGTTAATTTATCCTATAAAATCGGATACATTTAAGATTGTAAAAACCCATTTAACGAATTCTTGAAATTTACTATACATCATGTCGTGATTTCATTGTAGAATTGGGATGAGTTACAGGGATACGGATCCGAAATTTGGGGTAGAGGATACGTTATGAATAACAATGATCCGAATTTACTGAAAGAAGAGATGGATGATTGGCAAAAACGGTCGCATGTTGAGCGGCGAGCGGCCAGGGATAAACGCTCAGCAGATAGTAGCGAATACCTTTCAAAAGGCGGAAAAGAGAGGCGCAAAAAAAAAGAGCGCAGGCATTCCGACGAGCGAAGAGACCGATGGTTGCGTGTGGGAAAGTGGCGCAGCGTCTCTGTTTTTGACGAATAAGCATTTACTAAAGATTTAATACCAGACAAGGCAGTACAATAAAAGGCAGGGCCTGTATGGTCACTGCTTTTTTATTAGAAGCTATCTCAAAAATTAGGTTATCTATAAGGTTATTGATAATGCTAACACCCGAAAGCTCACTTTTGCTGATTGTGGATGTTCAGCAAAAACTTGCCCACGCGATGTACGCAAAAGATGCACTATTTAATGGTATTGCGAACGCGATAAAAGGGGCCCAGGTTCTGGGAATTAATATTCTAGTAACCGAACAGAATCCCAATGGCTTGGGATTGACGATACCCGAAATTTCCAATCTTATCACAGCCATCAAACCCATCAGTAAATTTAGCTTCAGCTGTTGTGACAATATGGAATTTATGGGTGAATTGAATGCCCTTAAACCGGAAAATGTATTTATTGCAGGTATTGAAGCCCATATCTGCGTTTATCAAACGGCCAGAGATTTAATAAAATTAGGCTATGATGTTCAAATTATCTCCGATGCAGTATCGTCTAGAACAGTTGAAAATAAACAGATCGGTCTCCAAAAAAGCAAAGATGTCGGCACCGGCATAACCAGCGTAGAAACGGTCCTTTTTGAATTACTAAAAGATGCTCAAAAAGAAGAATTCAAAGAAATTCTAGACATCGTGAAATGATGTACGATTTACTCACCGGACCTATTCTCTGGGTCACATTCATAATATTCCTGGGCGGTCTAACAGTACGAATGGCTTTTCTATTCCGTCTCAGCCGAAAAAAAGACAGCGTTTTTTATAACCATGTCAGCTTAAATTGGGGGCTTAAATCAATTCTTCACTGGATTTTACCCTGGGCGAGCGCCTCGATGCGCAAACAACCGTTTTTCACATTAATGGCATTTAGCTTTCATTTAACCTTGCTAACAGTTCCCTTATTCCTTGATGCGCACAACACTTTGTGGAATGAAGCATTTGGTTTGAACCTGTGGTCGATACCCGATGTACTGGCCGATGTAATGACCATTATCTTGATCGTAACCGCGATCTTTCTCATCATAAGACGAATTTGGCGTGCTGAAGTACGTATATTGACCGGTGCATGGGATTACATTTTATTGATCCTTACAACAACACCTTTTATCACGGGCTTCTTAGCCTATCATCAATGGGGCCCCTATGAAACGCTATTAATTTTACATATTCTATCGGCTCAGGTTTTGCTGATATTAATACCGTTTAGCAAACTGAGTCACATGATCCTTTTCTTTTTTACCCGTGTGTTCATTGGTTTTGAGATGGGGGGAAGGCGGGGCGCAAGATCTTGGTAAGTATTAATTTCACTAATTAGTGGTTGCCGCTAATTATCATAAATCCTGTATTAAAAAAATTCGAAATCCGAATTTCGAATGATCAAAAATCCAAACGCTTGGAACATTCGATGCGGGAATGACGCTTCCCCCAGATTAGCGCATGGTCGTCAAGTCGGAGGAGTTATAGCTTCACTCCCCTGGAGGGAGGGATTGAGGGAGGGGGCGCAAAATTTCTTTTACCTTTAATTGGGTTATCAACCACTATCGAAATATTGGTACGCACATTCGGAGAATTTCAGAGATGGCGGATATTCAAGTTACATTGGAAAATGAATTCAAAAATGCGGCTTTTTCTTACGATATAGAGAAAATCCGCAGCATATTGGATGCCAACAACGGTGCACGCATTCGAACCTGGTTAAGTATTTGCTCAAGATGCGGTTTATGCGCCGGAAGCTGTTTTGTCTACCTGTCCAATGATCGCAATCCAAAGCTAAGCCCAGCATATAAATTTAAACATACACTTGGCGAATTATACCGCCGCAAAGGAAGGGTTAATCGCGCTTTCTTAGAGAAATGCTACGAGACATCATGGTTGCAATGCACCATGTGCAAGCGTTGCTCCATGTATTGCCCGTTTGGTATCGATATCGCCACCATGATCTCAATTTCCAGAAACATTTGCCATTCGCAGGGTATCCGGCCGAAAAGCCTGGCCGAGTTCTCGGAAAATTGCCGCAAAACCGGCAATCACATGGGTTTACCCGTCGAGGAATTAATTGATACCTGTGATTGGATGGAAGAAGAAACCGAGGATGAATACCGGAATGTCAAAATCCCGGTGGATAAACCGGATGTAAAATACATGTATACCATAAACCCACGGGAACCCGTATATTATCCCCAGGATATCTCCATGGCCGCTATTATTTTAGCAGCGGCCCAGGAAAGCTGGACCATTCCGGCGTTTGGATGGGATTGTACAAATCTGCCCATGTTTGCCGGGGATCGTGATCTCGCCGGGCAACAGGTCAAAAATGTATATGAAAAAGCCCGGGAACTCGGCGCACAAAATATTTTAATCACCGAGTGCGGGCATGCCTATCGCTCCCTGGCGTATGAAGGGCCTTACATGGCCGGTTACGCCAGCGGCAAACCACCGGTCGAAGTGGTCCATTTTGTAAAGCTGATGAGTGAATACCTGACCGAAGGACAAATAAAACTTGATCCCAATAAAAAGATCAAAGCGCCGATCACCTATCAGGATCCCTGCAATGTATCTCGCAACGGCGGGCTATGGGAGGAGGCGCGCAAAATTATCCCTTACCTGGCAGATGATTTCAGGGACATGGCCCCCAACCGCGACCACAACCATTGCTGTGCGGGCGGCGGCGGAATCATGCCCATGGGCCCGGATTATAAACCAGCACGCATGGCTTCCGGAAAAGTAAAAGCAGAGCAGATAAAAGCCACCGGTGCCAAAATCGTTATTACCCCCTGCCACAATTGCTTCGATCAAATCAATGATCTGAGCGAAGAATATGAGCTGGGTGTCAAGGCCTTTTCGCTAAAAGAAATTATCGTCGAATCGATGATCGTGCCGGATCATATGAAATTGGAAGATGAAATTGACAGCGATTGAAAGGCAACGATTCGTAATGAAAATTCATTAAGACCGTGCAGGATGCCCTACATTTTCTGCGCAAGGAGGGCCGCACCAATCGCCCCGGTTACCTGGGTTTTCTCGGACACCTCAATGGGCTGTCCTAATTTTGTCTCCAGGGCCTTGAGAACACCGACATTTTTGGCCACTCCACCGGTCATCATA
>JASFPE010000019.1:0-24668 GCA_050116155.1 Desulfobacterales bacterium
TTTGATCTGGCGTTTCCAGGCCTTTTCTATGGTTAGCCGGTGCTAACTTACCTGGCAAAGCAAGAGTATCCACGAGGAATCGAATTTATATCCGAAATCCCAAAGACCGCCACCGGGAAAATACGCAATATGGATTTGAGGAAACGCGAAGGGCTAGATTATAGAAACTTAAAATACATTTGAATACTAATTACATATATGCATATTTACGATTATTTACATATTCTCAATATACATGACATTTTTGTGAAGTTGTGCCATTGGCAACAAATCTCACAGTTTAAAACTATCAATTTCGGAGCTGATTCCGATGAATAACCCACAGGGTGGCGGAAAGGGATGCTCTCAATATCTCGCTAAAAGGCTAATAGTTAGCCTAGAATAGACGTCATTTTAATTTGGTGGAAGGAGGTATGCATGCACGCAAATGTCACGTCAGGAGAGATTCTATCGGGTAAAATGGATGAATTCATCAAAATCTATGATGAATCTGTAAAGCCAGTGGTAGAAAAAATTCCGGGGCTTCAGAACCTTTATGTTCTTACTGATGAACAGAATAATAAAGGCTTGATAATTGCTGTCTACAAAAATCAAAAGGATGCACATAATGCTAATGCGGATGGGCATTATCAAGCAGCGGTTGGAAAATTGGCAAGCACCTTGGTACTGGAATCAATTGCTCGTAATAGCTATTCGGTCAGCATAAAAATTTAGACCCTATTTCAAGGCATAATCGGAACAAAATCATTTAATTCAAAAATCTACTCCATCGTTCTTGTGCAAATTGCAATTAAGTTTACCCAACCGAGCTGAACGCTAAAGGGGTGAAGGACGCTTCTGGAAGTAACGCTGCAGCTGGAAAGGAGGTCAATCATGTATGCGCGAGCCGTCAATGTCCAATTTCAATCTGACAAAGCTGACGAAGCAAACCGCTTAGTCAAGGATGCCATCGTGCCGGTGCTTCAAGAGCAGAAGGGATTCAAAGGACAGTTATTCCTCACACAGCGCGATACCGGTAAAGCCCTCTCTATCAACCTGTGGGAGACAGAAGATGATTTGACCGCATTTGAATCTAGTCCGGTCTACCGTGAACTGATGGGCAAACTGGCTGGTGTACTTGCTGGGCCACCCGCCGGAGAACGATACGAAGTAAGCGTCCAGGCATAAAATCACACGAACAATCTGTGGCAGTTACGATTAGCAGTAGTGTCCTTCACTCTCCCCTTTGGGGTTGAGCTGCTTCGTGCATGGAGAGCAGAACTGGTTTGCGGATATGGAGAAATACCCAATCAGCAATGGTGCCTAACCAATGCATGAACTCGTCAGCCTAAAGTCTGCGAGTTATGCGAGACGTTAGGCATCCAGATACCTCCAACGAATCCGCACATTTGAAATTCCAAAAAGCCTGTGATACTCATATGATATATTCGATTTTCTCTGAAACCAGATAGCCTTAAAAATAACTAATTCAACATTTGGTTAAGATCATGGCATCTCAAATTGTGTTCGCCGGGCAAGCATCAGAGCTTTTTAACTAAAGAGGGCTAGAAATGAAAATAATCCGAGCGCTATCTAAACCCGCCGCTATCTTTTTGATAATCTATATGCTGTTGTTTTCCGGGCCTTTTCAATCAGCATGGGCTGTATTAATAGAAACAGAATCAATCATAAAGGCAAAACAAAACCGAATTGCGCGTGAATATGTAGACAATCTGTTAACGCGTGAAGAAATTCGGTTAGCATTGTTATCACAGGGTATTAATCCACAAGAGGCAAAGGCCCGGATTGATAGCCTATCAGATGCTGAGGTCAATGAAATTGCCAATAAATTAGATCAACTCCCTGCCCCTGCCGGTGCGATGCAGACATCACTAATAATTGCACTGCTCCTTTTCCTAATATTTGTAATTATGGATATTGCAGGAATTTTAGATACTCCTGATCAAAAATAAAAAGACGCCCCTGTTCTATTACGGAAAAACAAAGGCGTCTTTTCGGAGACCAAACGCTATACCAACAGAAATAGTTCCTCTTTAACCGGTTTTTAGCGCTTTTGCGCATCAAGCATCGAGCACCCAGAAACAAGCATTGCGTATCAAATATCGCCAAGTTCGAAACCCGCAACACGCAACCCGCAATGCAAAACAGTTATTTATTGTTGCTGCTTGGCATACATGCTGGCGGCACATTCATTCTTGCCCAAATCCATGACTTCCTGGTCTTCATCATCAGGATCTAAAAGCCCGGCATTGACTTTGCGAATGTCCACATAAACCTCCGGCTGCTTGCGAATATTATCCTGAATAAACTTGATGAAATCAGCTTCCGAATCAATACCATAAATATCTGCATTCTTTTTCTTTATGCTACCCATGGTATCGACAAACATCTGCTCCGAATTGGCCTCAGCCCACTCAATATAGTGACCCGGCAGAATTAAAGTATCATCACTCAATTCAGCAATTTTGGTCTTTAGCGTATTGTACAGCAATTTCGACCACTCCTCTGCTTTTCCGCCGAGATCCGGTCGACCGATAGACAAAATAAACACCATGTCTCCGGTCACCAAATATTTGTTGTCGATCATATAAGAGGTACTCCCCGGCGTGTGTCCCGGCATATGGATGGATCTGATTTCCGGTCCTCCTTTCGAAAACGAAAATACCTCCTGATCCCCTGCACTGTGATAGGTAAAGGCTGCATCCTTAAAATCATTCTGATTGCCAATAATTTCGGCGCCTGCTTCTGATGAGATCCGTTTGCTTCCGGAAATGTAATCGGCCTGTAGATGGGTTTCAAAGGTCTTGACGATTTTACAACCGTTCTGCTGGGCAAAATTTTGATAGAATTCCACATTGCGCGATGGATCAAAAACCACCATCTCATCCTCATAGAGCAATCCATAACTGCAGGACGCTTTGCCCGGCCGGATAAACTGGTACAGCCGATACCCGTCATTGGAAGCCACCAATTTGGGAGCCAGCATGTTTCCCCAGGTTTTAATTCCGCCTTCCAGATACTTTACATCCTGCCAACCATTGTTTACCAGAATCTCGCCAACGTATTTGGCAGAACCTTCTTTTGCACAGACAATCCGAATTGTTTCATTTTTGGGCACCTGTACCCTGGCAACTGATTCTTCTTCCTTTTCAATAAAATCAATATAGGAAACATTGATCATCTTGGACAAATGGGGACCCTCAACCTTGAAACGTCCGAATTCCTCTTCGTTACGCACATCCAGCAGGGTAAAATCGTACCCTTCCCTGGTAACCCATTCAAAAAGGTCTTCCGCCTTATATTTTACAAGCTCCATAATGTACCTCCTTTATCTATCCCTAGGCTTTTGCTTTATTAGTAAATCTGTTTAATTATTTCGTTAAATTTTAAAAAAATTTACTTTTAAGAGACAGTTTATCTAAATTAGTTACGAAAAAATAGTCAAGTTCTAAATTCAGAATATATTGTTGAAACATTGAAACATGGCATGCTTTATTTGCCTTTAAATTTGGGTTTTCTCTTTTCCAAAAAGGCCGACTGCCCCTCTTTTAAGTCTTGGCTGTTAAATGCCGCCTGAATAATCGATTCTGCTTCGACCTGAATTTCATGATCCATTCGATTCGATTGCAGCAATAAATTTATAATACGCTTGGTACCCTTCAACGCCAGGGGTGCATTACCTGCTATTTCTTCAGCCAGGCTGTAAGTAACCTTTTCCAACTCTTCTCTGGGAACCAGATAGTCCACCAACCCGAATTCCTTCAAGCGGACTCCCTCATAAAAACGTCCACTGAAAAACAATTCCCGGGTACTTTTCAAGCCAATGGTCTGAATGAAACGCTGCAATCCGGTCCAGGGATAAACCAGGCCAAGCTTTGCCGGCGGCATCCCCATGCGAATATCATCTGCACCGATACAGATATCACAACACATCGTCAGCTCACATCCGGCGCCAAAGGCAACCCCATTGATCATCGCTATGACCGGAAAAGGGAAATTTAAAATAAATTGAAACAATGATTCCACCGGACTGACCGTTTTCAATGCCTCTTTTACATCATCACCACCCCTGGTGGGCAGCGATTTGATATCATATCCGGCACAAAAAGCTTTATCACCGGCTCCCCGGATAACCACAGTGCGCACATCACGGTCAATTGATAAGCCTTCAAGGATTTGCAAAAGCCGATCAATCAACTCCGGAGAAAGCGAGTTTTGCTTGCCAGGCCGGTTCAACACGAGGGTGCATACATTGTTTTTCTTCTCTACCAACAATAGATTCTCATTCAAAGGTTTCTCTCCTTTACCAATCCAAATTGCACTGACTCCGGTGAATTAATCTAATGGCAAATGTCCACAGGTTCAGAGTTATCATACTAAGGCGTTAGGTTTGAGGTTGGAGGTTGGAGGTAAAAAATTAAAGGATAAAAATCTAAAGATTTAAGAATTGAGGAATTTAGGAATTCAGGGATTAAAATATTTAAAATCCTGAATCCTTAACCATGAAGCATGTAACTCTCCTTTTTTGCCTCAAACCTCAGATCTCTAACCTAACGCTATTTATTTTGTTCCTGATCCCTGAAGCTTTTAACGGTTACAGTTGAAAAAATACAGACACTATAATGCAGCGGTTGAGGACATTCAACAAGAATTCCGATGCCTTTCAAATGGAAAAGCCATTTCAATTAGGAAATAATTGACAGATATGTTGTGTACAGTATACAGTTTGCGGAAGTGCCTAAAATGAACTGAATTGCCTAAAATGCCTAAAATTAAGGATGGTGAGAAATGAGTAGCACCAAAACGCATAATAGCGAATTGGAAAGACTCGAAGCTCTGGAAAAACGAGCCGAAAATGGCGGTGGTCAAAAATCCATCGACCGGCATCACGATAGAGGAAAGCTGACCGCACGCGAGCGGCTCGAACTCTTATTTGATCCGGAGAGTTTTGTCGAAGTGAACAAACTGGCGCAAAGCCAATCGGTTGATTTTGGAATGCAGGAAAGAAAGGTCCCCGGCGATGGCGTGGTCACGGGCTATGGCACAATCGACGGCAGAATGGTATTTGCCTATGCTCAGGATGTTACCGTGCTGGGTGGCTCGGTGGGAACCATCCACGGTCAAAAAATCTGTCACATCATGGATGAGGCCATAAAAGTCAAAGCACCCCTGATTGCACTGAATGATTCCGGCGGTGGAAGACTGCATGAAGGCTTTTTTGCATCCCGGGGTGTGGCCGGCATGTTCTACCGAAACACGGCGGCTTCCGGATTAATTCCGCAAATTACGGGCATGATGGGCTCCAGTGCGGGGGTTGCGGTGTATTCACCGGCATTGACAGACTATATTATCATGGTTAAAGGCCAGAGTCACATGGTGATTACCGGGCCGGCAATCATCAAATCGGTAACCGGGGAAGATATTGATTTAGAAGAGCTAGGAGGCGCCAAGGTTCACAGCGAAACCACCGGCACCGCACATTTTGTAGCCGAGACAGAACAAGAATGTATGCAGATTATCAAAAAGCTGCTCGGCTATCTTCCTTCAAACAATGAGGAGCAACCCCCGGTCATAGAAAGCAACGATGATCCAAACCGAATCGACGATACATTGGAAGATATCGTACCGGCTGATTTTAAAAAATCCTATGACATGCATCAGGTTATCTTGAAAGTGGTGGATAATGAGGATTTTTTTGAAATCCTGCCCAGATTTGCTCCGAATATCATCATCGGTTTCACCCGCATGGATGGACATACGGTAGGCATTGTGGCGAATCAACCGCGGATTAAAGCCGGCTGCCTGGATGTGGATGCATCCGATAAAGCCGCCCGTTTCATCCGTTTTTGCGACTGCTTTAATATACCGCTAATCAACCTTGTTGATGTGCCCGGTTATTTTCCCGGAGTCGCCCAGGAGCATGCCGGAATTATTCGGCACGGCGCTAAAATGCTCTATGCCTACTCAGAGGCAACCGTACCCAAAATCACCCTGGCGTTGCGCAAAGAATACGGCGGCGCCGTCATGGGCATGTGCTGTGTGGGTATGGGGGTTGACCTAATGCTGGCCTGGCCGATTGCCCAATTGGTAGTCCTGGATACCACTGCTGCGGTAAATCTGATTTTTCGCAAAGATATTCAAGCGGCTGAGAACCCGGAGAAATTCAGGCAGCAAAAAATACAGGAATATGATTATAAATATTCGAATCCGTTTCATGCTGCATCCAATATGCTGGTTCACTTGGTGATCAAACCGCGGGAAACCCGCCCCCAGCTGATCAAAGCTTTACGAATGTTAAGAAATAAGCAACGACCAGAACCGAATAAAAGGCATGGGAATATTCCACTATAAAATCAGGTTTAGCCGGTTTGCCAGTTGGCCGGCTTGCCCGTGGAAGATAGGATTTAATCTATAATGCAAAAATAACCGACAAACGGGTCAACGGGTAACGGGCGAACCTGTAATTAACTATAGAATAAAAAGTAAGGCATTTTAATTCCAGTTAATAATTTATACCAGAGAGGACATACAATTATGAATTTCGAACTGAGCAAAGAACACAAGGATATTCAAAAAGCAGCCCGCGAGTTTGCCCTTGGAGAATTTCGTGACGTCGCCCGGGAATATGATTTAAATGAGACCTTTCCGGAAAAGATCATAAAAAAAGCCCGTGAGTTAGATCTCATCGGCCTTTTTATTCCGGAGGAATACGGTGGTCCGGGACTTGGATTTCTCGAATGGGCCATGGTATTGGAAGAATTCTGGAAGGTGGATCCGGGAATCGCACAGCAGCTGTGCTCGATCACATTTGGTGCCGAGGAACTGCTCCTTTTTGGGTCCGAAGAACAAAAAAAGAAATGGCTGCCGCCTCTTTTTTCCGGTGATGCCATCATGGGCTTTGCCATTACCGAGCCGGACGCCGGTAGCGACACGGCAGCTGCCACCACCACGGCGGTTTTAGAGGGTGACGAATATGTAATCAATGGCTCCAAGGTGATGATCGGCAATGGCACGGTTGGCACGTTTATGCTGGTCTACTGCCTTACGAATCCGGATGTGGAGCGCAAAACCGGCAGGCACAGCATCATCATCGTGGAAACCGATCGTGAGGGGTATAAAGCCGATCCCATGCATGGAAAAATGGGACTGCGGGCTTCGGATACCGCCGCGATATATTTTAACAATGTGCGGGTTCCCAAAGAGAACCTGGTGGGTGTTGATGGCAACGGCTTTATTCAACTCATGAAATTTTTTGACCATTCGCGAGCGTATGTTGCCGCCCATGGTATTGGCCTGGCCCAGGGAGCATTGGATCTGGCCGTCAAACACGTCAAGGGCAGAAAACAATTTGGTCGTCCCATCGGTGCCTTCCAGGCGACGCAGTTTAAAATAGCCGAAATGGCCACCAAAATCGAGATTGCACGCAATACCGTATATAAATCCGCCTGGCTGCTGGACAACGGCAAAGCCAATACCACCCTGACCGCCATGGCCAAGCTGTACGCCTGTCATGTAGCCGTGGAAGCGGTCGATGAGGCCCTCCAATTACACGGCGGATACGGTTATTTTGACGATTATGATATCGAACGCTTCTACCGCGCAGCCAAAGTACTCGAGATCTATGAGGGAACCAAGGAAGTGGAAAAAATTGTTATCGCGCGAGAGATCATTGGAAAGCTATGAAATTGATTACAGGCAATTAGGATGGCCCTTTGAACCCTCAATCAATACAAGGCAAAAATAAAATTTATCTGCAATGACGAGGATTCAATCTTTCATTTTTCATCGGTATGTAAAGATGCTTTCCAATTGATCAAGGTCCCATTGCAGGTTCATTTCTTCAAACATGGTCCGGGCTTTAACCAGGTACTCCTCAGCCTTTATCTTTTTCAGTGCCCTAAATTTACTTTTTTTTTCTGTCAGCCGTTTCCCAACTTCAAAATAAGTTCTAGAAAGCTCTAAACGAGAACCCATTTGCTCACCTGTCTCTATACTTTTTACCCACCAATCTATAGCTTTCTGTTGTTTACCGCAGATCCAGTAATATGTACCCATCATTCTTAATGATTCAGTAAGAAATGCGGATTTTTTTCGAGATATTTTAACTGCTTTTCTACATGTTTTTAAAATGGTCTTTTGTAAATTTACAATCTCCGGCATTTTACCAGTTGCGATTGACTCTTCCAATCGGTCAAGATAAATACATAATTCAACAACAAGTTGATGTGATAGAAGGCCACCCCCTTTAAATCCAGCGAGATATTCTTTAGAACTTTGCAATAATTTTTCAGCGGCTTCTCTATCTTTTAGCATAAGCTGTGTCCAAGCCTTTGATGAAAGGAAATAGCCAAAAAACAATTTTAGTCCACGTTTATTAGTGAATGTGATTGCTTCATCTACTTCATTTACTGCCTCATGAAGTCTACCGTATTTTATAAGCAGTATTGTATTTAAAAAATATTTATATGCCAAAACATTTGGATTATCAAATATACCTGCGATTTCAGATAATTTGATTACCATTCTTTGCGCCTTATCGTAATCTCCTTGATAAATGTATACAAAACCATAATATAGAATATAATCTGTTACTTCTCTGGCTTTCCCTAAGTTCAAGCCATTTTTTACTAAATTGTCATCAAATTGTTTTATCAAGTTCCAATCGCCTTTATAATAGTTATGCATCAATTGAGATCGCTCATACCAAAGATTAGCTGCTACATCATTACTATCGATTCTATCTTTACAAAGCACCAGTATTCTTTTACTTAACTGAAAAAAGAGACCCGAAAAAGTTAGCATGGAGCTTATACCTGCAAAAAACTCGATTCCGCTTTCCAATTTTGATGGGTCAAATTTGTTAAATCTTCTGATACAGTAAAAAGATTCAATAAATACTCTTTTAGGATCAATATGAAATAAGGTCACAATTTTGTGCGCAAAAAGATTTATAATTTCTTTATCCCTTGAAGTAGGATTTTTTTTCCACATCAATCGCGGTATATACAAACTTATAACAAAGTCAAAAAAACTATAAATAAATTTAAGCGTCATGGTAATTAAATGCTTTGGTGATTTTTCCCCAAAGTATGCCAGCGCTCTTTCAAAATATTCTATAGCATCTGCATAAAGCCCCTTATTATATAGTGCGAGCGCAATGTTCTTCTCCAGCATGGCAACTTTTTCAGGATCGGCAGCATCGCTATATTCTTTAAGATAAAGATTCAAAGCCTCTTTATAGTAATAGAGCGCCTCGGTTGATGCTGAAGACCTCAGAGCTTCCTCCCCGGCTTTTATTAAATACTCCTCAGCTTTCTCTGCATTGTCACCCCTGCTGTAATGAAGGGCGAGCATGCCGTAAAATTCATGCAATCTTTCTTTGAAAACATTTTCAATAGAATTTGCAATTTTTAAATGCAGCTCTTTGCGTTTCTGCACAAGAATCGACTCGTAAGCAGCCTCCTGTGCAAGTGCGTGTTTGAAAAGGTATTCTATCTCTTCCATTCTTTTTTGCTCACGGATGAACTGTATATTTTTCAAATATGCCAACTGGCTGTCTATATCTTTGATTGCTTTTGCTACGTCGGCAAGGATCCGGTAGAAAAACTTCCTGCCGATCACCGAGGCAACCTTTATCAAATTGCGCGTCTTCTCCTCAAGCAGGTCAATTCTGGCCATAAGCACATCGTTAATCGTATGAGGAATAACTACTGTATCGATCTTCTCCGTCACCTCAAATGATCCGTCTTTTACAATAATCGCCCCCTTATCTAACAATGAACGCACAACTTCCTCAATAAAATAGGGATTCCCGTCTGAACGCTGAACTATCTGATCAATTATGTCGTGGTGAAACCCGGTGATTTTCAGCATGTTACCAATAAACGCCTGACTCATTCTCTCATCAAGTGATTGCAGTATGATTTCAACATAATATTGTGAATACTCTTCTAAAAGGGCCTCTACTATCCTGTCGCCTGTCTCCTTGTAGCCTGGACGAAATACATTGACAAAGAGGATTTTCTGCGTTTTTACCAAGCTGAACAACGATTCTATAAACTCAATAGAACTTACGTCTGCCCAGTGCAGATCTTCTGCTACAATCACCAGTGGTCGGAATTCAGTAGCTTTGATCAAAAGCTCCCGCACATTTTTCAGAATCATTTTCTGCAGTGCCTCACCCCCTATGCCCTTGACCCTTTCCGCATACCGCCCTGAAAGTTTCATACCCATGAGTGTTGCAATAAAAGTAGTAACTTCCTCTCCTTTTTCCGGGTGAACATTCATTACGGAATTTTTGAGTTTATCAAATGCCGCTGCCTTTCCGTCATCTTCACTTATTTGCGTCCAGTTCTTTAAAAGATCGATTATCGGGTGAAAACTCAAATTTCTGCCCATTGAGATTGCCCTGCCTTCAATGGAAGTCACCCTTTCCATCACATCTCGCTGCTTCAATTCGGCCATAAGTCTTGATTTGCCGATCCCGGCCTCACCAACAATGTTCACGATGGAACCCTCACCGTTTATGGCTTTCATCACCTGGAGTTCTAGTTTGCTCAGCTCATTGTCCCTTCCGATCATCTCGGAATAGAGAGTTCGCTCTGAGCCCAACCGTGCACGGTACAATCCTTTTTTAGCAGATAAAAGCTTATGGGCAGTAACTGGTTTTTCTATACCTTTGATTGTTTTTTCTCCCAGGTCCTCAAATCGAAAAAGTGTCCTGGTCAACTGGAAAGTCTCTTGGGTGACATAGGTAGTTCCTGTTTCGGCAAGTCCTTCCATTCGAGAGGCTAAATTCACAGTATCACCCACAGCTTTGAACTCAACTCTAAGGTCATTACCCAAAGCGCCAACAACTACAGGCCCTGTGTGAATGCCAATTCGCATATGAATGGGCCGTGCTAGCTTTATTTGTTCGTTGAATTTGGCTATCTCTTGGTGAATGGAGAGAGCAGCCCGAATCGCCTTTTGGGGAGCATCCTCTAACGCTATGGGAGCGCCAAAAAGCGCCATAATACCGTCACCCGTAAACTCATTGACTGTTCCCTCATGGTCATGAACGATGTGAATGAGGATCTCATAAACTTGATCCATTACGGAGTATGCATCTTCAGAGCCAACCCTTTCAGAAAGCTGGGTAAAGCCTACCATGTCGCAGAACATAACCGTAACATGTTTGCGCTCACCTTCGATTTTACCTCTTTGGGACAATATTTTTTCGGCAAGACCCCTGGGGAGATAACGTTGTATCTTTTCTAATTTCTCATCATAGGAGAGCTCTTTAGGGGCTTGTTCAAGCGGCAGGCTAAGCTTAAATCCGCATTCTTCACAGAATTTACAGTCAGGCTTTAGGATGGATTCACAATTCGGGCAGGAAAGCTCAAGTTTAGCTCCACATTCTTTACAAAACTTGGCCCCTTCATTATTCTCAAACTGACAACTCGGGCATTTCATTTTGTTGCCCTCCATGTTTTTTTGGGGCAGTTTGAATAATATGGAGGAAATCTAATAGATAAAAAAGAAATACTCTAATTTTGGTTTCATGTCAATTTCTGGGTACCTTATATCTTAACACGCCTCGGCGTCGTGTCCTGCCTGCAATGCTTTCAATGAAGCTTCCAGCATTTTTTTATTTTTCGCAAACCGATCTTTTAAAACGCCCTTGATATCCTCGAAATTACAAAACAGACTATCCCGATTTCCGCCTGTCTGTTCAGCCCTGGCCAGGGCAAATCCAAGCACAACGAGATTAACCGATTTGGGGTTTGCAATTTCCTGGGCAACCGCATCTGCATCGACAATATCGGCCGCAATATTCACATCCGGAAGGGCATCGTTTTGCCCGTTGACAACCGCCCAGCCGCCGGCTTTTAAGAACCCGCCATGCGGCAGCATGTTCTCGGCTTTAAGCACCAGCAGACCATCGGCCTGCAACGGACGAATCAGCGGACTTGAGAAATCGCCAATCTTTAAGTGAGACAACACCGTCCCTCCCCGTTGCGCCATACCATGGGTTTCCGAGGTAAAAACCGGAAGCCCCTTGCTGATGGCCGCCTCGGCCAAAAGCCGGGTGACAAACAACACCCCTTGCCCGCCTACGCCGCTGATGATTAGTTGTTGCCGTATCGGCTCAACCATATCTCCCCCTTGAAAAAATAGCGCCAGATCAAGTATCATTGTTAAACCGCAGAACCGCAAAATATCGTAGTAAAGAATTTTGTCTTTTACTTTAAAAAACTTCTGCGGTTCGATATTCCTTGATCGATATTCGATATTCGACCAGTATCCAGTTGCCAGAAACCAGCTACTTCTTCTCGACAATGGCCCCTTTCGGACAAACATTCAAACACACACCGCAGTCGGTACACAAAATAGGATCAATCGTCACATATTTTTCTTCTTCATCATCATGGTAAATAAGCGCCGGACATTCAAAATGTTTGATGCAAAAACCGCAACCATCGCAATTTTCTGTTATCTCAACCGGTATGTACTCGGTTTTTTCTCCCTTGCGCGCCAGATCAATGACGCATGGATACCTGGATATGATTACCGCCGGCCCCTCATTCCGGCTGTAATTTAAGGCTTCCTTAACCAGAGCTGTAAATTCCTTAAGCCGATACGGGTTTGCTTCTTTGCAAAACTTCACGCCACAGCCGCGCACAAGCGACCCGATATCCAGTGCCTCCAGGGGTTCGCCGCAGGCCCCCACACCACTGGCAGGCGTGGGTTGACTCCCGGTCATGGCAGTTGTGCGATTATCGAGAATGACCAGCACAAATTTCACATTCTGGACCACGGCATCGATTAAGGCCGGCACTCCGGCATGGAAAAAAGTGGAATCGCCGATGGTGGCCACAATATCCGGCCGTTTCTCCTCGTTTTTATACGCATGATAAAATCCACATGCCTGGCTGATGGCAGCACCCATGCACAGTACGGTATCCACCGCACCCAGATTCAAACCCAGTGTATAACAGCCGATATCGCTGGTGTAGATGCCTTTTTTGGCAGCCTTTTTAATGGCAAAAAAGCTGGCCCGGTGGGGACAACCTGCACAAAGGGTCGGACGCCTGCCCGTGGCAAACGGGATACGCACTTTTTCAGATGGGATGCCCATATATTGGCTGATGATCTCCTGAATATGCTCGGGATACAACTCTCCCACCCTTGGCACGGTGTTTGACATTTTGCCTTTGATACGATGCCGGTCCGCCAATTGCATTTCGATGACGCCCATGGTTTCTTCGATTACCAGGATTTCCTCATAGCTTTGGATTAGATGCTCGACAAACAGGGTGTGCAAGGGAAAGGGCTGCAGCACCTGATAAAACGGGATTTTTTGCCACAGATCCAGTTCTTTTAAAACTTCCCGGGTATGGGCAGCGGCAACCCCGGATGAAACAATTGCTTTGGCGGCCGTCACATCTGGATTGTGCTGGAGGGGTTCTGTGGGGCCGTGCCGAGCGATGGATGCAAGTTTTTCTTCCAGTTCATTATGCAACTGAAATCGAAATTTGGGGGTAGCCGCCCAACGAGTGGGGTCTTTCTCGAATTTAACCTCCCGGCCGTTTCGAGTAATTTTCTTCAACTCAACATCCTGGCGTGCATGGCATATCCGCGTGGTCGGGCGTAACATGACCGGCGTGTTATATGCTTCGGAAATGGCATAGGCCATACTGACCATCTGTTTGGCCTGACGGGGCGAATCCGGATCCAGAACCGCTATTTTGGCCATCATCGCCATCAAACGGCTGTCCTGTTCGGTCTGGGAAGAGTGCGGTCCTGGGTCATCGGCACTGACCACGATAAACCCGCCTTTGGTTCCCATATATGCAGCGCTCATCAGGGGATCGGATGCCACGTTTAGGCCGACCTGTTTCATACTCACCGCGGTTCGAAGGCCAGTCTGACATCCGGCATAAGCGATTTCAAAAGCAATCTTTTCGTTGACTGCCCATTGGGTATGCATGGATATATTATTTTCATTTTGGAAATATGCGACGGCCGCCAAAATTTCCGACGCCGGCGTCCCCGGGTAGGAAGTCGCAATCGCACAACCGTTTTCTACCAATCCTCGCGCGATGGCTTCATTTCCAAGCAGCAATCTGCGTTCAGCCAATATTCTTCTCCCACAAATTGAGCGTGATCGCTCAATTTGGTGTTAATGGTTATCAGTTATTGGTTATTTGTTTAACTTCGAAATATTGTTCCCGCACGCTATATCTCGTAACGCATGCTACAAAATGAAAAAAATTGCTATGGAGCACGGCGCATAGCGCAAAAACGGCATGCCTTAAATTGCATATTTGTCTTTTAACCCTATGCCCCATACACCATGCCCTATGCCTGCAACTTTGCATACCGAAATCTGCAATTGGAAAACCCGTACCCCGAAACCTGCATCGCGCAACAACTTACAACTCGAACGCTCTGACACTGATGTTCAGCGGCAGTTCTCTCAGTTTATCCATGACATCATTCGGGATGGGATCGTCAGTGCGTAAAAAGATGATGGTTTTATCGCCGCCTTCTTCCTGTCCGACCCGCATGCGGCTGATATTAATATTGTTGTCGCCCAGCAAAGATCCGATGCTTCCAATCGCACCCGGCTCGTCATGGTTATGGATTAACACGAACCGACCTTCCGGACGCAGCTCCAAACGAAAATTATTTATATTTACGACGCGGGGATTTTTCTTGCCGAAAATTGTACCGGCAACTTTATTGGTGCCTTCCTCGGAGATTGCCTGCACAGTAATCAGATTAATATACTCTTCGGTTTCGGAGATGGTTACCTCGGTTACCTTGATACCCCTTTCCTTGGCCAGAACCTCGGCATTCACGAAATTGACATCATCTTTTACCATTGGGGTTAAAAGACCTTTCAGAACCGCCGTCTTTACCGGTGAAAGATCATGATCCTGAAAGTCCCCGGCAAATTCAATCACGACTTCTTTTACGGGACCGCCGGCCAGCTGCGCCAGCAGGAATCCCATTCGGTCAGCAAGCGTCAGCAAGGGGCCGATTTTATCAAGCACCTCCCCGCTGACCGCCGGTACGTTTACCGCGTTGATGACGGTGCCCTCTTTGAGGTATGCAATAATTTGTTCGGCAACCTGGACGGCCACATTCGTCTGAGCCTCCAACGTTGACGCTCCAAGATGGGGTGTACAGATTACGCGGTCAATCTCAAATAGTGGGCATACGCCGGGGGGCTCGTGTTCGAAAACATCCAGTGCGGCACCGGCAACTTTGCCGGATATCAATGCTCCATTTAAATCGTCTTCATCGACGATTCCGCCACGGGCACAATTGATGATCATGACGCCGTCTTTCATCTGATCGAATGCGGCCTTGTTAAGCAGCCCGAGTGTTTCTTTCATTTTGGGAACATGCAGGCTGATGTAATCCGATCGCTGATATAATTCCTTAATGGATACCGGTTCGAAACCAGCCTTCTCAATTTGTTCCGGGGTCACAAAAGGGTCGTGGATAATCACTTGCATTTTCAAGCCCCGGGCACGATCGGCCACGATGGATCCTATCTTCCCGAATCCGATAATCCCCAGAACCTTGTTGAATACTTCTCTGCCCTGAAGCTTTTTCTTTTCCCAGAGTCCGGCCTTTAAGGAAGACGTCCCCCACGGGATATTGCGCGTCAAGGCCATCATCA
The DNA here is from genome assembly GCA_050116155.1 of Desulfobacterales bacterium. Taxonomy (GTDB): domain Bacteria; phylum Desulfobacterota; class Desulfobacteria; order Desulfobacterales; family JAHEIW01. The sequence goes on from JASFPE010000019.1 coordinate 15,677, forward strand.
TGGCGATGGTATGCTCGGCTGTGGTGATCACGTTTCCGGTAGGGGTGTTCATTACTACAACACCGCGCTTGGTGGCTGCTGAAATATCAACGTTATCCAAACCGATGCCGGCCCGGCCGACGACTTTCAGCTTTACGCCTGCCGCCAATATTTCTTCTGTCACCTTGGTCGCACTGCGAATAACAAGTGCATCATAGTCGCCGATAATTGTTTTTAGTTCTTGCGGATCGAGCCCGGTTTTCACATCCACCGCTATTGACGGTTCTTCTTCGAACATTTTGATACCGGCTTCTCCAAGATTATCACTGACTAAAACTTTATTCATAATGCCCACCGAATATATACCTTAAATGTTGAACTATTTATCCCAGGAAAATATGAAGCAGAATCTAAGAAGCTATAGGCAAGCCGCCTTTTGATGAAAAATCGATATGTTGCGCCTTCAACCCGATTGGGACGGGGTGAATATTTAAAAACAGGCAGGTAGTTAAATGAAGCAGCCAAAATTATACAATATGCGGATTATAAATCTATTCTATCAGTATTATAACCAATGATTTACTCTGGCCTTTTAGCCGTATCGACCCGGTTAAAAGGCCATTGTAAGATCATAAACAACACAACCTGGGAAAATATCCTGTCGTCAACCATTCCGACTTTTAGCCTTCTCAATCAGTTCAACCAGACTGGCGATCTTGGGCCTTGGCCGTGCCCGCATGAGCTGGTTGAACTGATCTTCAGGTAAATTATCCTGCAGATAGCGGACAATATCAAATGTTTCCCACCAGCAGTCAACGACTTTGAAACAAGGTTGCCGCTCTTCGCCGCTGGCCATACAGTATTTAAACGGAACAGCCCCTCCCAGGCGGGGGCATCTACGCTCCAGTTTTTTTCTGGCGTTTACCATAACTTCCGGGTAGTGCACTCTGCAATTGTTTTAGCGGCTTTTGATATGCTCCGGTTTCGGGTATTGCTCCAGGATTTTTTCAGCTTCCGCGATTTCTTCGGCCGGATATTCATAATCCTGAAGTTGACCGGCCAGGAATTGCTCGTAGGCCCCCAGATCAATCAGTCCGTGACCGCTGAAGTTAAACAGAATAACCTTTTCTTTGCCTTCTTCTTTGGCTTTTTTGGCTTCATCCACCACACAGGCCAGGGCATGATTGGTCTCCGGAGCAGAGATAAACCCTTCGGTTTTCGCAACCAGCATACCGGCTTCATAGGTGGCCATCTGCGGAAAGGCCTTCGGCTCCAGAACGCCCTCGTCAATCAGCTGGCTTACCTGAGGAGCCATACCATGATAACGCAGACCGCCGGCGTGCAGCGGCGGGGGTATGAAGGTATGGCCGAGGCTGTGCATGGGGAGCAGCGGTGTCATCTGGGCCGTATCGCCATGGTCATAAGAAAAAGGCGCCTTGGTCATTGTGGGACATGCAGTCGGTTCAACCGGATGAATGGCAATATCTTTACCGTTGAATTTGTCATACACATATGGAAACGCCAGGCCGGCAAAATTACTGCCACCCCCGGCACATCCGATAACGACATCCGGGTATTCACCGATTTTTTCCATTTGTTTTTTGGCTTCAAGTCCAATAATGGTCTGATGCATTAATACATGGTTGAGAACACTGCCCAATGAGTATCGGGTTTCACCGGACTCGTCCGTAACGGCGGCTTCGATGGCCTCACTAATCGCAATACCAAGACTTCCGGGGGTGTCCGGATCTTTTTCAAGAATCATACGGCCGGCCTTTGTCTCTGTGCTGGGGCTGGCCACACAGTTTGCACCCCAGGTGGCCATCATGGTCTTGCGATAGGGCTTCTGGTCGAAGCTGATTCTGACCATGAATACTTTACATTCCAGCCCATATTGAGAACAGGCAAAGGCAAGCGCACTGCCCCACTGCCCGGCGCCGGTCTCGGTGGTCAACTTCTTGATACCGAATTCCTTGTTGTAATAGGCCTGGGCTACTGCCGTGTTGGGCTTGTGGCTTCCAGGAGGGCTGACACCTTCATATTTATAATAAATCCTGGCCGGTGTATCCAATGCCTTTTCCAGGGCATAGGCCCTTACCAAAGGACTTGGGCGCCAGATGTTTAAAATTTCCAAAATACCTTCCGGAATATCAATCCATCTTTCGGCACTGACTTCCTGTTCGATCAAATTCATCGGGAAAACCGGCGCCAGCATATCAGGCGATATTGGACCTTCAGGACCCAGCGGCGGATTCATTTTAATGTCTGCATTAATATTGTACCATTGCCGGGGAATTTCATCTTCCGTTAGAAATACTTTTTTCTTTTCCATAGCACCCTCCTTTAAGTTATTTTAGCTGTAATTGTATACCGCAATGTAAGTCCATCTTACCTTTAAATTGCAATGATTTTAAATGCTTGAAACTCTGAAAGGCGTTCATTTATTAGCTTGACATCAATTTGTATACGGTATACAGACCTTAGTCAAGTAAATAATCCGGGTGGTTTTGTTAATCATTCAAAACTGGCCTTTTGGCAAAAGTTAATGAAAGGGACTGCATCATGGCTGATGAAAAAGATCTGTATGGATCTGCGCACAATCCACTGCTCATTCAACCCTCTCGTCCATTACCGGATGAAGTCGCTGTAATTGGTGCCGGCACCATCGGCCCGGATATCGGTTACTATCTCAAAAGCGCTTTGCCGCATTGCAGGCTCGTTCTGGTGGACATCGCCGAAGAACCCCTCAAGCAAGCCGAACAGCGCATAATCGGATATACCCACAAGGCGGTGGATAAAAAGAAGATGAAACCGGAAAAAGCCGAAGCCGTAAGGGAAAATATCGTCTATACCACGCGATATGAAGAAATCAAAAACTGCAAGCTGGTTATCGAAGCCGCCACAGAGGACATCCCTCTCAAACAAAAAATATTCGATAGGGTCGAAAATATCGTCAGCAACGATACGATCATCACCTCCAATACATCCTCAATACCGGCAGACAGGCTTTTCTTGAAAATGAAACACCCGCAACGCACCACGGTCACTCATTTTTTTGCACCAGCCTGGCGTAGCCTGCCGGTTGAAGTCATCTCATGGGATGGGGGCAGCCAGGAAACGCTGAATTATTTGTTCTGGTTTTTTGCCAGAACCGGTAAAGCCCCAATCATCACCGCCAATGCCATCTGCTTTATCTTGGATCGGGTCTTTGATAATTGGTGCAACGAATCCGCTTATTTGTTAAACCAGGCCACCGTCAGCCAGGTAGACAAAGTCGCAGAAGAATTTGTATTTGCCGGGCCTTTTTTTGTGTTAAATATGGCCAACGGAAACCCCATTATAATTGAAACCAACACCCTCCAAATGGAGGAAGGTGCTCACTACCAACCCGCACCTATTTTAGCTTCAGTGGATCGCTGGTTAACCCATCGCCCCGGCAGCCCGATAGAGGTTCCCGAAAAGGTGAAAAGCAATGTTCGGGATCGGCTGTTGGGAATTCTGTTTTCGCAGTCCTTCGATATTATTGATCGCGGGATCGGAACCAAAGCCGATTTGAACTTTGGTTGCCAGGTTGCACTAGGATTCCGCAAAGGGCCGTTAGATCTGATGCGCGATATGGGAGAAGAGGAAGTCGACCGCATCATGCAAAAATTTAAAGCCGACCGACCGGGCTTTCCCACAGCTACGCAATCATTTTCAGATTATCAGGACTTTCGGCGCTTTATTCTGGTCGATGACATGGACGGCATTAAAATCATAACCATTCGTCGTCCCCAGGCCATGAATGCCCTCAACGATGAATTAACCGATGAGATTCTGGCCGTTTTAAAGCAGTTTGCCGACGATCCCGAGGTCGCCGGTTTTGTGATCACCGGCTATGGCACCGCGGCATTTTCTGCCGGTGCAGACATCGGCAAATTTCCGGAAATGCTCGGTAATCCCGAGTCTTCCGCCCAATACGCGAGAGACTGCGCTAAAGTACAGATGTTTATGGATCAAATGAAAAAACCGGTGGTGGCAGCCATCAATGGGATGGCTTTAGGCGGGGGCTTGGAAATTGCCATTCGCTGCCACAGCATCGTGGCCACCCAAAACGCAATGCTGCAATTTCCGGAAATCACTCTGGGAATCTTGCCGGGAATCGGTGGCTGTGTGGTCCCATACCGCAAATGGCCCCAGGGTGCCAGTCTATTCCATGAAATGATCTGTTTTGGCAGACCCCTGAGCGCCATAGATGCGATCGAGGTCGGCATGGTCTCCAAAATTACCGAAGATTTTCCAGCATTAATAGCGGCCGCCATTGATGAAGTCCGCCGGCTTCAGGGGAAAATACCTCAGCCAGCCGATGGAAAATTCGATATCCCGGCTATTGAAGTGCCGGATGAACCCAGGGCAGGCAAGCAGGTGCTCAGCAAGGAAGCGGTTTCCATTGCCGCAAAGACAATTCAAGCCGGCGCAGCAACCGAAAGCCTCGATGATGCACTCGAAATCGGTTATAAAGGATTTGGAGAAATTGCCTGTACCGATGCTGCCAGGGAAGGCATCTCCGCATTTCTGGAGCGAAGAAAGCCGGAATTTAAAAAATAAAAATGAAAGCAGAAGATATTTTAGCCAAAGAAGACTTTAAAAAATGTGTCGATTAAAGAAAATACAGACTGACACGGCAACCGAATCAGAGCGAGAGGAGTTTAAAAGACTGCATCAGAAAAGAAATTTTGATATTTTAGAAAAGCCAACTGAAAATCTCTTCAATGTTGAAGAAGTACAAATGCAATTGCCTCCGAAAGCCAAAATTGAACCCTCAAATCCATGCGAGCGCTGCGGTGAGCCAGTTATGGCTTCTAAACTAACCGAAGTAAACGGCTTAATGATATGCAGAGGCTGCCAAACTTCGTTGTGAGAATATAATCGCTTCTAACAGTTGCCCGAGATTAACTGGATCGAGCGGGAGAGAGAAAAAATGCATACCGATATTGAACGCAGGGAAAATGAGCGAATTCCGTGTGAAACCCCTATTCTGCACAATACGAGTGTACCTGATTTTTTTTACAGAGGCACTATGTACAACTTTAGTCTAGGGGGATTGTATTTCGAATCTCATGAAGACCTTTTACAGGGAGATCAAATATCCATAGCAATAAACAAACCACCGAAGCAATTTGTGAAGAAAAGCCATCAAAATCTTGACGTCAAAATCATATGGTGTCAAGAATTACAGGGCTCATCTTATCAGGTTGGCTACGGTGCAAAGTTAATTTAAAAACTGATAGGCCGGTAATTTATGACTGTAAATGTGGAAGAAATAAAAGTTCACTCGGACGTGCGCGGGTTTGTTTTTGAACCCATTGCAGAAGGTTATCTGGATAAGCAGCACAACGCCCATATCGTCATAAGCCATCCTGAAGCCGTTCGCGGAAACCATTATCATATCAACGGAACCGAGACGATTATCGTAATGGGAGCCGCATTGGTAAGAATTAAAGAAGCCGGTAAAATAAAGGATATAAACGTCCCCGAACGAAAAGCATTTCGCTTTATCATCCCGCCGATGATATCCCATGCCATAAAGAATACCGCTAGCCAGCCTAACATTTTAGCGGCCTTCAACACGTTTGCTCATGATCCCGCAAATCCGGATGTTTTCGAAGATATCCTTATTTAGCGTATCGCAAATATAGAGACAATTTTTCAAAAAATACCTCCTGAATTCTTAAAAAACACATTTAATACTTTATTTGATAGGAATCTAAGATTATATTGATTTATAGCCTGATATAAAAGTCGAACGGTTAACGTTGATATATTTTCGAATTTCATCCCGAGGAAACCAACTGTGCAGAAACGCTGGGATATATTTGAGACACTGAGTGACGGCTCCTTACCGCAGACAATCATCTCTCCCGTTGATAATGCCGAGATGGTGCTCGTGCCTGAGGGCGCATTTACGATGGGAATTGGCCAGGAAGATCTTTACAAAATCCTTCTGATGGATGAAAAAGAAAATCCTGTATTTGCCACTGAAATACCGGCCCGAAGTGTGCACTTACACGCATACTATATAGATCGATATCCGGTCACCAACTACCAGTATCGTAAATTTATCGAGCATACCGACCATCGAGCACCCATGCTCTTTGATCATCCTTCCTGGGGAAAACCGATGCAGCCGGTTGTTTTCGTGGGCTGGGATGACGCCAGAGCCTATGCAAGATGGGCCGGCAAGTCGCTTCCCACAGAAGCGCAATGGGAAAAAGCCGGCCGTGGCACCGATGGCCGGTGGTGGACGTGGGGCAATGAATTCCTTGAGCAAAGGTGTAATTCAAGAGAGCTGCAGCTGGGGCGCACATCCAGAATTGGTCTTTTCGACAAAGGCATGAGTCCATATGGCTGTTATGACATGTGCGGCAATGTCTGGGAAATGTGTGAAGGCACCTGGCTGGAGGACACTTTGCCCATGCGGGGCGGCTGCTTTCTGGGTTCGGCGACGTTTGTCAGGGTTACCTGTCGCTGGACACCCGAAGATCCTAACGATGGCGCCCACTGGCTCGGATTTCGCTGTATCAAAGAAATACCGCCACCGCTTAATATTAAAGCTATCTAGCATGAGGTTCAAAGGTTCTGGGTTCAGGATTCAAGGCTTAAGAAGGATTCAAAGTCAAAAAGATAGCGTTAGGTTAGAGGTCTGCGGTTTGCGGCAAAAAAATATAAGGCACGATGTCTATGAACTTTCGATTTCGTGTTTTATTTTTGTTTTCCGCCTTCCGCCTTCCGCCTTCCGAATTGACGAGGCTGACACCTGAAACCCGACACCTGAAACCTGATTCTTACTGCCTATAAGTGAGAACCGGATATTTCACAAAGGCAATGGAAGCATCTTTTCCATGGATATCCAGTGCTTTTTGAATGGCCTCTTCAGCCGTAGGGGTTGGATCAAATCCGAGATGCTGGATCAAATGCGGGCTTTCGGCGCCGGCCACAAACACCCGGGATGCATGTTGCAGGCGTTTCAACGGATAGGTGGTCATGAGACCGTGCATGGGATGAAAACCGTGGCAAAACCGATATTTATAGATATACTCGGGCCTGTTTGCAAAATCATCTTCAAAAATATCGGCAATCTCGTAAGGGTCCTTGTAATTGGGCAGAATTCGCTCCCAGATCTCTTGGTGAGTAGGATGATGGGTGTGATTCCACTGATCCGGGCACGGACTCACCAAAATGACGGAGCAGCCTGGCTTTCCCATGGCTTCGATAACACCGCCAAAATAGCCCAAACCGGTGGACAGCACTGTGAGTATCGGATTCATCACGGAAAAAGCAGCATACGGGCTCCAATTCGGTATTCCGTATAAAACGATATCGGCTTTTTCCCTGATTATTTCGCGCCGCGGCTTGAGATGAGATTTCATCAGCGCCAGCACCGCTTCTCTGGTTTCAAAAACACCACCCGCCCAAACCTTATGTACCTGCAAGGGATTGGCCAGGGCAGTTTCAAGCTTGAAAATCCTTTCTTTTCCGAGGTTGTTTTCAATGACAGACCCCATTTCATTTAACATTTCATGCATGCGATTTTTTTCCATCGACATAGACATGCCATCCGGTGTGTGATGCCACCGAATGCAGCGGTAGGATCCCAATCCCACGCAGACAGACTTCCAACCCCCATTGAATCCGCGCCATACTACCGTATTGATATAAATCGTAAGGTCGGCATCGGTGACCAGCTTGTTAATTTCTACGTCATACCCGGATTCCGTTCTCCCCAGGCACGTCAGATTTTCTGCGTCTTCGGCATCGTGGCATAACAGCCGGTATCCGAATTCCTTGACGAGGTCTTCCCCGATGATTCCGGCCAGCTCAAGGCGGGTAAACTTTCTATGCAGCCCATTAGCACAGAGCAATGTTATATTGGATCGTTTGACGCCGGCCTTTTCGAGCTCTTCAATCACCAGCTTAATGGCCGGCTCCCACATCGGTCCAAAACAGGGCACGGTTGGATCGTCAAAAGCAATTGTAACTTTCCAATTTGGCTTGACCAACTCGCCAAGGGGCGGACGGCCCAATGGTTTATTTAGTGCTTGCCGAATCGCCTCTTCGACATCATCTACCGGGGATAGCGTAGTCGAAAGCCCGGGGGGTGCACTAAAAGCATTTTTCGGAAGTTTTAGCGGAACCATTTGCTCTCCAAACACGATCTGTTCTTCCATGACACACCTCATTAGCAAAAATTGGGAAAGATGTTGAAAATCTGATATGAAATTTAGGTCATGATGATTCGACGCTTTGCGCTATGCTGCTTGCCATTTTCTTTTTAACCCTTGAACCTTGAACCCTGAACCTTGAACCATCCTATTTGTGAATATCCTAGTGCTTATGGGCAGTCAAGGGAGGATTAGTTTAAGGATTCAGAAACTAAGGTTTCAGGTGTCAGGTGTCAGGAAACATAAGACAGATAGCAGAGGATTTTGGAATTTAGGAATTAAAGTGTCGGTAAACGGAGATGATTTTACTATAATGAAATTCAAGATTTTCTTAACCTGGCGACCGGTTTTGATGATATCTGCAATTCTACCCGAGTGGTGATACCTACTAATCACAACCTTGGGGCAAGTTGTGATATCTTATGAAAATCACAGGTTTTCTGAGGGGCGGTTTTTTGCCGATTATCTCAATATACATGTAACCTCGCTGATTCTGTGATATCAGCAAGATATCCAAAAAATCCTTTCCATCAACCAATCACAAGATGTTGTATATCCATATAATTGACACGAAGTCCTAATTAAGGTATTTCCTTTAAATAAATCGACTGAAATTCCTTCACATCATTTCAAACTGCTTAAATTAAAGATGGAGGGCTAAAAATGAAATGCCCAGAATGCCAGTTTGACAATCGTGAAGGGGCTAAGTTCTGTAAAGAATGTGGAGCCAAATTAGAACTCGCCTGCCCAGAATGTGGAGCCAATTTTACCTCTACCAGCAAATTTTGTGATGAATGCGGATACGATTTCCG